>JANYKT010000163.1 GCA_025358085.1 Deltaproteobacteria bacterium | reverse complement strand
CAACCTGTCCCATCGCCATACAAGGTACCTGGCTCGGGGAGGTCGTTTGAGATCCTCCACCCGCGGTAGGCCAGCCGCGCGATGGAGACGAAGATCTCCGGCGCGCTTGCGGGCTAGAACGGCGGGGTCTCCAGGCGGCGTTCCTTGCAGAGAGGAAAGGCGCTGCTAACTGACCGGCATTGAGGCTTAGTCGTTTCGGACGGCAATTCGTGCTGCAATCTGCTCCTCCGGCGCCTTCCCTTTCACGTGAGGCGCCGCGATCGCTTCGGCGTTGAACAGGTGCGGTCGCCGGGCGTCCAAGTTGCCGGGAGGTGCTCCATGCTTCGCAACTTCGCAGCACTCACGCTGGTCTTCTTTTCGCTCGCGGCACGTGCCGAGGATTACGACGACGACGACGGGCGCAACGATTCTCGCGACGAGCAGCAGCAAGGGCCTTCCGTCGACGACTTCCGCAGCGATCCTGCGCTGTCATCGAACGGCGAGTGGATCGATACGCCCGAATACGGCACGGTCTGGCGGCCCGCCAACGTGGACGCGAACTGGCAGCCCTATTACGCCGGCCGCTGGCAGTCCACCACGGCGGGCTGGGCCTGGATGAGTGACGAGCCGTTCGGCTGGGCCGTCTACCACTACGGCCGCTGGGCCTATGAGCAAGACGCAGGCTGGGTCTGGTTACCCGGCAGCGTGTGGGCGCCGGCGTGGGTCTCGTGGCGTTGGGGCGACGGCTATGCAGGTTGGTGCCCGCTCGGCCCCCGCAACGTCTATTACGAGCAGCCGCACAACTGGGTCTTCGTCGAGCAGCGCCATTTCCTGCAACCGGTGCCGCACTACGCGGTGCCCATCGCGCAGGGCGCGCGCGTCTGGGCCGCACCCGTCCGCGGCCCTCAAGCGGGTCCGGTCGTGCGCGCGGTTGAGCAGCAGACGGGCCACGGCGTGAGGCCACTGCAGATCGCCGATGCTCCGCGAGCGCAAAAGGCTGGGCCCGCCGCGCCGGGCGGGGCGGCGTCGTTCTACCGGCCGCGCTCGGTGCCGGTCGGACAGGTGGGCGCTCCGTACATGCGCGCGAGTCCGGCGCAGGTGCAGCCGCAGCGCCCGGCCTGGCCATCACAGGCGGAGCAACAGCGCCCGTCGTCACAGGGGCCGCAACCGCGCCCATCGCAGGGGCAGCAACAGCGCCCATCGCAGGGGCCGTCACCGCGGCCCTCTGCACAGCCGGGGCAGCGGCCCGCGCAGGTGGCGCCGCGCCAGGATTCGCAACGCGCGTCCCCGCCCACCTCGCGCCCGGCCACCGCGCCCGCGCCCGCGCCCGCGCCCGCGACTCCGCACGCGAGGCCTCCCAACTAGATGACCGAACGCAAGCGACTCCTCTTCGCGCTCCGCATCGCGATCTGGATGCTGCTCGCGGCCTGTCTGGTCCTGCTCGCGCGGCGGCTTGACTGGCCGACGCTCCGGGCCGCGCTGCGAGGTGCCGACCTCGAACTTCTGTTGCTGGTGGTGGTCGTCGGTCTGCCCGGACTCTTCTGCAGCGCGCTTCGCTGGCGAGCGCTGGCGGGGGCGGTGCGGCCGGTATCGCTGATGACCATCGTCGCCGTGCAGTGCGTCTCGTATGCGGCCAGCGCGGTGCTGCCGGTCCGCGCCGGTGAAGCCGTCCGCTTCGAGCTCCTCTCACGCGCAACCGGCATGGGCCGCGCCGAAGCAGCCGGCACCGTCGCGCTCGACCACGCCATCAATGGCATCGTGATGTTCGCTTTCGCCGCGGCGCTGCCTCTGCTCCTGCCGGTGCCCCGCTGGATGTCGCTCTTGATCTGGGGAGGGATGGCCGCGGCAATCCTCTTTGCGCTGGGGCTGCTTCGGCTTGCGCGCGCGCCGTCCGCGCGGGAGCGGCCGGGTCGAATCCAGCATCTGATCGCGCGGCTGCGCGGCGGGCTGGTCGGCCTGCGCAACCCGCGCGTGGTGGTGCCGGCGCTGCTCTATTCCGTTTGCGCCTGGGTGATCGAGATCGTCTCCACGCAGATCGCCCTCGGCGCGTTCCACCTGCCGCACGACCTGGCCCACGCGATGGCGGTCCTCTTCGGGCTGAACCTCGCGCTCGTGGTCCCCTCGCCCCCGGCAAATCTGGGCAGCTTCGAACTCGGCGCCACCATGGCGCTGGTTGCCTTCGGGGGCTCGAAGGAAAAAGCGGCAGCGTTCGCCATCGGCCTCCACGCCATTCAACTTTCAAGCACTCTGATCCTGGGCGCCGCCTTCCTGCCGCGCTTCCAGAAAAAATCTCCGGAGACAGCTTGAGTTTCAGCTCTCGCCGAGCACGCGAAGGTAGTTGCCGCCGAGGATGCCGGTGATTTCGACAGCGGTGAAGCCGCGCTGTGCGAGCCGCTCGGTGATGGCGGGATAGTCCCGCGCCTCGCGGATGCCGCGCGCGCTGTGCACCCAGCCGTCGAAGTCCGTCCCGATGCCGATGTGTTGCGGCCCCGCCACCAGCGCGCCGTGCACGATGGTGTCGACCATGTGCTCAAGGTCCGGCCCGCCCAGCAGCCTGTCCCAGGTGATGACGCCGACCATCCCTCCCGACTGCGCGACGATGCGCAGCTGCTCGTCGGAGAGGTTGCGCTCCGAGGGAAAGAAGCGGCGGAATCCGGTGTGCGTTGCGATCAGCGGGCGCGTCGCGACAGAGGCGACGTCCGCGAACGACCGTTCGGAACAGTGCGTGACGTCGACCAGCACGTTCAAGGTCTCGCACCTGCGCACCACTTCGCGGCCCAGCGCGGTCAGCCCTGGCTTGCCTCGGAGCAGCGAGAACCACGGATGGCCAGGCATCAGCGCCGGCTGCGCCAGTCCGTTGTGGATGAAGTGCGTCAGCGTCAGGTAGCGCAGCCCGCGCGACGCAAGCACCTCGAGCTTCTCCAGCGATCGCTCGATGTGGTGCCCGCCCTCGGCGGCATGAATCAAGGCGATCTTGCCGGCGGCCAGGATGGGCGCGACCTCGCCGCGCCGCCGCGCCAGCTGCAGGAGCGTGGGGTTCCGCGCACAGAGTTCCTCGAGCGCGTCGAAGCATCCCAGCGCCGCCTTGAACGGGCGCGGCCAGGGAATGGCGGCGGCCGGCACATACGCGCATGCGGTCAGCACGCGCAGCCCGCCCGCGCGCGCCCGCGGCAGATCGATCTGTTGCCGCAACGGATTGAATATTCCTGGCGGCTTGTGCTCTCGGCCCAGGTCCCGGCGCAGGTAATAGGCGTTCAGCGCGGGATGCGCGTGCAGGTCGGCGACCGGCGCCGCCGCATGCACGGCGCTCAAATCGATGTTTTCGGGAGATGCCCGAAAGACCAACATCAGTGCTGGGTCACGCGCACCGTGGTCTTCATCTGCTTGCCGGTGTCGGGGTCGCGCGCCGACATGGTGAGGATGCCCTCGATGTTGACGTCGAAGGTGATCTCGATCCGCGCTTTGCCCGCCTCGCCGGGCCGCAGGCCGCTGAAGAGAAAGTCGCCGAGCAGCTCGTTTTGCGCGACCTCGGGAGCGTCGCCCTGGAAGATGCGCATGGCCACCTCGGTCTGGCCGTCGTAGCTGGTGGTCGCCTCGATGGCCTTGGCGTTGGGGATGGCTGCGTTGCGCGGGAAGACCTCATGGAAAGAGCCGCCGGCTTTCTCCAGCCCGATGGCCATCGGGATCACGTCGAGCAGCTGCAGGCGCAGGTTGGAGTTGTCCTCCAGCGAGTGGGCGTAGAGCGCGGCGCCGATGGCCACCGCTTCGTCAGGATGCACGCCTTTCGAGGGCGGCTTGCCGAACAGCGCGGTGAGGCGCTTCTGGACCACGGGCATGCGGGTCTGCCCGCCGACCAGCAGAAGTTCGTCCACGCGGGCCGGGTCGAGGTCAGCGTCCTTCATCACCCGGTTCAGGATCTCGATGGAGCGATCGACCAGCTTGGTGGTCATCTCCTCCAGCATCAGCCGGGTGAAGACGAAGTCGATGTTGAGCGGCTGCCCCTGCAGGGTCATGGTCACGAACGGAACGTTGAACGGCGCCTGCTCGCGCGAGCTCAGGTCGATCTTGATGCGCTCGGCCAGGTCCTTGATCCGCTGCATCGCCACCGGGTCGGTGCTGAGATCGATGTCGTGCTTTTTCTGGAATTCGCGAATGACGTAATCAATCATCGCCTGGTCGAAGTCGAGCCCGCCGAGGAAGATGTCGCCGCCGGTGGCCTTGACCTCGAAGACGCGGTCGCGGATTTCGATGATGGAGACATCGAAGGTGCCACCGCCCAGGTCGTAGATGACCACCGTCTCGTGCAGGTTCTTGCCGATGCCGTAGGCGAGCGCCGCCGCGGTCGGCTCATTGATGATCCGCACGACCTCGAGCTGGACCAGCTTGCCCGCGTCCTTCACGGCCTGCCGCTGCCGGTCGGTGAAATAGGCGGGCACGGTGACCACCGCGCGGCTGACCTTTTCCTGCAGGTAGTCCTGCGCGACCACGCGTATCTTGTTCAAAATCTTGGCGCTGATTTCCGCCAATCGAAAGTGCTTGTGGCCGATGTCGAGCAGCACGTCATTGCGCTCGCCCGGCTTCATCTCGTAAGCGACGGTCTTCTGCATCGCAGCTACGACATCGCTGGTGAACGAGCGCCCGACCAGTCGCTTCGCCGCATAGACCGTATTGCGCGGATTGAGCTGCCACTGGCGCTTTGCCTCGTGGCCGATCAACTCGTTTCCTTTCTCATCGATGGCGAAGATGGAAGGAATGATGAACTCGCCCCCCTTGTAAGGAATGAGCTTGACCGTGCCATTCTCGACGATGGCGGCGCAGCTGTTCGTCGTTCCGAGGTCGATGCCGATGATCTTGCTCACAGAGGGTTAGACTATCATGGTGGATTCCCTTCGCTACTTGAAGACCGTCGGGGACCAGGTCCAGCGGGCCTTCCTCGACAACAAGACCATCCTCGCCTTCCAGGAGTACATGGAGGCGTTCTTGGAGGCGCCGCGCGTCCATGCGCGAGACGGCGCGCGGTACATCCGCGACTCGCTCGACTACTACGGCACCGAGATCGTGCAGAAGCCGGGCGGGCCGGAGCGGCGCTTCAAGATCTTTGACCGGCCTTTCGATCAGTCGGCCTCGATCCAGGAGGGCGAGGGCGGGGCGCCCGTCAGCGGTCTGGAGGACGTGCAGAACGCCATCTACCGCATCCTCAACTCGTTCGTCCGCGCGGGGCGCGTCAACAAGCTGATCCTGCTTCACGGGCCCAACGGGTCGGCCAAGAGCTCGCTGGTCGCGGCGCTGCAGCGCGGCCTGGAGGATTATTCGCGCAAGGAGGCGGGGGCCCTCTACCGCTTCAACTGGATCTTCCCCTCGGAGAAGCTGGTCAAGGGCTCCATCGGCTTCGGCGAGGGCAAGGTGGTGGGCGGCCAGCGTGTCGAGAGCTATGCGCACCTCGAGGGCGAGCAGGTCGACGCGCGCATCGCCTGCGAGATGAAGGACCACCCGCTCTTCCTCATCCCGCGCGGCGAGCGGCAGCGGCTGCTCGCCGACGCCTGCAAGCCGGGCGATGACTTCCAGCTGGCCGCGGGCGTGCTCGAGGGCGAGCTGTGCCACAAGTGCCGGCAGATCTACGCGGCGCTCCTGCAGTCGTACAACGGCGACGTCCTGAAAGTTCTGCGCCACGTCCAGGTTGAGCGCTTCTACCTCTCGCGGCGGTACATGATCGGCGCGGTCACGGTCGAGCCGCAGATGTCGGTCGACGCCGACTATCGCCAGATCACGCACGACCGAAGCCACGGCGCGCTGCCGGGTGCCCTGCAGAACCTGGCTTTGTATGAGCCGTACGGTCCGCTTGTTTCCGGCAACCGCGGCGTGATCGAGTTCAGCGATTTATTGAAGCGTCCGCTCGACCATTACAAATATCTGCTCGGCACGGTGGAAACCGGCATCGCGCGGATGAGCCACTTCCTGCTCCACCTCGATAGCGTTTTGATCGCATCGTCCAACGAGAAGCATCTCTCCGCGTTCAAGGAGATGGGCGACTTCGCTTCATTCAAGGGGCGCATCGAGCTGGTGCGTGTGCCGTATCTGCGCCGCGTGAGCGAGGAGCAGCGGGTCTACGAGCACCGCCTGGCGGGGACCATCGGCAAGCATGTCGCGCCTCACGCCACCTTTGTGGCGGCGCACTGGGCCGTGCTGACGCGGCTCAAGAAGCCGGTCGCCGACCGTTACAAGGGCGACTTGCGCAAGCTGGTGGACCACCTCACGCCGCTGGAAAAGGCGCGGCTCTACGACCAGGGCGAGGCGCCGGACCGGCTCAGCTCGCAGCAGGCCAAAGAGCTGAAGAAGCACCTGCAGGATCTCTGGCGTGAGTCGGACTCGTATCCCAACTACGAGGGGCGCAGCGGGGCCTCCGCGCGCGAGGTGAAGACGGTCATCTCCAACGCCGCGCAGAACCCGGACTACAAGTGCCTGACGCCGCAGGCGGTGCTGGAAGAGCTGGAGGCGCTGACGCGCGACAAGTCAGTCTACGAGTTCCTCCAGCAGGAAGTGGTCGACGGCTATCACGATCACGAGGAGTTCGTGCGCCAGACCGAGGGCGTCTATCTGGATCTGCTCGACGACGAGGTGCGCGAGGCGATGGGCCTCGTCAGCGAGAAGCAATATCGGGAGCTGTTTGAAAAGTATGTGCTGCACGTGCTGGCGTGGACCCGTGGAGAGCGGCTGCGCAACAAGCACACCGGCGACGCCGAGCGGCCCGACGAGGAGATGATGGCCCAGACCGAGGGCATCGTGATGGCCAGCGGCGAGGACCGGCGCGAATTCCGGCGTGCGCTGATCAGCACTGTGGGCGCGCACCGGCTCGATCACCCGGAGGGCGAAATCGACTACTCGCAGATCTTTCCCGATCTGTTCCGGCGCCTGCGCGACCACTTCTTCGACGAGCGCAAGCGGACCCTGCGCAAGAACAGCGAGCGCGTGCTGCGCTACCTTGGCGAGGAGCGCGCGCAGCTTTCCAGCAAAGACGTCGAGGCGGTGGAGAAGATGCTGCAGGCCATGAGGGACCAGCACGGATACTGCGAGAACTGCGCGCGCGACGCGCTGGTGCTGCTGCTGGGGCGGCGGTACATGGATTAGGACTGCGCGGTGCATGACTGCGCGGACCTGCGGGGACACCATGCATCATCAAATAGTGTCCCCAGACTGTCGCCCTGTACCGGGCGCGTTGCAGTCCTAGCTCACAATGCCACTCAGTTAAGGCCTTTCACTTGGCAACGAACGCCGCAGGAGAAGCGTGGGGTCGCCGCCCTCAGACATACGCGCCCCCCCTTGACCGGTGTTGCGTCATCGACCTGGGTTGCGAGGGGTGTCGCGAACTCGTTCGTCGACCCCCACGCTCCTCCTGCGGCTCTCGCGCGCTGAAGCTCTTGCGCAAACCGTTCGCAAGCGCGCATCCGTTCCTCGCCCAGTCGACAGTCATCCCAGTCGACAGTCATCCGGTTTTCTCTCCTTCAGGCTGCGCTGACCTGGTTCCCCCTCTTTCAGGGGTGGTTGGCAACCTGTCCCATCGCCATACATCGTACGTAGCTCGGGGAGGTCGTTTGAGGTCCTCCCCTTTCCGCGGTAGGCAAGCCGCGCGATGAAGACGACGCCCACGGTCTCCAAGACGGCGTTCCCTGCAGAGAGGAAAGGCGCTGCTAACTGACCGGCATTGGTCCTAGCTAGCTCGGAAAGATCAGGTGGAAGAATTCAGCGCGGCAGGTGACACCGAGCTTTGCGTAGACTTGGGTCAGGTGCTGCTTGATGGTCTTTTCGCTGTTGCCGATCAGCTGCCCGATTTCGGCGGAACTCAGGCCCTTCAATACCAGGCGCGCGACCTCTTCTTCCTTGCGCGTCAGCCGGGCCCGGGAGAGCGCGCGGTTCACCAGGCGCAAGAGATCGACGTCGGCGCCGGTCACCTTCTCGAGCACCGCGCGCAGCGCTTCGGTGGTGAACGGCTTCTCGAGCAGGTGGGCCGCGCCGGCGTTGAGCGCCGCCTTGAGGCGCTGCTGATCGGCGAACGCAGTCACCAGCACCACGGGGGCACGAACCTCCTCGCGGCGCAGGGCGGAGATGAGCTCGATGCCCGTCATCCGGCCTTCGCCCAGCACCACGTCGGCCACCACCGCCTCGACGAAGCGGAGCTCGGAATCACGCAACGCCGACTCGCCGCTGGGGTGGGGGAGACATTCCCAGCCAAAGGCCTGCAGGCGGCGACAGAGGATGGTGCGGGCGTCGGCTTCGTCTTCGACCAGCAGCAGCAAACGATGCTTGTGCGGTAATGCGGTCGGCTCACTCACCGCAACACCCTACGCTGCGGGGAAGGTGAAGCGGAAGGTGGTCCGCTCGGTCGAGAGCGGGCCGGGGTCGACATAGACGAGTTCGCCGCCTCCCGCGCGGGCCAACGCTCGCGCGATGGCAAGACCCAGGCCTGTGCCCGCATGCCCGGACGCGAAGGGCGTGAAGAGGCGGGCGCGCAGCGGCTCGTCGATGCCGGGTCCATCGTCCTCGACGAGAAGCTCCACGACCTCCTGTTTCCGCGCAGCCGTCAGCCTGAGCCGTCCTCCTTCGCCGCGCCGTTGGAAAGCCTCGAGGGCGTTGGCGGCCACGTTCTCCACCGCGCTGCGAAGCGCGAGCGCGTCGCCGCGAATCTCGAGGCCGCGCGGGCAGACGATTTCGACGCTGGTGCCGCTGGCGAGCGCAGCCGGCTGCAGACGTTCGCGCAGGCGATCGAGCGTATCGACGAGGTCGATGGCGCTCGCCGGTCTGTCGAGCGGTTTCTGCCCGGCGCGGGAGAGGTCGCCGAGCCGCTCGGTCGCGCGCCGCAGATTCTCGCGGAGCCTGAACAACAGCTCGGCCCGGCGTGCCGGCGAACTTTCTTCGCCGAGTTCCTCGAGCAACAGCTGAAGGTTGTGGAGCGGATTCTTGAGATCGTGCGCGACACTGGCCGCGACCACCCAGAGGGCCTGGCGCCTCTCCGTCCCGGCGAGCCTTTCAGCGAGGACCTCCGCTGCGGCGCGCTCGGCGGCGTGCAGGTGGCGCGCCCGCTGGGCGTAGAGCAGGGCGCCCGCGAGGAGCGTCCCGGCCAACGGAGGGGCGACCCAGTCGACGAAGACGATCACCCAGGAAGTGGGACCGTGCTCGATGCGCGCCAGCGGGAGGAGGTGATTCAGGCTCGCCAGCAGGAGGCCGATGAGAAAGCCGAGCACGATGGTGAGCAGGGGCAGGAGACGACGCAGCACGGCCGCGGTCGTACATCGGCCACTTGGGAAATGAAACGGCGCGGCAGTACTGTTCAACAAATATCAACCCGGGAGGAGCGCCAATTGCAAATCTGGAAATGGCTCGCCGCATCCCTGATCTTTCTCAGCCTCGGTTTCGGCGCCAGCTCGCCTGCGCACGCCAAGACAGAGCGGAGCCGCGTCGTGCAGCGGGCGCTGCGCGAAAGCGTCCGGGTCGAGGTGACGGTGGGCGGGAAGGTTGCCCGCGCCGCGAGCGGCGTCGTTATCGCGGTTGAAGGCAAGACCAGCTACGTGCTGACCAACGCGCACGTAGTCCAGCGCGACGGGCTGAAAGGGCCCGCCACGTTTGCCGTCGTCATCGAGCGGCCTCGGTTGTACCGATTGCGGGCGCGCGTGGTCCACGAGGGAAAGGCGCCCGACGAGGACCTTGCATTGCTCGAGATCGAAGGCGAAGCTCTCAGTGCGGTGACCATCGCCGCGGAGAACGAGGTCGACGTGGGGGACGATGTCGTCGTCATCGGCGCACCCTACGGCCGGTCGCTTAGTGCCAGCTCCGGCATCGTCAGCCAGCTCGAGCTGGACGAGCAGGACTCTCGCGTGCAGCGCGGCATGAAGACCGACGCGCCCATCGGGTACGGCGCCTCGGGCGGCGGTGTCTTCGAGGTCCCCGGCGGCAGGCTCGTCGGACTCGTCGAAGGCTACCGGACCGCGAAGGTCAACTTCGGCGGCATCGCCAACGACGACTTTTCCTTCGACGTGCCGATGCCCGGCGAGACCTTCCTGGCGCCGCCGACCAAGATCCGCAACTTCATCCTGCGCGCCGGGCTGGGCAAGCTCGCCGCCCTGCGTGAGACCGCCGGGACCGCCCTGGCGGCTTCCAGCGCCCAGAGCACACAGCAGAGCGCGTCGGCTCCGCGCAGGGCCCGGCCGCTGCGCCGTTTCTAAGGCTTCCAGAGCAGCCGCGCTTTCATGGGCGCTCCCGAGGCGCCCGGCTGGGCTAGACTCAGCAGCCATGCGCGCAGAATGGGATACCTACTTCATGCAGATCGCGCGGGTGGTGGCGTCGCGCGCCACCTGCGACCGCAAGCTCGTCGGGGCGCTGCTGGTGCGCGACCGGATGATCCTCTCCACCGGCTACAACGGCTCCATCCGCGGCATGCCTCACTGCGACGAAGCCGGCCACATGCTGGAGAACGGCCATTGCGTCGCCACCATCCATGCCGAAGCCAACGCGATCCTGCAGGCCGCCAAGAACGGGGTCGGCATCGACGGCGCGGACATCTACACCACCGCGAGTCCGTGCTGGCCCTGCTTCAAGCTCATCGCCAATGCCGGACTCCGCCGGGTCATTTACGGCGAGTTCTACCGCGACGATCGCATCTTCGAGGTCGCGCGGCGAGTGGGCATCGCGCTTGTTGATCTAGCAGCCCCCGCACCGGATGCTTCGCTGAAGACAACTGCTTGACAGCAGACGGGCTCTAGGCTGAACACTAGAGGACCAACCGACCGCCGGACCCGCTCAACACCGGTTCGGAGGGGGCCCCCTATGCGACTGTCCAAGCTGCTGTCCGCTCCTCTCCTGGCGCTAGTTTTTACGGCCGCACCCGCGCTGGCCGATGCCCAGCAGCACGTTGAGGCCGCGAAAAAGGCCGAACACCACGGCGCCTGGTCCAAAGCGCTCGCGGAGTGGAAAGCGGCCTACAGCCAGGACGTGAACGCCGAGTATCTCATCGGCATCGGCGACGCCTGCGCCAAGCTGGGCAAGAAGGACGAGGCGAAAAGCAACTACGACGCGTACCTGAGCGATCCGCTCGCGCTGCCCGCCAACGTGGCCTCGGTGAAGGGCAAGTTGGCTTCGCTCGACGCCGGTCCTGGCCTCGACTTGCCGGGCTCGGGTGGCGGTGTGGGTCTGCCCGGTACGGAGGTCGCTGCGGCGCCGGCCGGACTCGGGCTGCCTCCAGACCCTGGTGGAATCGGAATGGACTTGCCGTCCGCGCCAACCGAGACCGCTCGTAGGGGCAAGAAGGGCCGCAAAGGCGCAGGTCCCGCACAGCTGCCCGGCCTCGATCTCCCTGGCGCTCCTTCTGCGCAGGCCGCCTTGAAGCCTGCGGCCGATCCGGGTCTGGGCTTGAGCCTTCCCGGCCTCGACCTTCGGGCGCCGAAGACGGTAGCCGAAAAGATGGTCGCGAGCGCCGGCCCCAGATCTGACCTGCCGTCGTTCCCGCCCACCGGGCAGCCAAAGCCAGGCGTCGCATTCAACCTGCCGCCCGCGACGCACCCCTCGACGGCTTCGCAGCAGCCTGCGCCGCACGAGACGCGCAAGCAGGTCGCGAGCGCAACGCCCACCACGGCGGTCCACACCTCGACCGCCGCCCCGGCCGTCGCTGTCGAGCACAAGCATGAGTCCGCGCCCGTCGCCGCGGTTGCCGTGATCCCCGCCGTTCGCGAGTCACCCTCTGCCTCGAGCGGTTCGGGCCACGGCATCGCCTTCGTCACCGCAGGAATCGCGCTGGTCGCGCTGGGCGGCGGCGCCTACGCGTACACCAAGGCCACCTCGGCGCACTCGGATCTGACCGGCAGCATCCACGACGGAGCCACGGCACAGGGTCTCCTCGAAACAGAGAAGCGCAACAAGACCATCAGCTTCATCGGCCTTGCTGGCGGCCTGGTCGCCGCCGGAATCGCCACCGCTCTCTTTGCCTTTTAGTCGTCTTGTTTCTTTCGTTTTCCACCGCTCCGGCCGGGCTCGCTCCCGCGCTGGAAAGAGGCTCAGCAGCTAGCACTTGACTTCGGCATGGGCGAGCGGATGCCATTGCATGTTGAGTTCCAGCCCGTCATGCGGAGCGGGGTGGCTGGGGCGAAGGCCGCCGACCCTGCCGATTTCGGGCACCGGCCAAAACCGGCCACCACCTTTTTTGAAGTAGCCTGTCCGGTCGCCTGTCGCTTCGCCTGCAGCGCCCGCAGGCCGACGGCCGCGAGGCGCTGCTCCTCGAGCCGCGCGAGCTCTTGCGCCGCCTCGCGACGCTCGTGCCCCCGACGCGCAGCCATCCGGTTCATGAACAGTGTTCGACCCTGCCGCGCTGGTGGAGCGAGATCGTTCCCGGCCCGCCTGCGCCGAACTCGCCTTGCGCGGCGCCCCCGGGCGACGCTGCGCCTTACGTGGCAGACCCGTTGGCGAGTTCACCCGCCCCGACCTCGCGCAGCCGCTGGAGCGAGTTGCTCCTGCGCGTCTTCCGCGAAGACCGTCTGCGCTGCCCTGCGGCGGTCGCCGGGTGGTGGTCGCGTTCATCACCGGGAAGAAAGTGATCCACGCAATTCTCGAGCACTTGGGGCTTTCCACGACCGCCCACCGATCGCGCCCGCCCGCTCGACCTCGCCGGACGAATCCACCGTCCGCCAGGACGACGTGCCGGAGCTTCAGCAGTCGCGCCGTTGACCCGGCCAGCCCCCCTCTCGCCAATGCCTTGAATTCTGCAGGCGCGGCGCTGCGTAGCAGGCCGCGGTGGGTTCTGCTCCCTGGGTCGAGTGTCTGCAAAAGAACGGGGGCGCCGTCGCCGACGCCCCCGCCCGAAGTGATTCTGGATGCCTCGGGCTACGGCGTAGCCAGCTGATCGAGGCCAGGAGAAGCGATCGGGAGCGCGCTGGCGTTTCCGCCCACGACGATCAGAAGGTCCTGCCCGCTGGCGTAGGTGCCGTTTGCGGGGCTCCGACTCACGGCCAAGGTCTGGACATTCGTCGAGAATTTCAAAGTCCCGGCCGTTGGGTCGAACGACTCCGTGCTCATGGTTGGGCCACCGATGTCGCTGCCGCCGGCGAGAAGGACCTTTCCGTTGGCGAACACCGCGGCGGCATGCTGGCTACGAGGGGCCACGAGGTCGTGTCCGGCGGACGCGCCGCGGGGGAACGTGTTGGTGAAGGCGTCGTAGATTTCCCAGGTCTTATTGGCGGTCAGATTGCCGCCGGCGATCAAGACGCACGGACCAGCCGACGGGCAAGCCGTGGTGACGGCTGCCTTGAGCAACGTCGCCGTGTGCCCCGCGCGAGTGACGCTCATGGCGCCCGTCGCGGCCACCGTCGAGTTCGCCAGGGTCGCGTTGTTGGTGAAGAGGTCCGCGGTTGCGGTCGCCGCGCCACCCGCGAAGAGGACCTTGCCCGTGCCCAGCGCTGTGGCGGTGAGTTGGGTCCGGCCAACCGTCAGCGGATTGCCGCCCGCGTTCGACGTCGTCGCGGTGGGGCTGGCGCTGTCCCAGACATCCCAGGTCGTGAGTCCCGTCGCGATCGAGCAATTGTCTCCGCCCGCGATGATGACGCGGAACGACGGAGCCGAGGTGACGAGCGCTGCAGCCGCATTGCAGCGGGCGGAGTTCCTCTTCGCTCCCCCTGATGCGAGTTGCACGCAGGCAGGCGACCCACCATCGGTGGCACAGAGCTCGAACTCCCCCTGGCTGTTGCCACCGCTGAAGTTTCCGCCGGCGATGACGATCTGGCCGCCCGTCGTCGCCGTTGCCGTGTGCGCGTAGCGCGGCAGCTGCATCGAAGGTCCCGGCAGCATCGCGCCCGTCGCAGGGTTGTAGAAGTAAGTGTTGGCGTTCGCGGTCCCGCTGTTGTCCGCCGCTGTGCTCCCTCCCGCGATGAAGATTTGCCCTGCGCGCGTCCCGCCGACGATCAAGGTCGAGGTGCTCTGGAATGTCAGCGGAGGAGCGACGACCGAGATGGCCGGCACCGAAACGCTCAAGGTGCCATCCGTCACGGTGATCGACGAGCTCGCCGAGATCGTGTTCAGGGTGAGCGCCGCGAAGGTGCGCGCGCCGGCATCGATGGCCTGGAACTGGTAGCTCGCCGGCAGGACGGCGGCGCCATCGCTGGACGAGATCACCACCGTGCCCGTGTAGCCCGGGGTCGTGTTGTTGTTGGCGTCCTGCGCGGTGACGGTGAGCGGGTTGGAGTAGCCCGCGACCACGCCGGTCGGGAACGCGGAGAGGACCAGCTTGGTCGTCGCGCCCGCGTTCACCGTGATGCTGGCGGTCGTCCCGGTGAGGCCGCTCGAGACGGTGTCCGTCGCGGTGACCGTGAAGCTACCCGCCGTCTTCAGCGTGACCGTGAACGTCTTGGTGCCGGCGGTAAGCCCAGAGTCCACCGGGAGTGCCGCGGCGAAGTCCGTTGAGGTCAGGTGGATCGTGCCGGCGTACCCGGTGGCCGTGTTGCTGTAGGTGTCCTTCGCCGTCACGGTGATGCTGAACGCAGCGCCCGCGGTCTGGCTGAAGGCGGCGGGGGGCGTGACCGTCAAGGAGGCGGCACCAGCCGGGTTGACGGTAATGTTTCCGGTCGCGGTGAGGCTCGGAGAGACAGTGTCGGTGGCCGTGACGGTCTTCGTCCCCGCCGTTCTCAGGACGGTGCTGAAGCTGCCGGAGCCGCCGGTCGGCGTGCCGTCCGCGGACAGGATGGCCGCGTTGTCCGTCGAGGTGAAGTGGACCACGCCAGTGTAGCCGGTGGCGACGTTGCCGAAGGCGTCGAACGCGGTCACGGCCACGTTGAACGGCGTCCCGGCGGTCTGCGGGGAGCTGGCTGATGCGCTGAGCGAGGCGACAGCGGCCGGCGAAACCGTGATCGAGGGAGTTGTACCGGTGATCGATGGGGTCACGCTGTCCTTCGCGGTGACGGTGCGCCCGCCAACGGTCTTGAGCGTAAGGGAGAAGACCTTCACGCCGGCGGTGAGCGTCGTGTCGGCAGGCAGCACCGCTTGACCGTCGGTCGAGGTGAACTGGACGGTGCCCGCGTAACCGGTGGCGGTGTTGCCGAACTGGTCCTTCGCGGTCACGGTGACATTGAAGGGGACGCCCGCCGTCTGCGAGGTTCCCGCCGGAACCACGGTGAGGATGGAAGCGGCCGCGGGCGTGACCACGACGGCGTTCGAGGCGCCGTTGATCCCTGCGCTCAGGGCATCGGCGACCGTGACGGTCTGCGAGCCGACCGTCTCCAGGACCACGGCCCCGAAGGTCTTTGTTCCGTTGGTCAGGGTGGTGTTGGCCGGGACCGACGCGAGCGCGTCGGTCGAGGTGAAATGGACGGTGCCAGAGTACGCGGTCGCGACGTTGCCGAAGGCGTCCTTGGCCGTCACCACCACGCTGGCCAGCGCGACGCCTGCCACCTGGGTGCCCGGCGAGGCCACCACGGTGAAGGAGGCCGCGCCGGCGGGGCTGACCGTGATGACGGCGGAAGTGCCGGTGACGCCCGAGACGGTGTCCGCCGCGGTGAGCGTGAAGGTGCCGGACGTCTTGAGGGTCGCGCTCAGGGTGGCGGCGCCGTTCGACAGCGTTAGGTCGACGGGGAGAACCGCCTGCGCGTCAGTCGAGGTGAAGTGGACCGTACCCGCGTAGTTGGTGGCAACGTTGCCGAAGGCGTCCTTGGCGGTCACGGCGAAGCTGAAGGCCAGGTTAGCGTTCTGGGACAGGCCGCCAGGGATCACCGTGAAGAGCGCGGCCGGGGCCGGCGTGACGACGCAGACCGTGCTGGTGTCGAAGATGGTCGCGGTAACCGTATCGGTGGCGGTGATCGTCTGCGAGCCAACGGTCTTCAGCATGGCGCTGAAGGTCTTGACCCCGTTCGTCAGCGTCGAGTTCGACGGCAGGCCGGACTGACCGTCGGTGGAGGTGAAGTGCACTGTGCCCGAGTACCCGGTCGCGACATTGTTGCTCGCGTCGTAGGCCGTGACGACGAAGGTCTGGGTGGCGCCCGCTACCGTGGTGCCCGGCAGGGTCGTCAGGGTCAGCCTCACCGCGGCGGAGGGGTTGACGGTGATTCCGGTCTCGGTGCCGGTGATGCCGGGCGTGGCCACGTCGGTCGCGGTGAGGGTGAAGCCGGTGCCGGCGGCGCCGAGGGTCACGCCATTGCTGAAGGTGCGGAGGCCGGCGTCACCGGGAGTGAAGGTGTAGTCGACCGGGATTGCCGTGGTTAGATTCGAGTTGCTGGTGGTGAAGTGAACCATGCCGCGGTAGCCGATGGCGACGTTGCCTATCGAGTCGAGCGCGGTCACGGTAACGTTCCCGGCGACGCCGGAGGTGATGGAGGCGGGGAAGCCCGTTACGGTGAGGCGCGACGTGGGCGCGGGATCGACCTCGAGGCCCGAAATGCTGCCGGTGAGCGAGCCCAGCACGGTGTCCGTCGCGGAGATGGAGTATCGGGTGATGGCGTTCGCTGTGGTCAGCGTCGCGGAGAAGGTGTGCTCGCCCGTGTCGTTGGCCGTGAAGGTGTAGTCGGCCGGGACCAACGCTCCGGGGTTGGTGGTGGTGAAGTGCAGCGTGCCCCGGTAGCCGGGCACGAGGTTCCCGTACGCGTCCAGCGCTGTGACGCTGAAGCTGTTGGTGCTGTCGGCGCTGGCCGGGCTCGCGAAGCCGGCGACCGAGAATCCCGCGGTGGCGGCGGGGCCGACTGAGATCCCGGTGGCGGTCGCGCTCAGCGGCGCGTCGACGGCGGTCAGGGTCTTGGTGCCCGCGGTCCTCAGGGATGCGATGGCCTGGAAGACCCCGGCATCGGCCACGGTGAAGGTGTGGTTCGCCGGGAGCGCGGCGTTGATGTCGTTCGAGCTGAAGGCCACCGTGCCGCGATACCCCGTGGCCACGTTCCCGTTCGAGTCCTGCACCGTCAGCGTGTAGTTCTGGGGCACGCCGGCGATCGTCGAGACCGGTCCGGTCATCATGAACGTGGCGGCGGTTCCAGCCTCGCCTGTCGCGTTGAAGAGAATCGGAGAGCCCGCAAGCGGCACGCCTGTGACGACGGCGCTGGCGGCGTAGCTGTTGCGACCGACGACCTTGCCCGAGAGGGCCACCGCCGCGGCGGTTCCGTCGAGGCCGGTCGTGCTGGTCGGGATGGCGACGCTGCCGCCGCCGGCCGTCGAGGCCCAGGTGACCGCGATCCCCTGCACGGGGTTGTCGTTGCTGTCGGTGACCGCGATTACGAGCGGCGCGCCGAGGAGGGTCCCGGCCACCGGCGTTTGATCGGCGCCCGAAACGCTGACGAGCTTGGCGGCCGCGCCGCTGGTGCCCGAGGCCGTGAAGGTCAGGGGCGAGCCAGTCAGGCCCGCGCCGGTCGCGGTGAAGGTGTAAGCGCCGTTCTTCTTCCCGAGCGTCGCGTTGACCTGCGTCTTACCGTCGGTCCCGGTCACCGTGGACGCCACCGAGACGCTGCCGCCGGCCGACGCCCAGGCGATGGTGAAGCCCTGGACGGGGTTGCCGTTGGTGTCGTTCACCCGCACCGTCAGCGCGCTGGTCAGGGGCGAGCCAGACACCGCAGTCTGCGTCGCTCCGGCGAGGGCCTCGAGCGCGGCAGGCGGGGCGGAGCCGACGCACTGGCCGCGCGACCCGCAGGTGGGGTACGCCGCCGGGCAGTTCGCGTTGTCGGTGCACGGGATGCTGCCCGCCTCGTTGACGGAGCAAGCGGCGAACGCCGCGGCGGCGAGGAGCATCGATGCAATGCGGGTGAATCGGGTCATGCGTGCCTCATGCCGGCCGGGACGTGTCCGCGGCCGAAGAAAAAAGATGGCGATGCGAGGTTCGTCGCTGGAACGCGAAAAGGGTCGTTGCGACACCGGCGGAAACGGCCAACGGCGAGCCCGGCGAAACTGAGCGTCTTGTTCTGCGCGAACGTTACGTGAGCGGCGCCGGGAAGCTCGAGGCCCGGCACGGAGGGCTCAGGTTCGGTGCCCTTCTTGCCGCGCTTGCCCTTGGTCTCATCGATCACTGCGGGGGCGCCGAGGAGACCAGCGCCCGAGACGTGTTGCTGCGTGCCCGCAACCGCCGGCGTAGACAGGAGAAGGGTCAGCACAAGAGGAATCGCAGCATCGTTCGCATGAAGGGCCCCTCGCCGGGCGACTGGGGGTCAGGTCTATCCCCTCACGTTCCGCCGGGTTGACGGGCACTGTCAACTAGTCTGCTCTGGGAGACTTGGAGCGATTGTGCCCTCGCCCTTGCCCGGCGCGGGTTCTGGGGGAAATGCCGGGAACCCTGGGCTCTGCGGCGGCGCTTGACATCGCACCCCGCTTCGCCACCTTGCCGTACGGATGGCAACAGGAATGTAAGCCGCTGTGCCGCGCGAAAGGCGATGGTGCGCGCGAATGGTGGACGCGCCGACGCCGCTGGGTACGCAGGGCGTGAGCGCCCGCGCACTCCGGTGCGCCGGTGACGAGAGCGTTGCCAAAGAAAACGGCAGACCGCTTCCAGGCGGCATCGGAGCTGCGCGCGGCCAACCTGGTCGCGAGCGCGCGATTGCGAGCCGCGCCAGAAGAAGCGGCCGCCGCTGAACTTCATCGCCATCGAGCCGCGCCGATTTCTTTCGCGGAACTGTGGGTCGCGGTTGCTTCTGAAGGGAACCGGGGGAACGGGCACGCGCGTGCGCGCGCAGGGGTTTGCCGACCAAGCGCGCGACCTCAAGGTGGCACCGAGACAGATAGTGCCGGTGAACATCACGCTCATTGAGCTTGGCCGCAGGAACGCTTCAAGTGTGTTGCAGCGAAAAGAGCGCCACTTTGGTTATTGACCGCCCCCAGCCCTGAGCGGTTGATGGCGGCCGGAGGATTGCCAAAGATGAGCCAGCAACCGCGGCGGGTCGTTCCGTTGCCGCCGTCCGAGCAGAACGATGCAGCGGTCCGGGCCGCCGATCGCGCGCGGCTGATCGAGCGCGTCGCGGTCGGCCTCGCGCACGAAGGCAAGAACCCGCTGCACAACATGATGCTGCACCTGCAATTGATGGCCGAGAAGCTGAACCCGCAGCCTGGCGCGCCGTTGGGCTCTCCGGTGCAGCGGCACCTGCAGTCCCTGCGCGACGGGATCAGCCGCGTCGACCTGCTGCTCAAATATTTCGGCGAGTTCGCCAGCCCCGAGCACATCGAGCCCGACCTCGGCGCGGCCGTCGCACGCAGCGTGCTGCTGTTCGCCTACGAGGCCCGTCGCTTCAACGTCGGAGTCGAGCAGCACGGCCCGGCCTCGCTGCTGGTCGCTTCCCCAAGCGGGATCCTGAACGACCTGGTCGGCCATGCTTTTGTGGCCGGCCTCGAACTCGCGCGGGAGGGCGGCAAGGTCTCGCTTGCAATCAACACCGAGGGACTGCGCTCACGGCTTGAAGTGCGCGCCTCCGGCGGCTTGCCCAGAAGAGAAGAGGCGCTCCCGCACCTCGAGGCAGCGCGACGTCTTGCGCTTGAAGCAGCGTGCGAGCTCTCGCTCGACACCCCCGCGGGAGCAGGCGCAAGGCTATCGCTTTTGTTCGCCCATCCACGGTAACAGGACCTCCCCATGTCCAAAGCCCGCATCCTGATCGTCGATGACGAAGAGAGCACCCGCGAACTCTTCGCCGAGTTGCTCACCCGCTGGGGTTACGAAGTCGAGCAGACGGCCGACGGACACGCCGCGCTCAAGCTCGCCGCCGATACGCATCCTGATGTCATCATCTCCGATCTGGTGATGCCCAAGCTGGACGGCCTGGCGCTGGTCCGCGCACTGCGCGAAGAGCAGCCCGACACGCCGGTGGTGATCATCACCGGCAAGGGCACCATCGACGCGGCGGTCGAGGCCGTGCGCGAAGGCGTCTTCGACTTTGTCGAGAAGCCGCTCGACCCGGCGCGGCTCAAGATCATCCTGCAGCGCGCCCTGGAGAAAAAGGAAACGCTGCACGAGATGAACGTGCTGCGCCGGCGGCTCTCGCAGATGGATTCCAAAGTGGGCCTGATCGGGAACTCGCCGCCCATGCGCCGCGCCATGGAGCTGGTGGAAAAAGTCGCGCCTTCGAAGGCGAGCGTGGTGATCACCGGGCAGAGCGGCACCGGCAAGGAGATGGTTGCCCGCGCCATTCACCAGCTGAGTCCGCGCAGGGACAAGCCGTTCATCGCCATCAACTGCTCGGCCATTCCGGCGTCGCTGATGGAGAGCGAGCTGTTCGGCCACGAGCGTGGCGCCTTTACCGGAGCCGACCAGCGCCGCCTCGGCTGCTGGGAGCTGGCCGACGGCGGAACGCTCTTCCTCGACGAGATCGGCGAGATCCCCATCGAGCTGCAGGCCAAGTTCCTCCGCGTGCTGGAAGAGGAGCGGCTGCGCAGGCTGGGCGGCAAGGGCGAGATCTCGGTGGACGTGCGGGTCATCAGCGCCACCAACCGCGAGCTGAAGGAAGAGATCAAGGCGCAACGGTTCCGCGAGGACCTCTACTTCCGGCTCAACGTTTTTCACATCCCGCTGGCGCCGCTCAAGGAACGTCGCGACGACATCCTGGTGCTGGTGCAGCACTTCATCGACAAGTTCGCGCGCGAGGGCGGCAAGAAGCTCGCAGGGGTCTCGCAACCCGCGCTCAAGCTGCTGAGCGACTACGCGTGGCCCGGCAACATCCGCGAGTTGCGCAACACCCTGGAGCGCGCCGTCATCCTCTGCGGCACGGGCCTGATCGAGCCTGAACACCTGCCCGCCGAGATCGCGACTGGCGGCGGGGAGAGCGCCTATCTCAAGCTGCCTTATGGACTGCCGCTGCGCGAGATCGAGAAGGAATACATTCTCTCGTCGCTCGGCCGCCTGCAGAACAACAAGGCGCGTACGGCGCAGGCACTCGGCATCTCCGAGAAGACTCTTTACAACAAGCTGTATCGATACTCGGGCAAGGGCCCGCGCCAGAAGGAGGGCGACGAGTTCGACGCTGAGGCCGCCGAGGTGCCGCCCGTCAAGGCGAGCGGCGTCGCTTGACCAGTCAATGTGCGACTTGTGCGATTTCGACGCGGTCGCGGCCTGAGCGCTTGGCCTTGTAGAGAGCCTCGTCGGCCCGGCGGAGCAAATCTTCTGCAGCGTCGGCGGACTCCAGCTCTTCAGCTGAAACCGCGGCGACTCCGATGCTGCCGCGCACCGGCAGTCCCGCGGCCTCGGAGACGAGCAGCAGCCGGCGACGCAGGCGTTCAGCGAAGAGGCCGCCGGCATCCGCGGAGGTCTGCGGCAAGAGGACGACGAACTCATCGCCGCCGTAGCGGGCCGCGAAGTCGGTGTCGCGCAGCTCCTCGCGGACCGCGTCGGCCATGGCCAGGATGGCGCGATTGCCCGCGGCGTGACCGAGCTTGTCGTTAATCTGCTTGAGGCCGTCCAAGTCGATCATCGCGCAGGTGAGCGGCAGGCCATAACGGTTGGCCCGAGCCACTTCCTCCTCGAGCCGGGCATGGAACGAGCGGAAGTTGGGAAGGCCCGTCAGCCCGTCGGTCTGCGCCAGAGCGCGGTAGTGCTCTTTCTGCGCGGTGAGCTTGAGCGTGCGATCGACGCGCGCCATCAACTCCTGCTCGCTGAAAGGCTTGGCCAGATAATCGGCGGCGCCCAGCGAGAGGCCGTGACTCTTGGTCTCCGCATCGCCCTGCGCAGAGAGGAAGATGACCGGCAGATCGGCGGTCTTGGGATTGCGCCGCAGGCCGGTGAGGGCGCCGAAGCCGTCGAGGCCTGGCAGGAACAAGTCCAAAAGAACAAGGTCTGGTGAGATCTCGGCCGAGCGCTGAATAGCGGATTCGCCATCGCCGACGCTCTCCACATCGTAGCGTGGCTTGAGCAATTCGGTGAGCACGTCGCGGGCGTCCTCGTCGTCCTCGACGACCAGGATGAGCGGCTTCGCCCGTTTGCCACTGGTCGGCATCGCCTCGGGAGGAAGGTCCTCTTCCTCGGAAGCTTTCGGCGCTGCCCGGGGAGCCTTGAGCCGCGCCGCGACGCGCTTTGCCACCTCATCGGGCGTCGCGCCTGCGTCGTCCGCACCGCCTTCGATGGCGGCACCCGCGTCGGCGCTCAACACTACGATGGGCCCGCCGGCCTGCGCGAGTTCGCGCATGGCAATCGCCCGCGGAAGGTCATCGGCGGAGCAGACGAACGCCCTGGGCGCACCAGCCCGTTCGACCAAGCCGGCGCGCGACAACGCCGCCCGCAGCGCCTCAGCCGCCTCTCCCGCCCCCACCACCCGCACGCTCACGCCCGCCCCCGGAGAAAACCGTTACCCGACCACCCGCAGAGCAAGATGCACGCCACCAGCGACGACCCACGCAGGGAAGCTAGCGATGCTGGTGCCAGAGCGCCAAGATTGAGTACTCGTCCGAGCTTACTTCCGGAAGCGGGCGCGCCCGCCGAAAGGCTGGAACCCCGTGCTCCCCTGCGATCCCATCATCTGGGGCGGATTCTCCAGCCAGAACTGCCACCATTGCTCGCCGTAGTTCTCCAGCTTCATCCGCTTGTCGTTCTGCACCCGGCCGAGCAGCGTCTTGAGCTTTTCATCGCTGGGATTTTCCTTCACGCCTCGCTGAAGGATTTCGATCGCCTTCTTGCGCTCGCCGCGCTTGTCCTGGCACCAAGCGTACGCCGCATACAGCAGGCTCTCGTTCTTGTTCGCCCGCACCGCAGCCTCGAAGGTTTCCTCCATCAGCGGGTACTGCTTCTTGCGAAACTGGTTCGCGGCCAGCATCCCGCGGGCGGACCACATCTTGACGAAGCTTTTCCTCAGGTGGGGTTCGGCTTCGTCAAATTTCTTCTGGACGTAGAGCAGCGAGCCGATCTGCCCGTGCAGCTGCGATGCGACCAGGAATTGCCAGCGACCGAGTGGGAACGCACCTTCCATAATCGCGATTGCGCGGTCGAGTTTGCGGGCCGCCAGCTCTTTCTGAGCCAGCGCCATGACGGCTTCCAGCTGCCGGACGCTGCGGCGCGCCAGAAGGAAGTACGCGAGGCTCGCGGCGACCACGCCGGGGAGGGCGGAACCAACAGGGTTGACCAGCCCGCTCCGCCAGAAGGCGAGGAAGGCGAAAACTCCGGCCGCTAGGGAGAGGACGAGGTTGATCACGGCGCGCTCCTCTACTCCCGAATGGGCGGCGCGGCAAGGCGGGGGTCGCTCCCCACCACCTTCTTCACCTTCTCACCCTCGGCAACGCTCGAGCATCGAGCGGACGACCGCTGTCGTCCTTGCTTTGCACAGGGGCAAGCGTCCGTGGCGTATTCGAGGTGGCCCTCCCCGGAATCGAACCGGGACGACCTTGCGATCGGAGGATTTTGAGTCCTCTGCGTCTGCCAGTTCCGCCAGAGGGCCGCAGAGAGGCGCTTGTATGGCGCGGCGCTTCCCGAAGTCAACGGGGCGTTTTGGGACAGCTGAGGCGAACCGCCCCTTTGTCGCCGGAGGTTGGAGGAGCAAATCCCGCTCATGATTGGCCTGTCGACTGTTTGACACACGGCACGGGGCTTGCTGGGCTCATGACGTCCGGCGGGAAACCTGTCTCGCCGAAACCCCAGGAGCCCCCATGATCCGCACCATCGCTTCCGCCCTCGCCGCTTTCGCTCTCGTCTCCTTCGCAGCCCACGCCGAGACCGCCAAGGTCGAGGCCAAGGAGGAGAAGAAGGAGGCCGCCGTCGAGGCCAAGGCCGAGAAGGCCGAGAAGAAGGCCGAGAAGAAGGCCGAGAAGAAGGCCTCTCACAAGAAGGGCGCCGTCGCGGCCCCCAAGGCCGACGCCGCCAAGTAATTTCGTCCAGTCCTCAGACTGGCGACCGTTCGTCCCCAAGGGCTCCCGCGAGGGGGCCCTTGTCGTTTGGCGCGGCAATTCTCCCCGGAATCGACGGCACGCAGGTTGCTGTAGGCAGGAGACAGACCTGCCGCTCCTCGCGGCCTCGAACACTGGAGCAACCCATGATCCGTAACCTGACTGCAGCTCTCGCCGCCTTCGCTCTCGCCGCCACCGGCGCCCTCGCCCAGACGGGCACCACTGCTCCCGCCGCTGGCACCACCGCGACCCCTGACGCAGCCGCTGCCGCCCCGGCCGCAGACGCGAAGGCCGACAAGAAGGCCGCCAAGAAGCACCACGGCAAGAAGGCCACCAAGGCCGCGAAGCCCGCCGCCGACGCCGCCACCACGAAGTAAGCTTCCGCAAGTTCGCTGCACTCTACTCAAAGGCCTCCGCGCGAAAATGCGCGGGGCCTTTGCTTTTCCGGGAGGCGTTTTCGTTTGACGGAAACGCGCCGTTGGGTCTCTGTCCCCTCGTGTCCAAGTCCTCCTACGATCCTCGCGACAGATTCTTTCTCAAGGCCAAGAAGGAGGGTCTGCGCGCGCGCTCGGCCTACAAACTCGACGAAATCCAGCGGCGTTTCCGGCTGCTGCGTCCGGGCGGGACGGTGCTGGACCTGGGGGCTGCCCCCGGCGGCTGGTGCCAGATCGCCGCCCGCGAAGTCGGACCCCGCGGCTTCGTTCTCGGGCTCGACCTCGAGGTCATCCCGCCGCTCCCTCCGCCGACCCAGACCTGGGTCGCGGATGCTTTTTCCCCCGAGCTACTCACGCGCCTCCGCAGCGACGGCCACGCGCCCTACGACGCGGTCCTCAGCGATCTCGCCCCCAGGACCTCTGGTATCCGCAGTGCGGACGAGGCCAGGTCAGTCGCCTTGGCCGAGCGTGCGCTGGGCTTGGCGTTGCAGGTCTTGAAGCCCGCGGGCGCCTTCGTCGTGAAGGTGTTCATGGGAGGCGATTTTGAGGCGTTCGTGAAGCTCTGCAAGCAGGCGTTCGCGGAGACGAAAATCGTCAAGCCCGAGGCGAGCGTGGCCCGCGGAAGCAAGGAGGTCTACCTGGTGTGCCGAACGATCCGGCATCCTCAATCCTTCGAAGTTGGGGACCTGTCCGACGAAATTGAGCAGCAAGGTTGACACAGCCGGACCCTTTTGCTAGAAGGCCCGTCCCCTGAGGTTGAAGCGGGGAGCTGAACAGGGGCCGAAACCGGGCGCTTGACACCAGAAAAGAAGAGCGGTAGGAAGCGCGCCCCGCAGAGAGAAGCAGACGGTCTGCGGGGAGAGAAGTAGCAGGGCAGTTGAAGAGCTTGGCGGTCTTTGAAAACTGGATAGCAGGTCCACGAAGAGATTGCGGACACCGCAATGCTTTTGAGTGTAATGTATTAGAAGTAGAAGTGAGCAGTGCCAGCAGCTAAGGCATTTAGACTCCTTCAATTACGAAAATAATTGGAGAGTTTGATCCTGGCTCAGAACGAACGCTGGCGGCGTGCCTAACACATGCAAGTCGAGGGAGAAAGCCGCAAGGCGAGTAAACCGGCGAACGGGTGCGTAACACGTGGATAATCTACCTCCATGACTGGGATAACTGGCCGAAAGGCTTGCTAATACCAGATAAGCCCACGAGGACTTCGGTCCATGAGGGAAAAGGCGGCCTCTGTAAACAAGCTGTCACAGGGAGATGAGTCCGCGGCCCATCAGCTAGTTGGCGGGGTAAAGGCCCACCAAGGCAACGACGGGTAGCTGGTCTGAGAGGATGATCAGCCACACTGGAACTGAGACACGGTCCAGACTCCTACGGGAGGCAGCAGTGGGGAATCTTGCGCAATGGACGAAAGTCTGACGCAGCAACGCCGCGT
>JANYKT010000167.1 GCA_025358085.1 Deltaproteobacteria bacterium | reverse complement strand
CACTCGACTGGTCACGGGCCAGGTGATCTATGCGCTGCACGTCCAGGCGTGGGCGCGGGCGCCGGACGGAATGCTGCTGGAGAACAGCCGCGACTATTACGGTGCGCACGAGACCGAGCTGCTCCGTGGCGAGGCGCTCTCGGAGAAAATCGACGAGATGGTGAATGAGCTCAAAGCACTGCGCGACGCGCCGGTCCTGGATCCGTATACGGGCCCGGCCCTGCTGGCTCCCGAGGCTGCCGGAGTGCTCTTCCACGAGGCGGTTGGCCATCGGCTCGAAGGCGAGCGGCAGAATGACGACAAGGACGGACATACCTTCAAAGGCCAGGTCGGCAAGCCAATCCTTCCCTTCTTCCTCACCATCACCGACGACCCCACCCGCGCGGCCATCGGCACTGTGTCATTGAATGGTCTCTATCGATATGACGACCAGGGCGTGCCGGCGCAGAAGACCGTCATGATCGACAAGGGCGTACTGAGAAGCTTTTTGATGTCGCGCGCGCCAGTGAGTGGCTTTGCGCACTCGAATGGTCATGGCCGGTCGGCGCCCGGCCGCGACCCGGTGGCGCGCATGTCCAACCTGATCGTCGAATCGAGCCGGACGATGTCGGCGGCGAAGCTGAAAGCGGCGCTCATTGCCGAAGCGGTTCGCCAGGAGAAGCCGTTCGGGCTCATCATCCGGGACGTCACCGGCGGCAACACCGATACTTCGGGATATGCCTACCAGGCCTTCAAAGGCCAGCCGCGGCTGGTCTTCAAGGTGGACGCGAAGACAGGGAAGGAGACGCTGGTACGAGGGGTGGAGATCGTCGGTACGCCCTTGACGGCGATGAACAAAATCATCGCTGCTGGTGATACGCCGATGGTCTTCAACGGTTATTGTGGCGCCGAGAGCGGGTATGTTCCGGTATCGACCGTCGCCCCCACTGTGCTCATCTCGGAGATTGAATTGCAGCGCACTCGCAAGGACTCTGGCCGCCCGCCCGTCCTTCCGTCTCCCTGGGCGATCACGACCTCCACGGCGAAGCGCTGAGGTTGAGTCGGTCGGAGCTCAAGGTCCGCCGGCGCCGTGGGTGGCTGCGGGCGGGGCGAGTGCGAAGCGGGAGCGGATGGCGTCGCGCTCGAAGTCCGGGAGCCCGTGGCCGGTTGCGGCTTTGAATGCGTCGGCAAAGCGTGCGCCGTCCCGGACGCCGCGGAGCAGATCGCGAATGGCCTGATCGCCAGAAACCCTGAGCAGCAACTCGAACGCTCGGTGGGCAGCGCCATAGACGGCTTCTTTCTCAGTGCGAACCAGCTCCACGTCCGGGTGCAGGATGTCCGCGCCCGGGTGCACCGTGAGCCACCGGCTCAAGGCCTCGCCTGAAAGCCGCCCGTGTCCCTGGTTCGCGGTCACGGACGCCATTCCCTCGCGAAACCAGAGAGGCGGTTCCTCGAGGAGCGCGTCGGGGCCGAAGGATTTTAACGGCTCCATCAATTGATACATCAATGAATGCGTCAGCTCATGTGTGAGCAGCTCGGACAGCTCTTGGCCTGCCACCGCGCTTCCGGCGGAGCTCCAGCTCCGCGGCGATTGCAACAGCACCTGGTCGCCAAAAGCCCAGGCGCGCAGCCAGGGATAGCCGTGGCGATCGAGCGCGGCTTCGAGCGCATCGTGGTCGGGATAGACGCGGACCCAGACGCCCTGCCGAAAAGTCCCCCAGCGCGAGAGCCGCGCGCCCGCCGCGAGAAGCCCGCTGCCGATGCGCGCCACCTCGACATGGTCGGGCTCGGTGTAGAGCACTTCGAAAAGCATGCCCTCGGCTTGCACGCGCGCTACGAGCGGAGCCGTGCGCTCCATGCTAGGAGTGCGCGCCGTGTGAGCGCAGGCCGCGAGGATGGCGGCGCAGAGAGCAAGGCTGACTCGGACTTTCTGTCGCTGCACGATAGCAAGGTTGCGCGACATCGGCTGTCTACGCAAGAGAGGTACGGCAAAGATGCGACGGATCTGGATATCCCGAACCGGTGGACCTGAAGTTCTCGAGCTGCGCGAAGAGCCCGATCCGGTGCCGGCCGCGGGCCAGGTGTTGATCAACGTCAAAGCCTGCGGCGTAAACTTCGCCGACGTCATGGCGCGAATGGGCCTCTATCCCGATGCGCCGAAGTTGCCCGCGGTGGTGGGCTACGAGGTGGCTGGCACTATTGAAGATGGGTCGCGCGTCATCGCCATGACCAAATTCGGAGGCTATGCCGACAAGGTCTGCGTGCCTGCGACGCAGCTGTTTCCCATCCCGGCAAAGCTCTCTTTCGTCGAGGCGGCGGCGATTCCCGTGCAGTGGCTGACGGCGTGGCACATGCTGGTGGAGCTGGGCGCGCTGCGCGCCGGACATAAAGTTCTGGTTCACGCGGCGGCGGGCGGTGTGGGGACGGCGGCGCTGCAGATCTGCAAGCGTATAGGCGCCGAAGTGATTGGCACCGCCTCGCCGGGCAAGCACGAGCGGCTGCGGCAATTGGGCATTACCCACGCCATTGATTACGATCGCTTCGACGAGAAGGTTCTCGAGCTGACAGGCGGCCGCGGCGTTGATATCGCGCTCGACGCGGTGGGCGGGGAATCCTTCCGTCGCAGCTATAAGGCACTGGCGACCTCCGGTCGATTGATGATGTTCGGCGCCAGCGGCATGGTGGCTGGCCGGAAGCGGCGGCTCGGCCCTGCCTTGAAGACCGTTGCGGGAATGCGGCCCTTCTGGCCCATGCAGCTATTGCAAGCGAACAAGGGCGTGCACGGGATCAATATGGGTCACCTCTGGGGAGAGGTTGAGTTGCTGGGCCGCGAGCTGGGCCAGGTGCTCGCGGGTGTTGAGGCGGGCGACTTCATGCCTGTCGTCGACGCGCAGGTCCCGTTCGCCGAGGCGCGCAAGGCTCACGAGCGGCTGCAGGACCGGCAAAACTTCGGCAAAGTCGTGCTGGTCCCGTGAGCGATGACGAAGCCGGCTCGGCTGGGCGCTCATCCGAGGCGCCTGCCGGCCACGCCTGGCTTGCGCCGGCGGTCGTCGCCGCGGCCTTTGCGTTCGGCGCCATTCGATTGCTCGCCTATGTCCATCGCTATGCCGTGGATATATTCTTCTGGGACGAATGGGATTACTTCGGCGGACTCTTCAACGGCGCCAGCGAATGGCAGCTGTTCGCCTGGCAGCACGGCCCGCACCGGATGGGCCTGGGCATGTGGCTCATGCAGGCCATCCTCCTGCTCTCGCACTGGAACGCGCGCGCCGTGGCCTTTGCCGCGGCCATCCTCTATGTGCTCGCCGCGCTCTTCGCGCTGGTGCTGAAGCGCCGCATCGCCGGCCCTCTGACCGTCTTTGACGCCGCCATTCCGCTCCTCTTCCTGCAACTCGGCCATTACGAGACCTGGGTGGGCGCGACCGATCTCTCCCACGGACCGTTGCCGCTTTTGCTGGTGGTGCTCTTCGCTCTCTCGCTGACCTTGAGCGGCGACTGGCGACGCGCGCTGCCGGCGACGGCGCTCGCCTGCGCCGCCACCGCGACCGGATTTGCGCTCTTCCTTCCGCTGGTCGCCATACCGGTCTTTGCGGTCATCGCCATTGGTGCCGAGCGGCGGGCGCCGTGGATCC
>JANYKT010000018.1 GCA_025358085.1 Deltaproteobacteria bacterium | reverse complement strand
GTGCTGCAGATCCTTTAGGACGGGCCGCGCGGCCTCGACATCCCTCATCCAACGGCGGGAATATGCGCACGAGAGCTCAGCCTCGGCATCGACATGGCGATGCCGCGCGAGCTCCCGGACGAGAGGGACGAGCTTCTCATTCTGCCGCTCGAATTCGGTGCAGCGGCGGTCAGCGGCCCCAAACGCAGCAACCCGCGGAACGACGGCAAGGTCGAACCGATTCACGACCAGTTGCGCGTCGGCTTGTCTCAGCGCCTCGGAAATCCACGCACTCGCGGAGGCATCGCCGATCCATCCGCTCAGCGCACTCTGCCCCGCTCCGAGCCGCTCGAGAATGGCTCGGGCATGCAACGCGTGCTGAACGCGCTGCGACACGTCGGCTACCGCGGCATTCGATTGGGGCATCGGGCCGCCGGCTTCGCGCGTCGCGGCAGAGAGAGCATTCCACTCGTCCAAGACCGATGCTGCTGCAGTGGCATTGCGCAATGACGCGTCCAGCTCCGAGCGCGAAAACTCTTCAAGCACCAAACCGCGCTCATGGAGGACATGGAGCGTTTCTCGCGTCGTCTCGAGCGACTTGGCGTAGGTCGCGCGCGTACGCCACCGCTGAAGGCCAGGTTCGAGCGGTTGCTCGGAGATTCCTTCGCGCCTTAGCGCGAGCTTGAGCTGCGCGCGGCCCCGGTACCACGCGGGCTTGACTAAACGGCTCAGGCCTCGCGAGGTCTCCTCGTAAACGTGTAACGCCTCCTCGATGACCGTTCTCGCAGCGGGGTCGCACACCAACTCGAGCCCCGCAGCAGCCTCGCGCCGCGACAACAAGTCGGCAAGACGCGCGCCGTCTTCCCGGACCTCTCCGACCGCGCGACCGACAGAGATCGCCGCGAGCGCCGGCATCCAACTCCAGCTCTCCGTCTCGGGATCGACTCGACCGCACCACGGCGCCAGCTCCGCGTACGCGTCGTGGGCCCTGGCCGCCTCCTCAAGCGTCCTGCCGCAGGTCCCCTCGCCGATCCACCCGATGGCATCGCGCAGGGCCTGCGTCAGCGCAGGAAGGGCTGCTTCCACGAACTCTTCGAGTTGATCCGGTCCCAGGGTCGAGTAATCGGGTCGTGTTTCGGCAAACGTGCCCGGCTCTCGCGTCTCGCGAAGGTCCCTCACGTATTTCGCGACGAGCGGCAGCGCAGCGCGCAGACCTTCCGGAGTAATCGTGGGCAGCGCCCGGATCTGCAGCACGACGGGATTGCCAGGCGCCGCCAGCACGCTCGCGTAGGCGTCACACGCTGAGCCCGAGGGCCCGGCCTTCGTCAGCGCTTCGTGCACGCACGTGAACCACTCAACGCCTTGGCGCAACACCGCCAGCGCAGTGTCGCGCCGCGACGTTTCAGCGACAGCCGCTTTGCCGCGCTGGGCGGTGAGCGTCTTGACCAGACGCTCGCAGAATGCCGCGCGATCGCCGACGGGATCGTGGACGAGGGCAACGAACGGCTCGATCTCCCTGCCGAGCCGCTGCGCGACGACGTCGAGGGCAGGCCGCTTCTGGGAAACGACCAGCACCTTCTTCCCGAGCGCCAACGCGGTCGAGACGAGGTTTGCGATGAACTGGGACTTGCCCGTCCCCGGTGGTCCCGACACCGCCATCGATCGGCCGCCGACGGCGCGCGCAAGCGCGGCCTCCTGACTCTCGTCGATGGGCTCGATGTGCCAGAGCGACGGCTCCGTTCCTGATTTGCCCGTGCCCATCGAGCGGGCGCCGGGCTCGCCGAGCAGCACGCCCGCGAAGCCGAGCGGCTGATCGGGATTCGTCTCGAGGATCGTGACGAGCTGATCGTAGTCGCCGAGCAGCGACGTGTCGGCGATCGGGAACCTGCTGAGCGCGGCGTGCGGGCGCAACTCGAAGTCCCGCAACCGCGTCTGCGGTGCCTCCGCCGCCTTGTACTCGGGAATCCGCGGAATGCTGGACTCCCCAATCGCCGGCTTTCCCCAGACTTCGAGCGTGGCTCGCGGGAGAGGCAATCCGTGCTCGCGGAGGAGACCCGCCAAGGTCTTCGTCAATCCAAGCCAGCCATCGTTCCGCTCGGCGGCGAAGAGGGGCTCGCCCGCGGCCTCCTCGAGAGCGTCCGCGTCGATGTCGGCGATACCCTCCTTCTTCAAGGCGAGCAACAGCGTTCGGTTGACCTCGACCTCCTTCGGATCGCCCTCTGGCGCGAGTGCCCAGTGCGATCCGCCCGGGCTGCGACGCACGTACTCGAGGCGGCGACGCAACAGAAACACCGGAGCCTGAATGAACCGGCTCTCGGCAATGCAACCGGCGAGGAAGCAGAATCCGAGCGAGAGGTCGTAAACCCCGCGCTCCTGTTCGACGAGTAGGACCTCTCGCGCGAGGTACTTGAGCGACTTGTCGAGTTCGATGGACTCTTCGCGCTCGGCGAAGACTTCGAGAAAGCGCGCCGAGGTCTTCCGCCCGCTGAGGATTCGCGCGAGTGCGTCGCTCGCGCTACCCGGCGCCACCACGTCGAGGGAGGCGAGATCGAAGGCGCGCTTCTTGGGAAGCCGGATGAGGCGCAGCGCGCGATTTCGGAGCGACAGGTCGCTCAGGCGATCGCGCAGCTGACGCAGCGTCGGGATGTGATCCGCTGACGGCATATCGGCGATACCTCGAGGACGGCCAGAGAAGATCACCGCTGACGATGGCACGACTCGCGCGGCGCTACGACTCTACTCGTCGAACCGCCCGTCGTCGCGGGCACCGTAGACGCTGAGCCGCTCGAGGCCGGCGCGATCCTCGGCGTGCAGGCCGGTGTTGGCCTGAAGCGAGAAGCTACGTTGCTTTGCGTCGCGCGGCGATCACGATCCGCGCGCATGCCTCCGCGTCGCTGAGCGCGTTGTGGTGGTTCAGCGTTATTCCGAGATGCCGGCACACGTCGGGCAGGCGGGTCGGATGGAGGTTCCAGCGCCTTCGCGCGAGTTGCACCGTGCACTCGAATCGCAGCACCGGGGGGACGACGCCGGCGTCCGAACAGCAAGCGGCGAGGACGCCGCGATCGAAGCTGGCATTGTGGGCGGCGATGAACTCCGCGCCTTCGAGCAGCGGTTTGATCGAGCGCCAGACCGGGGCGAACGTCGGCTGGTCCTTCACATCGCCCCAGGAGATGCCGTGGATATAGGTGAACTCGAACTCGCGCCTCGGGGGCCGAATGAACCGGTGCTCGCGGGCCGTGATGCGCCCCCCCTCGACGCGCACGACGGCGAGCGAACAGGCGCTGTCGCGTCCCCGATCCGCCGTTTCGAAGTCCAGCGCGACGAAGATCCCCATGGACGAGAAGCTACCAGACGGGCAGCCCAAGAGAAGGCCGTAGAGCGAGGAACACAGCGCTGCGGCTCCCGCAAGCTGCGTCGTGCGCCCACCTGCCGCTCATCCGACAGGATCTTCACGAGCGCGATCAGCGGCGCAGCTTCACTGGGCGCCGGCTGCCGTGGCGCACGCGCAGGACGAGCACTTCGCGCGTGAGCGGCAACACCTGGTGCGCGCCGGCGCTACAGCCGGCGGAGGATTGTGCGGAACTGGTGGAGCGGCATTCCATTGCCAGCCCTGATCGACTCGAGGCCGCGAAGCATGGCCTGTTCTTCCTCGCGAGCGAGATCGATGGGCGGCTGCTTTTCCCGCATCACGACGGTCAGTTCAGCGCCCTCGGGAAACCTCGCCCGGGTGACGATCTTGCCTTTCACAACCTTCGCGCGCGCGGCTTTCATTAAGAGGCGAATAGCACCTCCGCAGAGCCTCGGCCGCGCGCGAGCGGGCGAGGCTCGGTTCGCTGCTCGGGCCCTACTTCCTCGGCGAGCGCGCGGAGCCCGCAGCCAATATTCCGGACGCCGTGTCCGTCGCCCCGCCTATGATGCGTCCTTCAGCAGCCCTCGGGGGCCCCGCCCACATGCTCACCCTCCTCCTCTCCGCCCACGACGGCGGCACGGCTTGGCGTCACCTCCTCGCTCCCGGCGAGGCCCGCGCCGGATTCGAGTCGGCCGGGCCGCTCGGGCTGGCCCGGCGGCTTGGCCGCATCCTGGGCATCCCGGCGGAGGCGGCCGGCGCGCCGGAGCGGCTGGCGGCCTACACGCAGCGGCTCGACCAGCACGACGACGGTACCCGATCCTACTCGGCCTCTCGCGAGCAGGACCCGTTCGGCGTGGCCCGCTTCCTCCTCGCGCTCCGCGACGATCTCCGCCTCTCTGGTTGGGACGGACGCGCCCTCGATGGCAGCTCCCGGCTGCGTGACCTCGCGGCGCTGGAGCAGCAAGGCACGCGGCTCCCTCCGGGCGTCCCCGACCTCGTCGGCGACCTCATCGATGGCCTCCAGGCCACAGGGAAGCTCCCCTTCCCGGTGCGCGTCGACCTCGCCTCCCCCCGGCGCGCCTTCCAGCCACTCTTCCGGCGCGTCCTCGAGGCCCTGGCCGCCGCGGGGGCCATCGTGAACGATCCTCCGCCGCAGTCCGCGCTCGCCGTGGCTTCGACCGACCTCGGCCGGCTCCAGCGGGCGCTCCTCGACCCGGAGGCCGCCCGGCCTGCGCTCGAGGGCGACGGCTCCCTGCTCCTCCTCGAGGCCGACACGCCGCTCGAGGCGGCCGAGATGGCGGCCTCCTTCGCCCGCACCCGGCCGCTCGCCGAGGCCACGTTCGTCGTGGCCACCGAGCCGGCCATGCTCGACGCCGCCTTGGCGCGCCAAGGGCTCCCCACGCTCGGCCTCTCGTCCTCCTCCCCGCTCCGTCCTCACCTGCAAGTACTGCCGCTGCGGCTCGCCCTGGCCTTCAAGCCACAGGACCCGTTCCGCGCGGCCGAGTTGCTGCTCCTGCCGGGCGCTCCGCTGGCGGGCCACGCCAGGCGGAAGCTGCTCGGCGCGCTCAACCAGATGCCCGGCCTCGGCAGCCCGAAGTGGCTCGGCGCCATCGAGGAGGCCGTCGTTGACGAGACCGCCTACGCGGTGGAGCGCGGGCAGGAGAAGGCGGCCGCCGAGGAGGATGGCGCGGCCCTCCGCGTGAGGATCGAGGCCTGGTTCGGCGGCGAGCTGTACGACCCGGTCGAAGGCATCCCAGCTGCCAAGGCGGCGCTGCTCTGCGCGGCGGTGGCCACCTGGGCCGGCGGCCGCGTGAAGGGCACCCTGGAGGAGGCCGACGCCGAGCCGGAGAGCGGCGCCGGCGACGACACGTCGCTCTGGGCCCACGCCGCCGCGGTGGCGCGGACGCTGGAGCTGCTCCTCATCACGCGACCGCCCGGCGAGTGGCTCACCCAGCAAGTCCTAGTGCAGCTCCACGACGTCGCAGTGGGAAGCGGCTCAGACCTGGCCGCGTTCGTTGGCGAGTCCGGGCGTCCCGCCGTCGCCTCCACGCCGGACGGCGTGACCACGCCGAGCGCCGACGTGGTCTGGTGGGGCTTCGTGCTCGACGCCGGCCCGGGCCCCGCGCCCGAGCCGTGGACGGGCGCCGAGCGAGAGGCGTTGCTCCGGTCCGGCGTCACCCTCCCAACGCCGGGCGAGCGGCGCGCCATCGAGGCCGACGGCTGGCGCCAGCCGATCCTCGCCGCGCGCGAGCGGGCGGTGCTGGTCCGCTGGCGGCTCGCCGGCGCCGAGCCGATCGCGCCGCACGCCATCTTCGACGAGCTCTCGACCCGCGTCGCCGACGGTGCGCTCGCCGCCTGCGCCACCTCCTCGGAGCGGCTGCTCAACGGCACAGCCGCCAGCGCCCCCTGGAAAGTGGCCACCACGAGCGTCGCCCCGCAGGGCCTCATGGCGCAGCGGCCGGCCTGGACCGTGCCGCCGGAGACCTTGGCGCCCATGGCAAAGCTCTCCGCCTCGGTGCTCGAGTCCTACCTCGGCTGCCCGTTCCGCTGGGCGCTCCACTACCAGGCCAAGCTGGAGCCGGGCGGTGGCGTCAACCTCCCCAAGGGGAACCGGCTGCTCGGCGACTTCGCCCACCGGATCCTCCAGGACATGCTCTGCGGCCCGGAGAAAATCCCCTTCGCGAAAGCCAAGGGGGCCGATGCGGGGGCCTGGGCCACGAAGGCGTTCGACGCGCGCGTCGGCGTGGAGGCCACGCCGCTCGTCCTCCGAGGCGGCGAGGTGGAGCTGGATCGAGCCCGCACGCTGGTGGCGAACGCCGCGGCCTCGCTCCTCGAGTTCCTGAAGCGCGCTGGCTGGAAGCCGGTGGAGGCCGAGCGCGAGGTGATCGGCACCTTCGCCGGGCACCCGGCCTCCGGCTACATCGATCTGGTGGTCGAGAAGGACGGTGCCGAGGCGGTTGTTGACCTGAAGCTCTCCGGCCTCAAGTACCGGCAGGAGGAGCTGGAAGCGGGCCACGCCCTCCAGACGGCCCTCTACGCCTCGCTGCTCAAGAAGGGTGGCAAGGCGCTGCCGCCGTCCGGCTTCTTCATCCTCGAGGACGGGCAGTTCCTCACCACCGAGCCGCAGGCCTTCTCCGGCGCGACCGTGGTCGACGGGCCGGGCTCGCAGGCCACGCTCAAGGGCTCGGAGGAGTGGTTCAAGTACTGGACGAAGGTGCTCGCCCAGGGCGTCCTGCCGGTGCTCCACGAGCAGCTCCCCTGGGCGGCGCAGGTGACAGCCGCAGCGGGCCCGCCGCCCGAGGAAGACTCGCTGGCGCGCCGGCCCCCGCCTTGCCGTTTCTGCGACTACCAGACCATCTGCGTGCCGCCGGCCATCGAGGACGAGGTGGTGGGGCCATGAAGATCGACGTCGTCAGCGCGAGCGCCGGCACCGGCAAGACCTACCGGCTCACCGGTGACCTGGCCAAGGCCCTCCTCGACGGAAGCGCCCGCCCCGAGGGCGTGGTGGCCATCACCTACACGGTGAAGGCCGCCGGCGAGCTGGAGAGCCGCATCCGCGCCCGGCTGCTCGAGAAGGGCCGCGCCGACCTGGCCGCCCGCATCCGCGATGGCTACATCGGCACCATCCACTCGGTCTGCCAGCGACTGCTGCGCGAGTTCTCGCTTCAGGCCGGGCTCTCGCCCTACCTCGAGCCCATCCCGGAGACCGAGCGGCAGCGGCTCTTCGACGTAGCGCTCTCCTCAGTGCTGGCGGGGCGCGAGTCGAAGCTCAACGAGCTGTCGCGGCGGCTGGAGCTCGAAGACTGGAAGGCGAAGCTCCTTCAGATCGTCGACGCCGCCCGCGCCAACGGTATGGACCAGGCGGCGTTGCAGCGCTCGGCCGCCGCAAGCCAGGCCGGGCTTGTGAAGCTGCTCGGCAAGCCGACCATTGATGGGCCGACGTATCTAACGAAGCTCAAGGCCGCTCACTCCAAGCTTCAGCCCAAGCTGGACGAGCTGGCGAGCGGCACCGTGGCCGAGGCCAAGAAGCGGGCCGCCAAGGGGAAGAAGCTGGCGGCGGTGCTCGACCGGGGCCTCATGCCCTCCTGGAAGAGCCAGTTCCAGTTCGCGGGCGAGGTGGACATGAAGAAGCTGTCCGCCTGGTCGGACGACTTCGTCCAGCTCGCCTCTCAGCACCTCGCCTGCGAGGCCTTCCACGAGGACATGCTCGGCCTGCAGCAGGCGCTCTGCGACCTGGCCGGCCAGGCCCTCGGCGTCTTCGTCGCCGAGAAAGGCGCGGCCAGCGTGGTCGACTTCGGCGACATGCTGGCGCAGGCGCGCGAGGTGCTGGGCCGCCCGGCGGTGCAGGAGGCCCTGCGCGCGCGGCTCGACCTCGTGCTGGTGGACGAGTTCCAGGACACCTCCCCGCTCCAGCTGGCGGTGGTCAGCGCACTGGGCGCGCTGGCGCACCGCTCGATCTGGGTGGGCGACCGGAAGCAAGCCATCTTCGGCTTCCAGGGCTCGGATCCCGAGCTGATGACCGCTGCCACCGAGGCGGCCCTGGGCGGCCGCGCGCCGGACATCCTCGGGAAGTCGTGGCGCTCGCGGAAGGATCTCGTCGAACTCGTCTCCGACCTCTTCAGCCATGCGCTCGCGCCGCACGGCTTCCCGCCGGAGCAGGTGCGGCTCGAGCCGGCCAAGAAGGACCCGAAGGAGCTGACCAGTCAGCCGGCGCTGGAGTGCTGGCGCTGGTCGAAGGTGTCCGAGGAGCGCAACGGACACAAGACAGGCGCCACCGAGGCGCACGCCCTCGCGGCCGGCGTGGCCGAATTGCTGGCCAAGCCGCCACTCGTCCGCGAGCGCTCCACCGGCGAGGTGGAGGCGCTCCACCACGCCACGCGCCGCGACGTGGCCATCCTGGCCCGCTCCAACGCGCGCTGCCAACAGATCGCCGAGGCGCTCCGCGCCCGCGGCATCCCGGCCAAGGTCTCCCTCTCCGGCGTGACGCTGACGCCGGAGGGGGTGCTGGCCCGCGCCGCGCTGGCGCTCCTGGCCGACCCGAAGGACGGCGTGGCTGCGCTCGAGGTGGGTTGGCTCGGCGGCGCCGGCGCCGGCGACCCGGATGCCTGGCTCTCCCGCCGGCTCCTCGAGGTCTCGCGCTGGCGGGCCGCCGTCGAGACGGCGGAGAAGAAGAAGGAACGGAAGCCGCCGCTGCCCTTGGCCTTCGAGGACGACGCCCGCATCGCCGGGCTCCGCAAGGCCGCCCCAGCCGCGGCGCGCCTCTCGCCGGCGCAGGCTCTCGACCTGGCGCTCCGCACCGCCCGCATCCCCGATCACGTCCGCGCCTGGCCGGAGCCGGGGCAGCGGCTCGCCAATCTGGAGGCTCTCCGCGGCGAGGCGCTCGCCTACGAGCAGCTCTGCGAGGCGCAGAAGAGCGCTGCCACCATGCTCGGGCTGGTGGCCCACCTGACCTCGCTGGGCGGCGACACCGATTCCGGAAAGCAGGCGGCGCCCAGCTCCGAGGACGCGGTGACCGTCTCCACCTTGCACAAGGCCAAGGGGCTGGAGTGGCCGGTGGTGGTCCTCTCGCACCTCGACTTCGCCCGCACGCGCGGCGTCTTCGAGGTGGCGGTGGAGGCCGCCGAGGCCTTCGACTTCACCCGGCCGCTGGAGGGGCGCTGGGTCCGCTGGTGGCCTTGGCCTTACGGGAAGATGAGCAAGGGGCTGGCGCTCCTCGACAAGGCGGAGAAGACGCCCGAGGCGGAGCGCGCGGCGAGCGCAGACCACCGCGAGCGGCTGCGGCTCCTCTACGTCGGCTTCACTCGGCCCCGGGATCTCCTGGTGCTGGCGGCGCAATACTCCGACGAGCAGGGCCCCGCGACGGCGGCGCTCGACCTGCTCTGCGGGCCCGACGGCAAGGCGCTCGTCGAGGCGCCCTTCGAGGACGAGCCGGGGGACCGGTCGCTCGGCGTGGGCGAGGTGTCCTGGCCCTGCCGCGTGCGCCACCTCTCCGGCCTGCCGCCGCTCGCGGCCGCCCCGGCGCGGGCCGCGACCCGCTGGTACGCGGCGGCGCCGCGGGTCGAGCGGCCTCGCGAGATGCTCAACCCTTCGGCTGAGCCGCTGGCGGGGAAGGCGAGCATCGTGAAGGTGGAGCGGCTTGGCGGCAGGAAGCCGCTCGATGCCAAGCCGGAGCAAGCCGGCCTGGTCGGCGACGCCATCCACGGCTTCCTGGCGGCCGATCGGCCCGGCGACCCCGGGGCGCGGGCGGCCATGGCGACCCGCATCCTCAAGGCCTTCGGCGTCGTGGGCGCCATCGCGCCCGAGACGCTCCTCTCGGCCTCCGACGCGCTCCGCGCCTGGCTGGACGCGCGCTACCCCGGCGCCACCTGGTACCGGGAGTGGCCAGTGCGGGCACGTTTGGCCGGCGACCCGCCGCGGCTCCTCGTGGGCGAGGTGGATCTCTTCCTCGAGCTCCCGGACGGGTTCGTCCTCGTGGACCACAAGTCGTTCCCGGGCACCGAGAAGGAGCGGGACCGCCGGCTGGTGGAGGAGTACGCGCCGCAGCTCGGCTGGTACGCGAAGGTCCTGGCGCAGGCATTGAAGAAGCCGCTCAAGGCCGCGTTCATCCACCTGCCGATCCGCGGGGAGATGGCGGAGGTGGGGATTGCCACGACTTAAAGCGCTGGCCTGCTAGATGCTTCTTTGGCGGCAATCACAAAGGACATGCCGCGCGATGAGCCGGTTCACCGGCTCCGTCGACTGGGCCAGGTTCTGCATCTGCACGTCGATGTGGCCCTTGGCGCAGTCGACCACGCCCTGCAGATGCACGTTGCCGAACTCGGCGGCGCGCGTGGCCTGCGCACCTGCTGGTCGATGATAGCGCGGAGCTGACCAGAGACGCGTCGAGGTACGCGAGCAGCACGTCGATGAAGCCCACGATCATGCCCGAGGAGAATTGCGTCCCGCGCCTTAAGCCGCATCGACTTCGTTGCGCCCCGCTCCGCTGCCTGATCCGCCTCTGCAGTTCCACCCTTAACAGCCGCAACGACTCGATCCTCACTCACTCCGCATCGAGACACCCTCCACCGCCGGTTCCACTTTCCCTTCGCCACGTGCATCTCCCTCAGAAGCGTCGTCGCTTTTTTCGCTTTTCTCGGGTTCGCTTTATTACCCATGTATCCGGTCCGTACCCTGCTGTTGCCTTTGTTCTTCGTCTTTCAATTTCACCCCAATTACGAACTTTTTCCCAATCCGATTCTCTTCATCCACTACCTTCAACTCTCACCCTTCAATTTCTGACCTACCTTCCAACCATGGCCCCTCCCCCTCCTCTCCAAACCTGTTGCTGGATCACCTGCCCCTGACCCCTCTACCGTCGTTGTGGGAGAGGGGTCAGGGGCGGGTGGACAGCGCAAAGTGATCCGCCGACAGGTCTGGGAGGGGCCCTGGTTGGCAGTCGCGGCGCGCCTTTACCGCGACCAGCGTGATCAGCGCGCCGGCGACGCCCTGATCCGCCAACCGATCCTCTGATCCCCCCACGTTGCGGATCATGTAAGCGGACACTTTGAATACCTCCCTCCGGATCAGGCAGCGTCAGCGCTGACGCTGGCCACTTCTGGGATGGCGCTGCCCGCCGGAACCCACGGGCCGCTCGCGCCAAAGCCTGGCCACTGTCCGCCTGTGTGCGCTCGAGCAGCCTATTCCGTCGTCCTCACGAAGCAGCAAGGCACCGCCGTACCCAGGACGCGAGAGGGAGTTGCTACCGGCCGCCACGGGCTACCCGACTGACCCGAAGACGCGATCCAAGCCTTGCCGGCAGACAAGGCGGATCTGGTCGGCGGAAGGCGGCGAGGCGCGGCCGCTCTCGCGTGCAATCCTCTCTGCTCCACGCAGCCGATCGTCGACTGCATCAAAAAGCGCTCTTCGGCGCTCGTGGAAAGTCTCCACCCATTTCGGATGCAGCTTCTCTGCGACCAGGCGCGCGGGAAGGCGCAGCTTGTCGAACGCTCCGCGGAACATGAGCAGAGTGTCGTGGATGTAGAGCACGTCTTTCGGCAGCTTCCCGTGCTGGCGCTCATGCAGCACCAGGATCTTCTGCATGAGGTACGCAGCCGGGTTCGGAACCTTGACCGAAGCGCCGTCTTTCCCGAGGGGGTACCCGTTGGCGTCGTTCAGCTGAACGGACCATGGCTCGGCGAAAAGGACCTCCAGGTACTTGAGTTTCTGAGCGGTGATTCCAGAGACAGCAACGGTCGCATCTGGCGAACCATCCCGCCGGTTCGGTCCGCCCAACTGCGGCGCCAGGAACTCGACGTACAGCGCGCCCTCCTCTTCTCCCAGCCTGTACTCGCTGATGGGAGGGGTCTCGTCGCCGCTCAGTTTCTCCTTGAATCCGTTCTGTTGGAGCAGATCCCGGATCAATGGGCCCCGCGCGCGCAGCCGTGCCGGCGTCGCGACGTCAATGTCGGTGGTCATCAGCGTCTGGAAGTCGAGGGGGCTGGCCAGCTCGTGAAGCGCAAGGAGCCGATGCGCCCAGCCGCCGACGAACACCAGATCGCTGAGATACGGCCGAAGCGCGTTCACCACTCTCGTGAACGCGCTGCGGTCTTCAGTGAACTCCGGCACTCACCCCTCCAGCAGTTTCGGCTCGAGCACGCGGTTCCAGATTTGCCGCGCCTGCTCTTGGCCGCGAACCGGGTGATCAGCCACATCGAGCCAGCACTGAAGAACGTCCGAGGCGGCGACGCCCTCCTGCCAAACCGCACCGCGGAACATCGCTTCAGGATACTTAGGCTGGCGCAGGTACACGTCCACACGTTCTTCAGAATTGGCGACGGCGAGGCCGAGTTCCTCGAGCGCACGAGGAGAAATGTCCTCGACATACACATGCAGAGGCGCTCCGGAAACGAATCCCAGGCCGAGCGCGTCGCAAGCCGCAAACATCCCTAGCGATGCTCGCTTCGCGCCCTGGCTCCAGACAGGGGGCTGCGGCAAGAGCACGCATTCGAGGCGGGACTTGGCCCAGCTTCGAAGCGATTCCCTCAGTTGCTTCCTCGAATCCTTGGGCGGGAACAACCAACGGCCGGGGACGTCGAGAGGAACCCTTCGATTGGCAGCCCGCCACTCTTCCAACAAGTCTCGGATCCGAACGAGCCGCAGTCCAGCTGACTCATCGAGAAAGCCGTCTCTCCGGAGTTGCGCGACCTGCCTGGCAGCATGGGGAACCGAGACATTCGCGACCTCGGCCAGGTGCTTGGCGTTGCGTGCTTGAACGCGCGGTCCGTTGAGGTGCTTCTCGGAAAGCCGCCTTGCCAGGAGCACCTTCAGGAGCCACTGGCCGAGATCCGAAAAGAGATCGACGCGGCTCGGACGGTTAGGCTTGGAAAAGCTGTCCGAAACCAAAGCGGCGAAGTTGGGTCCAACATCGCTCAGCCCGGGGCCGTGGAGCTCCAGACGCCCTCGCAAGTCCACCAGCCCGTGCGCGCACCCGTCCGCGTACTCGCGCGCGTAGTCCCGAAGCGCTGCGGCCATCGCGTCAGAAATGTGGGGCGCACCAACGACGGCCAGTGGCTTGGCCCCAATGGCCCGCGCGGCTGACTTGGACCGGAGGATCGCGTCGGCGAGAGCACCTTGCACCTCGGCCCTACGAGACTCTCGGGCGACTTTCACCTCCAACACGTATCGTTTCGGTCCGTGCGCGACAACGAGGTCGGCTTTGCGCGCTCCGCTGACCGACACGACCTTCCACCCCGCGTTGCGGAAGGCAGCGGAGAGGTGCTCGACGAGCTGCCTCCCGAGGCCGGAGCTGCCCGCCTGATCGGGGAACGACTCAGGGAGTCTCATGTGCCACCTCTCGTGGCCAAGATAAGTATCATGGCCATGAGAACTGGCGTTACTTTTATCATGGCCAAGAGAAATATCATGGCCTTGAGAACAACCCGCGTCAACGCTTTGATGCGAGGGACATGTAGTGCTGGTGAAGGACTTCCCGGATGTACGAGGCGCGATCAAGCTTCAGGCGCGCGCGATCTGCCTCGAGCGATTCGACGACCGTGCGAGGCAACGTCATGTGGTTGAACCACTCGCGAAGGATATCTCGCACGACCACCGAGACGGACCGATTCGATTCGTCGGCCTCCGCCTCGATCTTCTTCGCGAGAAAAACCGGCACGCGGACAGAGTAGGTGGTGGCCTCGTCGGTGAGTTCATCTAGTGGGCGTTTCGGCACGTGCACGCTCCTATCATGGTCGCACCGTCTTGTCATCTTGCACTACAGCTCATGTCTATTGACATGATGATATTTGTCATCACATAATATGCATATTGTAGTCGTTTGGATGGATCTACCAAGGGTCGTCCAAGACCTTCAAGCCAGTGGGAACACGACAGTGGCCTCCGCGCTGTCGCATTCGATCGAGGACTTCATGGACAGTGTTGAACGCAACTTCGCCGAAGCCATCCGCAGTGCAGTTGATCACTATCTCGACGGCCGCCGGCAGGGCGCCGCCGGCTCGTCGGCGTCGGCATCTCGGCGAGCCACGGAAGCGGTCTGGCTCACGGTCGAAGATGCCGTGCGCTACCTCGGACTCCGCTCCCGGATGGCTCTCTATCAGGCAGTGCGCCGTGGCCAGGTGCCCGCCCACCGCTTCGGGCGGCGGCTGCGTTTCCGGCGATCGGAGTTGGACGAAGCCCTCGCCCGTCGCTGAAGCCGTCCCTTTCCTTGCCCGAATGTCGCACCGAGCGAGTAGGATCTCGACTCGCGCGACGCCCGCCCAACGAAAGGAGTCACCATGGGCGTCATCAAGTACGAATCGAGAGGACGAATTTTCTGGCAGGTGGACGAGACGCTTGTCATGCCCGACGGGCGCGAAGTCCGACTGCGGAAGCGAAGGATTCCCACGAAGGAGCAGGCGGTGGCATTGGTCGCCAAGGCACGAGCGAACGCATTCGAGGGGCGCTATTTCGAGCGCCTCGAGAAGCCGAAGCTCACCGTCGCCGAGGCATGGGCTCACTACGAGCCCATCAACAAGCGGGACAACGACAGCTGGCAGACCGAAGAAGGACGCGCCCGCCAGTTCGTCCGCCACCTGGGAAGCCTCAAGGCCACGGAGATCTCGCAGCGCCACGTCGATGAGTACCGGACGCGGCGCTTGGGAGAGAAGACGCGCAGGCGCACCGCCCCCAGCTCAGCCACGCTGGACCGGGAGGTGGAGTTGCTGAAGCGCATCTTGAACTATGCCGTGGCCTGCGGCCGGCTCACCCACAACCCGATTGCGAAAGCGAAGCTTCTCCGCAAGCCGAACGTTCGCAGGATGGTCGTGTCCGAGGAGGACTTCCAGCGCCTCCACGCCGCAGCCGACGAGTGCTTCAAGCCGATCCTCGCAGTCGCCTACGAGACCGGCATGCGCAAGCGGGAGGTGCTCGACTTGCGCTGGGAGCAGCTCGACTTGAAGGAAGGCGTCATCCGCCTTCTTCCTCAGGACACCAAGGCTGAGGACGCACGCGTCGTGTACCTCACCCCGCGAGCGCTCGAAGCGGTCCGCCGCATCGTGCGCAGGCTGGGCATCGCGTACGTCTTCCTCAATCCGCAGACGGGCGAGCCCTGGGTCGACGTTCGCAGGCAGTTCGTGAACGCCTGCAAGGCCGCGGGTCTCTCCGGCGTTTGGTTTCACGACTTGCGCCGGAGCTTCGTCACCAACGCCCGCCGGTACGGCGTGCCGGAGTCGGTGGTGATGCGGATGAGCGGCCACAAGACGCGTGCTGTGTTCGAGCGCTACAACGTCGTCGCCGAGGAGGACTTGCGCGACGCCGTTCGCAGGATCGAGGGCGCGCGATTACGTCAAGAAACCGTCAAGGTTTCACAGAAGGAGCCCGGAGACACAAAAGCCCCCTCAGCAACCGCCGAGAGGGCTTGAGATTTTTGGTTGCGGGGGCAGGATTTGAACCTGCGACCTTCGGGTTATGAGCCCGACGAGCTACCGGACTGCTCCACCCCGCGTCAGAGTGGCGCCTCGTATAGACTTAGCTCGCCGGACCTGTCAACAGCTTACGGCAGGAAGCGCGCGGCTGCTCCCCAGCGTGCGCTGCGGGCGCCCTGGATGTTGAGCGCCGAAGTCAGCGCCAGCGCCACCCCGGCGGCGATCATCTGCACTGTCCCGAGCAGCGAGACCGTGTGCACCAGCGTCCGGGCCCGCTCGGGCGCAGAGGGCCCGGGCTCGCCGTCCGCATCGGTCGGGAACGGCTGCTCCGCCGAGATGAGCCGCCCGACGTACTGCGTGCC
>JANYKT010000186.1 GCA_025358085.1 Deltaproteobacteria bacterium | reverse complement strand
CCCCGAAGGAAACAACGGAGCGCGCGCGGGAGAGATCGAGGACCGGCAATTCGGCTGTGCCAAAGAGGTGTGCATTGGCCGCGCGCAACTCGAATGGATCGCGCGGTTCAAAGACCACGCGAGCATTCGAGTTGAAAGCCGCGGCGAAGGTTTTTTGTACAGCGCCGGCGCTGCCAGGCTCCGCGCGCGAGAGCAGGCGCAGGCCGGGAACGCGGCCGTCCGCGCCGCGCAGCTTTCCCAGCGCCGCAGAAAGCCCCGCCAGTGCGTCGTTCCAGGTCGCGGGCGACAGCGGCGCCGCGTTGCGCACGAGCGGCACGCGCAGCCGGTCGGGCGCGTAGAGCGTCTGCAGTTCTGCCTGTCCACGTGCGCACAACGCGCCGCCGCTGATGGGATCGTCGGGGTTCCCTTCCAGCTTGACGACGCGGCCCTCGCGTGACCGCGCGGTCACGCGACAACCGGCCGCGCAAGCCCGGCAGACGGTCCGGTAGAAGAGCGGCGTTCCCGGAATCATGTTCTCGGGTGGATTGAGCAGCGGCACCAGCTTTTCGGGCGCGTGCAAAGGCGAGCACGCCGCGGCGACGCCGGTAGCGGAGACGACTTTCAGGAAGAAGCGGCGACCGATGCCCGACACGCATTCACCTCACTTGTGACAGGTCAGGCAATCAACTGTGGCTTGCTTCTGGCGATGGCAATCCATGCAGAAGCCCATCTGCAGATCATGAACTTTCACATCGAGCGTCATCGAGGCGACGTCGCCATGACAGGACTTGCACTCGATGCCTTTGGCGAGATGTCGCTGGTGACTGAAGAAGACGTGGTCGGGCACGCGGTTCACTCGCGTCCAACTGACCGGGTGGCCCGCGGCGAATGCGGCCGCCATCGTCATGACACCTGGCTTGTCCTTGCCGACGAACTTGTGGCAGCCCATGCAGACGCTCGCCGGCGCAAGGCCGGCGTTCGGCGAATGGCGAGCATATGCATGGCAAACCCCGCAGCCGATCTGGTTGTCCCCGGCGTGGACCTTGTGACTGAAGTTGACCGGCGCGGCTGGCTGGTCGGGCGGGGCCGTCGCGCTCGCGGCAGCCAGGCTCGGCGCCGGCGCCCCGCTCGCGGCGCCTTGCTCCGCTGCCGCACCCGCGGCAACGGGACCACTGGCGGCGACAGGGGCTGCGGCCGCCCCGCAGCCGAGCGCGCCCAACAGCAAGAAGGTGGCCGCTGCACCGGAAACTCTCACCGCTTGACCGAGAAGTTTGCTTCCGTCTTTCCCGCGCCGACGGTCACGTCAACCCCTTTCGCCTTCAAGTGTGAGTTCCAGAGAGCCACCGTGTATTGGCCGGGCGGTACACCCGAGAGCTTGTAAGTGCCGTCTTTCCCGACCACCGCCGCGAACGGGTTCTGCCCGACGAACACATAAGCAAGCATTTCGGGGTGGACACTGCAGAGCTGCGAATAGGTGCCGGGCTTGTCGAAGGTGTGCTTGCCGGTCTTTCCCCCGGCGATCATCCCCAGGTTGAATCCTTCATTGTCCGGCGAATAGACGTTGTGATCGACGCCGTCAGAGTTGGAGTAGTCAACGGTGTCCCCGGTGGTGACGGTCAGCAGATGAGGAAGGAACTTCATCCCTTTCTGATCCATCTTGTGTGTCTTCGGCGGGAAGGTCCCCGGTGCCTTCTCGACGTAGACGATTGTCTCCGCCAGATACTTGGCCGGGGTGACATCGACCTTGCCGGTGATTTCTCCCGCGAAGGCGGGGGAGGCGAAGACAGCGAGAGCAAGTACCAGTGCCGTTTTCATGATGGTCTCCTTGTTAGAAGGCGAAAGCGCCGAAGATTTGGACGTACTCGAGCTCGAGCCCAACCAGATTCGAGGTGCTGCCTGGCGGGGGGGATGCGATGCCGCCCACCGTGTGCCAGCCGTCGGGAGCAGCTGGCTGCCCGTTCGCCGACTCGAGGTCCACGGTCAGCACCAGCTTGATGTTGGGCCGCACCGCCGAGGCGATGCCCGGCATCAGCCGAAGGTTGTGCACGCGCGGACCGTTGTCGGGCGAGAACACCGAGTACTCAGCGCGCACCGCGGGCACGAACCAGGGATGGACGACGTACGAAAGTTCCCCGTAGGGCGCGAGCAACTTTGCCCCAGATCCGTCCGCGGCCGCGTGGTTGTGCGTCTCCCAATAGATGCCTGTGTTCAATTCAAGCGAATCATATTGAGCGCGGACATGCCCACCGACCGTCGTTGCCGAGTCGAGCTGGATGACCGGCACCACTACGGTCGGATCGGGGTCGGCGAAGGTGGCGCTGTTCACCGACCGGTAGGCGAACCCGTCGATGGTGAAAGCTCGCTCCTCCCAGGGCCGCATGGCGTCCCGCACTTTGCTGTCGCCTTCGCCATCGAGGCTCATGCCGCCGATCTTGTAGCCGACGTGACCATAAAAATTTTCGCTGTTCTGCGTCTTGAGGGTGGAGTTGTTACCCGCGTTGATTCCGATTGAATAGTCGGCGCGGCCGGCGATGACGCCATTCACTTCGAAGCCATTGAAATGATCAAAGACGTTCCAGGTAGTTCCGCCGGTGGCGCCGCCCAGCGCCGTGACGCCGGAAGAGGGCAGGATCTGATCGGCCAGGTAACTCGAGTGCGGGCCGAAGCTGGTCAGTGTCGAGAACCCGCGGCCGACGCGGAGATTCACCGCATGCTTGGGTCCAAACAGGTCGCTGGCGAAAACCTGGGCGTGCTCGAGCGCAATCGTACCGCCCGACGCAAAGGTGACCTCGCCGAAGTAGGTGATGACGTCGCTGAAGCTGCCGCCTCCCCAAAGATGTGCTTCGGCGACCATGTCCCTGGTGAGGAAGACCGCGCCGTTGTCCGCTCGACCGCCCGACGAGTTCTTGTCGGGGTGCAGGACCGTCTGCCCATTGAAGCCAAGCGCGAGCGTCGGGATGGCGGAGATGCCGTAGGTGTCGTCGTCACCGGGGACCTTGGGGACGAGCGGGATCTTCTCCTGCTTCACGTAGTCTGAGTCGACTCCGGGAAACCGGAAGCTGTTGCGCCGGTAAGCCTCTCCGAACGGCGTGAGCTTCGGATACACCGTGTGGCAGGTCGTGCAGCTCGTGCCGTACTTGCGACCGAAAGAGGGAATCGCCTGCGCCGGCGCCGAGAGCGCTGTCGCGATGAGTGCTGCCAGGACTGCGGTCCGACACATGGAGGACTCCTTGCCAGAGGAACTACCTGGCAGCGCAGAGCAGGGAACGTGCCATTTCTTCTTTGAGAGTGGGCGCCGATATCACTGTTCGTAGCCTTGCGCAAAACCTGCGCGGTATTACGCAAACCCTGCGCGAGACTGACTCGAAAAACGCAAATCCTGCGCTGAATACCCTTGCTAGACAGCAGCTTGACGAACCCCCGGCTGGCTGTGCGAGCGGCCGGCGCATTGCATTGACTCAACCGCGTGCAGGTTCTCAAATCAACAAATAAAGTCTCGCTCCTCGTCGGAGGTGCGCAGGCGTTCCCGCGCATGCTGGCAGCCATCGCCGCGGCGCGAACCAGCATTGAATTGCAGGTCTATCTTTTCCGTCGCGATCGGATCGGCGCGCGCTTCATCGTGGCGCTGCTGGCCGCCGCCGCACGCGGCGTACGTGTGCGTGTCAGTCTCGACGGCTGGGGCTCGCTGCGCGACGGCACCTCAATCACAGCGCAGCTCCGCGCCGCCGGGTGCGAGGCGCGCATCTACAACCGGCTCCTGACCGTGCTGCTCTTCCGGCTCGGGCGAAATCATCGGAAGGTTTTGCTCGTCGACGAAGAGATCGCTTTCATTGGTGGTCTCAACATCGGCGATGAATATGCCCGCGATGAAACCACCGGGAACGAGTGGCTCGATCTGGCGGCCGAGGTCAGCGGGCCCGTTTGTATTCCGCTCGGTCGCGCGCTGCGACTTGGCGGTCGCGCGGAAGAAAGTGGGCCTATCCGTATCTATCTCTCCGGCTTGCTGGGCGGGCGTCGCCTGCGCCGCCGCTACCTGAAAGCAATCCGGCGGGCTCGGACAAGCGTCCTCCTCGCGCACGGATATTTCCTTCCGGATGCGCAGCTGCTTCGAGCGCTCGGCCGCGCCGCTGCGCGGGGCGTGAAGGTCGTAGCGCTCGTCGCCGGGCGCAGCGACGTTCCCTTTGCACCCCTCGCGACGCGCCTGCTCTACGCGCCGCTGCTCGCGGCCGGAATCGAAGTGCACGAGTGGACAAGTTCATTCCTCCACGCAAAGGCGGCTGTCATCGACGGTCACAAGCTGCTGGTAGGCAGCTTCAATCTCGACCCGCTCTCACTTGCGATGATGGAGATCCTGGTGGAAGCCGATGACGAGACTGCGGCCGGCGCGGCCAAAGCCTGGATACAGACGCTGGCCGCGCGCTCGCACCAGGTGGTGCCGGGAGGGTTCCGGACCTCTCCTTTCCAGAGCTTTCTTCCTCGACTCGCCGGTCGGTTCTTCGCGCTGGCCGGCCAATGGTTCGCTGCGCTTCTTTTGCGCCGCCGGCGCATGGAAAAAGCACCTCCGTTTCGCAACGTGTTTCCCCGGGGTGCCTTCAAGAAAAGTCGATCATGAAAGCGCAACGACAAGGAGAATCAATATGGCAATGACTGCTTCTTTTCCCGGCGGCAAGCAGGTGGATGTCGACGTCGGGGGGTTCGTGATCCACCCCTCAGCCGGCCACATTGGGAGGCCAGGGCAGCGCGCCCGATCCCTTCACGCTCTTCCTCGGCTCGCTTCTGGCCTGCGCAAGTATCTATGTATTGGGTTTCTGCCAGGCGCGCGCGATTCCGGTCGAGGGGCTGCGACTGGTCCAGCACCACGAGCGCGACCCGCAGACTAAAAAGCTGACGAGGGTGCGCCTGGAGATTGAACTGCCCAAGGGCTTTCCTCCGCAATATGTCGCCGCGGTGAGCCACGCAGCCTCGCACTGCGCGGTGAAGCGGGCGATGGTGGAGCCTCCAGAATTCAGCACCGAGGTGCGCATCGCCTGCTCCGCTGCGACCGGCGCGGCGGAGTCGGGAGAAGATTCACCGGCAGGATCTCAGGCTCCCGCGCAGGCGCTGGTGTAGCGTCAACCATGCCCAAGGAACGAATCCTCGTCGTCGACGACGAGCAGAACGCCCGCAGCGCCCTGCGCACCATCCTCGCCGAGGAAGGCTACGAGATTCGCGAAGCCGTCAATGGCGAGGAGGCGCTTTCGCTTTTGTCGGAGTTCGCGCCGGACCTCGTCCTCTGCGACGTCCGCATGCCGAAGATGGACGGCCTCACCCTGCTGCGCACGGCAAAGGCGCAGGGCTCCGAGGCGGTTTTCGTGATGATGACCGCCTACGCGGCGGTAGAGACGGCGGTCGAGGCAATGCGAGCGGGCGCCGAGAATTATCTGGTCAAGCCGATCGAGGTGACCGCGGCGCTGCTCTTCATCGAGAAAGCGCTGGAGAAAAAGGGGCTCTCCCGGGAGGCGGGTCTACTGCGGGAGCGCGTCCGCGAGCGCTACCGGCTCGACGGGATGGTGGGAGAGGCGCCTGAGATGCAGGCCGTCTATGAGCTGGTGCGCCAGGCCGCGTTGACCCGCGCGACCGTGCTGGTGCTGGGCGAATCGGGCACCGGCAAAGAGCTGATCGCGCAGGCGCTGCATGAACAGTCGCCGCGCAAGGACAAGCCGTTCATCAAGGTGGCCTGCGCCGCCCTGTCCGAGACCTTGCTGGAAAGCGAGCTCTTCGGTCATGAGAAAGGATCCTTTACTGGCGCGGCCGGGCGCAGGGAGGGGCGGTTCGAGCTCGCCGACGGAGGGACGCTCTTCCTCGACGAGATCGGCGAGATGCCGCACTCCATGCAGGTCAAGCTCCTGCGCGCCCTGCAGCAGCGCGAGTTCGAGCGGGTCGGCGGCACGCAGACCATCAAGGTCGACGTGCGCGTGGTGGCAGCGACCAATCGCGACCTCGTCGCCGAAGTCAAGGACGGTCGCTTTCGCGAGGATCTCTACTACCGGCTCAACGTGGTCTCGGTGACGCTGCCGCCGCTGCGCCGCCGCAAGGGCGACATCCCCGCGCTGGTCAGCCTCTTCGTCGAAAAGTACGGAAAGAGCTACGGCAAGGAGCTGCGCGGTCTCGCCCCCGGCACCATGAACGCGCTCCTGGCGCACGACTGGCCGGGCAACGTTCGCGAGTTGGAGAACGCAATCGAGCGGGCCGTCGTTCTCGCCAAGGGTCCCGAGCTGACGGCCGACGATCTGCCGCCTTCGCTGCGCGGGCCGCGGCCAGCCTCGCGCGACTCCTCGAGCCTGGTGCCCGGCGCAACCATGGAGCAGATCGAGCGCGAAGCGATCCTGCGCACGCTGGAGTTCGCCTCTGGCTCGACCACCAGGGCGGCGGAGATCCTGGGTATCTCGGTGAGGAAAATCCAGTACCGGCTCAAGGAATTCGGCGCAGAGAAGGCAACCTGATCTCGAAGCGCGCCCCGCCCAGAGGGGAACGTTCCGCTGCGATGGTTCCGCCGTGCTGGGTGATGATGGCGTGCACGATGGGCAGGCCGAGGCCGGAGCCGCTCGGCTTGGTGGTGAAGAAGGGTTCGAAGATGCGCCCGCGCACCTCCTGGAGGATGCCGGGTCCGCTGTCATCCACCCAGAGGACCACTTCGTCGCCCTCAGCGTGAGCAGAGACGCGCATGCGGCCTCCGCCAGGCGTGGCCTCGAGCGCGTTGAGCGCAAGATTCATCAGCACCTGTCGCAGCCGCTCGGAATCGCCCGAGACCAGCAGCCCGGGCTCGAGACCCCGCTCCAGTACAATCTGGCGGCGCTCGGCGTCGGCCGTGAGCAGCCCCAGCACGGCTTCGATCGGCTCGGCGAGCGCGACCGGCCTCCCGGTCATCTCGCGCGGCCGTGCGAACTGGAGGAAATCTTCGAGCAGATGCTCCAATCGCTTGATCTCGTCGCGGACCAGGCCGAGCGGCGCGAGCAGCGTGGACTGCAGCTCGCCCTGGAGCCTGCGGATGCCGCGCTCGAGCACCACCAGCTGGAGCGCAGCCGCATTGAGCGGATTGCGGATCTCGTGGGAGAGCCCAGCGGTCATGGTGCCGACAGCCGCGAGCTTCTCGGCGACCTGCGTGCGCCGTGCGAGGTCGCGCTTCTCGCTGTGCAGGCGCACGCGGAGCAGGGCCTGCTCGACGGTGAGCAAGAGTTCGGGGGTGGAGCAGGGCTTCACCAGATACGCGAAGGCGCCCGCGCGCACGGCGGCGATGGCGGTCTCCAAACTGGCGAAGCCGGTGAGCAAGACGATCTCGCCCTCGGGGGCCGCCGCGCGCAGACGCGTGGCAAGTGAAGTGCCTGACTCGTCCGGGAGCCGCAGGTCGACGATGCCGACCTCGAAGCCGCCCTGGGCGCGCTCGATGGCCTCTTGCGCGGTGCACGCGGGAAGCACCTCGTAGCCTTCGTCCTCCAAAATCTCCTGCAGGTTCGCGAGCAGATCGGCGTTGTCGTCGACCACCAGGATCCGCGAGCGCCGCTTCACGTCCGACTTTCGTACGCGGACTCGAGCGCCATCAGCACGCTCGCGGTGTCGAATGGTTTCACAAACACCCTGGCGGCAGGCGCACTCTGCGCATGCGCGGTGATGATGAACATCGGCAGCAGCGGGAACCGGCGGGCGAGCCTTCTCATCGCCTCGCCGTCGGCGCCGCCCGGCATCCGCAGGTCAACCAGCGCCGCGAAGGGCTGCACGCTGCCGAGCCGATCGGTCTCGACTACCGTGTGAGCCATCACCGCGGAGAAGCCGCGCGTGCGCAGCGCCTCGGCGAGGTTCTGGCTCAGCGCCACGTCGTCCTCGACCAGCGCCACCAGGCCATTGCGCCGCGCCGCCGCGAGCAACTCGAGCAGCTGGAGGATGGGCACCGGCTTCGGCAGCACGGCCAGCAGTCCTTCGTAGCGCGCGGCGGCGAGATCGTCCTCGCCGGTATAGGCGGTGACCACGATGGCCGGCAGGCCTGGATCGACTTGCAGGATCTCGTGCACCAGGGCCGCCCCGTTCATGACCGGCATGCGCATGTCCGTGACCAGCGCGTCGAAGCGGGTCACGGCGGCGAGTTCGAGCGCACGCGCACCGCCCATCGCGGTCACGACCTCAGCGCCCGCATCGCGGAGGATCTCGGCCAGGTTCTCCGCAAAGGCGGCGTTGTCATCGACGACCAGATAGCGGCGCATCCCTATCTCGCCCTCGGGAGCCGCACGACGAATCGCGCTCCAGCGTTCCGCGGTTCATAAGCGATGGTCCCGCCATGCCGCTCGACGATGCGCTTCACCAGCGCGAGGCCGAGGCCCACGCCCTTGTGCTTGGTGGTGATGAGCGGCTCGAACAACCGGCGCCGCGTCGCTTCATCGACTCCCGGCCCGCTGTCCTCGACGGCGAGGTTGACGAAACCGCCATCGGCGCTTGCGACGACAGCGACGCGGCCGTCCTCGCCCGCCGCGTGGATGGCGTTGTCGAGGAGATTGACGAACACCTGACGAAGCTGGCCCGCGTCGCCCTCGATCGCCGGGACATCGCCGAGGCCCTCGAGTTCGAGCCGGCACCGCTCGGGCTTTTGGACTGCGCCCGCTGCCTGCTTGAGCACCTGGGCAAGCGCGAGGCGCTCCCGCGCGAGCGGCCTATCGCGAATCATATCGAGCAGGTCCGTAATGATGTTGTTCGCGATGCCGAGCTGCTCGCCGATGCGCTCGACATGTTTCAAACCCCGCTCGTCGTCCTTGACTCTGCTCTTGAGAATGTAAAGAGAGGTCTCCATCACGCCGAGTGGATTGCGCAGCTCGTGGCCGATGGAACCAACCAGCTGGCCAAAGGTCGCGAGCCGCTCGCTGCGCGCCTGCGCAGAGAGCAGATCCTCGCGATAAGTGTGCAGCATGATCGCGAGTTCAAGGTCAATGATCTTATTGACTGAGCGACGAACCGCGGAGAGCCTCTCCGGGTCGCCCGGAAACCCCCGATCGACCACGTCCGCCAGCCCGCGCCGCATGACATTCATGGCGCCGAACATGTAGTGCTGAGGCATGTTGATCCGGACATGCACGCGGCCGATGCGCGAGCGCAGCTCGAAGTAGGCCTCGTCCCAGGGACCCGAGAAGAGGCGCTCCATCCAGGCGATCAGCGAGACCTTGAGGCGGCCTACCATGCTCTCGCCTTCGACCAGCACCTTGCGGGCGCCGTCGTTTTCGAGAATACGCTGGTAAAAGATTTCGGCGATGGCGACGAAATGCGGCTGCACCAGGGGATGCAAAGCGCGCAGCGCAGCCTCATCGGCCTCATCGAAACCGACATAGCGCTTCAGTTCTTCAAAGATGCTTTCGGGCACGGTGGCGGTACTGCAAACAGCAAGCCGTGGTCGAGGTCAAGCACGGGGTGCCCTGCCACGCTGGTCGCGGTCACCTGCTCGCCCTGCGGCGCAGGCCCTGCGCCGTGGGGCGCAAGACCTGCAGGCCCTCATACCCGGGACCAGGGTGCGAGGTTCGGGTCTGACAAATCAGCCGCTGCAACTGCATGGCACGGGCGCTGCAATGCTAGCTGCAACCGGAGCGACCGAGGGCATGCCATGAACGCAATTTACATCGAAGCGAGGCGGCTGCTGCGGGATCGCCGTGTCGCGCTCCTGCGGCTGGCTGGCGACGAGGCCGCGGCCTTGAGCGAACCCCGAAATCAGGCCGTGGAGGCGCTGCCGGTCGACATCAGCCTCCGCGCACCCGAGGCCTCGCCGCAGGAACTCTCCGAGTCGCACCGCCTAGACGTCGCGCAGATCGATGCGGCGCTCACCCGGATTGAAGCCGGGACCTACGGTGAGTGCGAATCGTGTGGCCACGCCATTGGACGGCAGCGGCTTCGTGCCATACCCGAAGCGCGACTGTGCGTAACCTGCCGGTCCTTGCGCTTGCCGGAGCCAGGGCAACCATGAAGTCGACCCCCACCGTCGTTCCAGTCTTTCGCCGCGAGCCTTACCGGCTCCTGTTCCCGCTTGGCGTCCTGCTCGCCTGGTCCGGCGTGCTGCACTGGCTCCTGCTCGCCGCCGGCCTCATCCAGGAGTATCGGTCCATCTTCCACGCCTTCGCGCAGATCGAAGGCTTCATGACCTGCTTCGCCGTCGGATTCCTCTTTACGCTCATCCCGCGCCGCACCGGCACGGCCCCGCCTGCCGCCTGGCAGGTCGCCGTCGCCATGGCAGCACCGGTCGCGGTCACGATCTTCGCCTGGTTCGAGAAATGGGCGCTCTCGCAGATCCCCTGGCTCATCTTGCTGGCGATGCTGATCCAATTTGCGATCAGCCGATTCCGCTCGCCAGGCGCCGGGCCGCGGATACCCAACAGCTTCGTCTGGGTGATCCTGGCGCTGGTCATGGGCGTCGGCGGCTCCGTGCTCGCAGGCGTCGGCGCCAGCCTGGGCGAGGAGATGGTTTGGCTGCACGAGATCGGTCGAGGACTCGTGCTCCAGGGCATGTTCACGGCGCTCGTGCTCGGCATCGGCGGCATGCTGCTTCCCGTGATTACGCGCGGAGCCCCCGGCCCTGCAGGCTCAGGCCGGTCAATCGGAGCCAGAAACGGAAAGCTCCTCCACCTGATCGCAGGCCTTGCGTTCATTGGAACTTTCTTTATCGAGGTGCTGGTGTCGGTGCGGCTCGGCTTCGCGCTTCGCGCCGCCATCGTGCTCGCGACCCTGCTGGCGTCGGCCGAACTCTGGCGCTTGCCCACGGTCCCCGGCCTGCACCGCCGCCTGATCTGGATCGCCGCCTGGTGCCTCCCGGTCGGATACGCCTGCGTTGCCGCATTTCCTCAATATCCAAAAGCTGGTTTGCACGTCGTCTTCATCGGCTGTTTCGCGCTGCTCGCGTTCTGTATCTCGGTGCATGTGGTGCTTTCGCACGGCGGGGCGCCTGCACCGCTCAATGAGAGCCCTTGGCCCGTCGCTTTGATGGGCGCGCTGCTGGTTTCCGCGCTCGTGCTGCGCGTGCTCGTAAACCTCGATCCGGGTCACGTCTATCGTTGGCTGGGCCTCGCCGCGGCGTGCTTTCTTACTGCTACCCTGGTCTGGGCGCTGTTCCTGCTCAGCTCGCTTCGCGGTCCGGTGAAAGCTGTCGACACGCGCTTCGCGGTCGACAAGCGCGCCGCGCCCGCAAGCTAACCCGGGAGAGCCAGCCTCGAGGACTTGCCCCGGAACAAGTTGAACCTCGGGTGCCGACGATTGCATGCTCCTTTGATTTCAGTCCTCGCGCCTGCACGAAGGTGCGTGAAGGAGCAACCCCGCGGGCGCAGCGATTGCACCCCTGTTCCGCAATCGACGCAAATCCTGCGCGCGTTGCGGTTGAATTCTACGGCGTCTTTCTGAAAACGGACTGGCAAGGCTCTTGCTGAAGAGGCCAATGAACGCAGGCTCTTCAAGGAGAATTGAAATGCGCGGTCCATTCCTTCTGCTGCTCTTCGCCGCCGCCACCTCGGCGGGCGCCGAGACACTCACCGGCCGGCTCGAGGATCCCTCGCTGCGGCGCAAGACGGCCCTGGTCTACGTCGAAAAGGCTCCGGGCAAGTTCGCGGCGCCCACGGATGCCGCGGTCATGAGCCAGATCGGCAACACCTATTCGCCGCGCGTGCTGCCGGTCCTGCTCGGCGGCAAGGTCGACTTCCGCAGCTCCGATCCCGAGCTGCACAACGTGAATGCGCGCGAAAACAAGCAGCAGATCTTCAACCAGGCCGTGCTGCCGCACCAGGGCTTCTCGAAGAAGATGGATCAAGCCGGCGTCGTTCATCTCTCCTGCAATATCCACAAGGAGATGAGCGCCGATATCGTGGTGCTGCAGAATCCTTTCTTCGCCAGGCCCGACGCCCAGGGTGGCTTCACCATCCCGAACGTCCCTCCCGGCAACTATGTCATGCGCATCTTCGGGGCCGAGCTCAGCGATGAGCAGCGGGCGAAGGCTTTCAAAGTGACCGTCGGCGGCGGCGCACCCCCCATCAAGCTGGCAATGCTGGGGACGCCATGAGGAAGCTCAGCGCTCTGGTCGTCTTCCTGGTGGCGGCGGCGGTGCTGGTCTCGGTCAGCGTCGCGCGCTCGCGGGCGCAGGCCGACCACCCGAAGAAGATCTTCCATCTCTATATCAACGACGGTGAATTCGAGTTGGCCGACGGAAAGAAGACTTATATCGTCAGCTATGTCGCCTTCAATGACCGCTTCGAGGAAGCGCCGCCCGGCGCCGCGTTGCCCGCTCCGAAGATTCCCGCCCCCACCATCCGGGTCAAGGTCGGCGACGAAGTGAACGTAGTGCTGCACCACAGTGGCCACCACCACCTCGACCCGCAGAGCTCGTTCGGCAGTGTCACTCACACCATCCACTTCCACGGAATGGACCTGGTCCAGCTCTACGACGGCGTGCCTGGAGTTCCAAACGCTGATATCCCCGACAAGCTGCTGGCGGGGGTCCCGGTGGGCGAGAGCTTCACCTACAAATTCGTCCCTCAATTTGAAGGCACGTTCCTCTACCACTGCCATGTCGATACCTCGACGCACGCCATGCTCGGCATGTACGGGACCCTGATTGTCGACGGCAAGGAGCCGAATACCATCTACGGAAAGCACTTCGATCGCGAATACACGCTGATGTTCAGCGAGATGGACACCGAGCACAACGACGCCATTCACGACGTCGGCGATTACGACATGTCCAAGTGGAAGACCAACTATTACCTCCTCAATGGCCGCATCTTCACCGCCGACCTGAAGAATCCACTCTCGACCATCGCCGACCCGAACTCGCTGATCAAGGCCAAGGAAGGCGAGACCGTCCTCTTGCGCATGGTGGTCATGGGTTTCGACCACACCTTCGCCATTCACCCGCACGCCTATCATATGCAGGTGGTGGGCACCGACGGGCGCCCGCTCGACAGCCCCTACTGGAAAGACACGTTGCCTATCGTGAGCGGCGAGCGCTACGACGTGCTGGTGCCCATCCACGGCAAGAAGGACGCGGTCTGCATGGGCTGCGGGCTTGGCAAGGGCCTCTCCATCATGCACGACCACAACCTCAGGGCAGAGACCAGCGCCGGCAAGTATCCTCGCGGACCTCTGACGGTCTTCGCGGTGGAGTAACGCGGCAAACAAGATCAATACGAGTCTGTCAACAAGCAGCAAGGAGACAATATGAAACGATTCCTCGTCGGTATCGATGGCTCGCCGGAAGCGGCCGTGGCGGTGAAGACGGCGGCAGAGCTGGCGAAAGCGCTGGCCGCGAAGTTGCTGCTCGTCTTCGTCGCGCCCCGGCACATGCCGCGGGTGACGGGGTCATTCGAGGCTGAGGCCGAGGCGGGGGCGGGCGATCTGGTCGAGCATGACTATGTCCCCGCCCTGCTTTTCCAGGCGGAGCTCGAGTGCCGGCACGCCGGCGTCGAGGCCGACACCACCTGTCTCGCTGGACCGGTCGCCGAGACCCTGGCCGACCTTGCCGAGACCGGAGATTTCGACCTGGTCGTCGTCGGACACCGGGGGAGGGGAGCGGTCCGGCGCGCACTGCTCGGGAGCGTCGCGGACCGGCTGGTCCAGATCTGTGCTCGGCCCGTGCTCGTCACGCGCTAGCCGTCTGCAAAGGTCCATGGCCAGGGAACGAGCGACGCATTGGCGGTGGCGCCGCTCTCCATAGTCCAACCGTCCAGGGGGTTGTTGTGCAGAAATTGAAGACGGTGGAAGTGATGCAGCCTGCGCAGGCGCCGTAATTCCAGAAATGATTCAAGGTCGATTGAGTCGCACTGAAAACGAAGAACCTTCGGCTTCCGGCTCCTTCATTACTCGATTCAGGGCAATCATCTGCACCTGTTTGTCATATCCTCAAAACACCGCGCGAGGCGGCGCGCGCGCCGCGCTATGTGCTGATGAACTTCGCGCACCATTCGCGGGGCTGGGGAGAAACAATCAGCCGCAGCTTCATCGATCCTTTCTCGTCGGTGCGCTACCTGGCAACCGCGCCGGAAGCTGCAGCACCCTTCTCGGCCGCCGGGACCTGGCTGCTGCGCTTGAGGTGGCGCAGCTCCGCGTCCGCTCTGCAAAGTGTCGCCTGACGAAGGGAATGCCTCGTGGGAGCCTCCGGGTATTCTCTGCTGCTTCGGAATGCTGGTGGTGATACCTCATTGGATTCTTGATGCTCGGCGAAGTCGGAAGCGCCGGGTATACACAGACGCTGCGGCGCAAGAAGCATCATCAAAGAGTAGCGAGACGATGCTGCTGAATCCGTGGAATCCAGTCGATCAGTGCTTCAGCGCCGTGCCGCTCGCTGCCCGCTGTCGCTGCAATGTGTGGGTTGTTCCGGAGTTCAAGGAGTCGCCGGCGCGCCGGCGCCAGATGATCCCTCGCTGTCCGTGTCGAGTGCTTGCCTTCGATGGCGATCATCTTGCGCTCGGACACCGGGCGCTGACGGGGGCGCTAGCTCCCGGGCCTGCAAGCGTAAGGCTGTGCCCTTTTTTACTCCCCTCTGGCGCGAGCCAACTTGCCCCCTCGGTCGAGCGCACTTCCTGCGCGTTTCCTTCTTCCTGCGCAATCGGTGCACCCGCGGCTTTCCCGCTCGAACGCCAAGCTCGGACTGCCGCACGCGAGGGCATGCTGCGTGCATCCGGTTTCGTGCTCCGGTACAAACGCACGGGAGGCAAGCCATGCACCGTCGCGCATCAGACCCGTCGCTGAGCGCCCACGAACTGCGCGCGCGCCTGGAATTGATTGTCGGCGCTTCACGCGTCCTCGACCGCCCGGCAGAGCGCATTGCCCACGCGCACGACGCCAGCTTCTATCGGCTGATTCCGCAAGCGGTGGTCTTTCCCAAGACGGACGCGGAAGTGCTTGCGCTCTTCGCCCTGAGCGCCGAATTGACGTTGCCGCTCACCTTTCGCGCGGCTGGCACCAGTCTCTCGGGCCAGGCCATCAGCGACGGATTGCTCGTTGATCTATCGCGCAGCTTTGATTTGATCGCCGTGGAAGAGGGCGGAGCCGCGGTGCGCGTGGAGCCGGGCGCGATCGGAGGCCACGTCAATCTCGCGCTTCAGTTGCACGGCACCAAGATCGGCCCCGACCCGGCATCGATTCATACTTGCCGGTTGGGCGGCATTCTCTCCAACAATGCCAGCGGGATGTGCTGCGGCGTCGAGCAGAATGCCTATCACACGCTGCGATCGCTCCGGTTCATGCTGCCGTCCGGCACTTGTATCGATACCGCCCGGGCGCAAGCGGACGACGAGCTCCGATCGCGCGAGCCTGCGCTGCACCAAGGCCTTCTCGATCTGAAGCGCGAGATCGAGGCCGACCCGGACCTGCCGCAACGCATCCGCGCGAAGTACCGGATGAAGAACACCACTGGTTATTCGCTCAATGCCTTTCTTGATTACACGCGGCCGGTGGATATCTTTGCTCATCTCTTGATTGGCGGCGAAGGCACGCTGGCGTTCATCTCCGAAGCAGTGCTGGCGACGGTGCCTGATCTGCCCATCAAACTCACTGGGCTTTTGCTCTTCCCCGGCCTTCACGCGGCCTGCGACGCCATCGCGCCGCTGCGTGCGGCCGGCGCGAAAGCACTCGAGTTGATGGATCGCGCCTCGCTTCGATCGGTGGAAGACAAGCCCGGCATGCCGGCGTCGTTCAAGGGCCTGGGCCCCGGGGCGGCTGCGCTGCTGGTCGAGTTCCAGGAAGCAAGCGAGTCTGCCGGGGCTGGTTCTACTGCGCGCGCGCTGGCAGCCTGCGCGCAGCTGGATCTGCTGGAGCCCGCGCGTTTCACTGTCGATCCGCTCGAGCAGGCGAAGTTGTGGTTGGTCCGCCAAGGCCTTTTCCCCTCGGTGGGCGCGGCGCGCAAGAGCGGCACCACCGTCATCATCGAAGACGTTGCTTTCCCCCTGGAGCGGCTGGCCGACGCGGCGAGCGAACTCACTGTCTTGTTCGAGAAGCATGGCTATCCCGAGGCCATCGTCTTCGGCCACGCCCGGGACGGGAACCTGCACTTCGTGATTACCCAGTCATTCAATGACCCTGCCGCCGTCCAGCGATATGAACGATTCATCGACGATCTGGTCGACCTCGTGGTGCACCGCTATGGGGGCGCGCTCAAGGCCGAGCACGGCACGGGGCGCAATATGGCTCCCTTCGTCGAGGTGGAGTGGGGCCGGACCGCACTCGCGATCATGCGGCGCCTCAAGTCGCTGGCCGACCCGCGCGGCCTCTTGAATCCGGGAGTGATCCTGCCTGCCGGTGCCCGCAGCCATCTGGACGATCTCAAGCCGATGCCCACCGTCGAGATCGAGGTGGACGCTTGCATTGAGTGCGGCTTCTGCGAGCCCAGGTGCCCGAGCCGCGAACTGACCACCACGCCGCGCCAGCGCATCGTGCTGCGCCGGGAGATGGCACGGCTGCGTGCGGGCGGGGCGCAGGCGGGCTCGTCGCCGGGTATATCAATCGATGATTTGGAGGAAGCCTGGCCGTATTACGCACTCGATACCTGCGCTGTGGACGGTCTTTGTGCCACGGCGTGTCCGGTCGGAATCGATACCGGCAAGCTGACCAAGCGGCACCGCAGCGAGGGCCACAGCGGCGCCGCGCACGCGCTCGCCTGCAGCGCGGCGCAGGGCTTTGGCGCGATCGAAAAGATAGTCCGGCTGGGGCTCCGCACCGCAGGCCCGCTTCTTCCTTTCGGCAGGGAAGGGCGGCCGACGGTCCCAAAACCGGCGCCGCACACCGATGCTTCATCGGCCCAGGCCATCTATTTCCCTTCGTGCATCTCGCGCAGCATTGGCGCGCTGCCGGGCGAGCCGCAGGGGCTGTCGCTCGAGGCAGCCATCGTCAGCGTTGCAGGCCGCGCGGGCGTGCCGGTCCATATTCCCCGCGATACCGGCGGCGTTTGTTGTGGGGTGCCGTTCTCTTCCAAGGGATATGAGAGCGCGCACGCCATCGCCGCCAACCGCGCCATCGAGCGCTGCTGGGCCTGGTCCGGCGAGGGCCGTCTGCCGGTCGTCTTCGATACCAGCCCTTGCACCTATGGCTTGTTGCAAAGTCGGGAGGCCCTTGATTCCGACAATCGCTCGCGCTTTGACCGATTGCGGATCGTGGACTCGGTCGCCTTCGCGCACGACACGCTGCTGCCGCGGCTCCGCATCGAGCGCAAGGCTGCGTCGGTCGCGCTGCATCCGGTCTGCTCGCTGGTGAAGATGGGACTCTCGGGCAAGCTGCTCGCGCTCGGTCGCGCCTGCAGCGAGCGCGCGTCGATCCCGCGCGAGGCGGGCTGCTGCGGGTTTGCTGGCGATCGTGGCTTCTCGGTGCCCGAGCTGACCGCGTCCGCCACCGCACGCGAAGCCGCGCAGGTCCTGGCAGCCGAGCATGACGGCTATTACTCGAGCAGCCGCACCTGCGAAATCGGAATGACGCGCGCGACGGGAAAGCCGTATCGCTCCATCTGGTTCTTGCTGGAAGAGGCGACGCGCGCTTGAAGTTGCTATAAGGCAACAATGTCGCGACCATTCAAAAGAGTTCGAGGCCTGCTTCTGCTCGCCGCCCTCACGGCCTGCGGCGGCAAAAGCAACAGTCACGCGTTCTTTGTTTATCACGACAGCCAATGCTCGGCCCCACTCCGGGCGGCGCCGTTCAATGCCAGGAGGTAGGCGACGGGACTTCCTATCTAGTCTGCCTCTCAAACAGTGACTGTTCTGGCGCGGCACCTTTCTGCCGAACCCTCGGACTTTTCCAGGGCGGCGACTTTTCATGCAATGGAAAGGTTCAAATCTGCCGAGCCGTTGATCACAACGAATGCACGCATTGAGACCTTTGCGCGGCGGACGAGGCGGAGGGCGCGCTTACGGCGTCCAGGTCGTGGCCGGGAGCGCGTCCATGACCTCGACGGTGTCGAGCTGCGTCCGTCCCGTCCGCCTACCGGAGGCGAAGTTCTCCTCCGCGAAGGCGAAGAGCATGCCTTTCGCGCGCCGGAAGTCGGAGTAGTCGGTCCAGAACTCGACGCGCCCCATGGGTCCAGCGGGCACGCTGCCTTCGCTGCGCAGGATGCGACCGCTGCGCTCGTCGACGAAAACGGTGATCTGGAGGCCGAAACCGAGCGGCACCAGGAGCGCGCGCATCGCCAGGCCCGAGCGCTGCTGCACGCCGAGATCGGTGACCCGCGCACGCGCCTCGTCGAGCAGGGCAGGCAGATCCAGACGGGCGGCCTGCAACAGCATCGCGTCGCGCATCGGCCCGCTCACCGGACGGCCCTCGCGAAAGGCGCTCGCGCCGTTGAGCAGCCGCACCTCGGTGTTGCCGGGATACTTCAGCTCGACACGCAGCCGGTCGGGCCTGCCGAACTCGCGCAGCAGCGCAGCGCTGCCGCGAGTCTCCGTAATGACGTGGCCTTTCTGCCGCAGAACGCGCGCTGCGGCGACAACCTTCCGGCCTCCATAGGCGGCGACTACCTGATCGACGACAGCCGTCGCTCCGCTGCTTTGGGCGAGGGGCGCCCCGACGATAAAACACGCGACGAGTGCATTCAGCATGAGGGCATGTGTAGCAAGACTGCAGCCGGTTCCTTCGCGGCTTCAGCACTCGTTGGGTTCAACTGCGCGAGCGTGCCGGAGGAGGCGCCGGGAAGCCCTGTGCGCGCAAATCTCGCGCGTGAGTAATCATCGAACGCAGCCTTTTCGCCGTGGACCTTGCGGGCCGCCGCCAAAGACAGGCTGATGAACTCTTCACTGCCGTTCCTTTATATGACGGCCCTATCCGCGAGCCATACCTTGAGCGGCCACTCGCCGGTGCGCACTCAAGCGCGCGATTACGATTTTGGTCTCCGAGGCGATGCGAATGCAGGCCGAGAGCCAAGCCATCGCAGCCACGTCCGGTCCGCCCCGCTCGGGCGAAGCAAGACCCATGAGGTGCCCGGCGTATGACCCGCGCTCCCACGGCTCTGGCCGCGCATCGGCTCGTCCTGAAGCTCAACTGAATCGGCGCACTGGCAGGCGCGGGCCATGGTCAGTCCCACCAGAAGTACCAGCTCGGCGCGCGCAACAAAGCGATGGCGAGTGCCTCGATTGAACGAATACCTTGGTCCACGATGTCTTGACAGTAGAGATATTGCTCGCGGGCCAGGGCCCGAGCCGCAGAGCGGCGGCGCGGCGGACGAGCGACGCGCAGTTCGAGCGTGTCATTGCTGAGCCCGACGACTTCGGCACCAAAACGATCCCCCCAGTCGCGCAGGATAGCTGCGTGCACCTCCGGGGCGGGGCAATCGTTCCAGTCGCCGAGGCCAAGGAACGCGGGTACCTGCCATTGCGACTCGACCGGGACAAGCGCCAGGTGAACACGTGCGAGCGGTCGTGTCAGGTGCATATCCTCATAGGGAATTGAATAAGACTCCGGTGGCGTACCGGTCGCAGGCCGCAGACGGTTCACGAGTTCGCCAGCGGACGTCGCGGTGGCGAAAAAGGCACGGAGGGCCAGCGGCAGCTCTGCGCGCCTTATGACGTTCTCTTCAGCACGCGCTTGTGAGAGCGTCTCGCGAGCCTCGTTCAGGTGCGGGATGCGCGGTGTGCTCTTCGGTTGCGACTTCATTTGATGCTGAATGGCATCCAGCGCGTCGTCGGTTCCCACCACGACCGGCCAGTGCCCGGTCGTACCAAAGAGCGGACGGAGCGCTCGCCAGAGCGGGATCGCACGATCCCCTGTGGTGGTTAGCAGACCGAGCGGCAAGGATCCTTGATCAAGTCGGAAGCTGGAAACATCGATTCGAGATGCATCGAGGAGAGAGCGCAGATCCGTCATTGGCGGTGCTTAGCACGAGTCGGCGTTGCGCCTGACACTAG
>JANYKT010000148.1 GCA_025358085.1 Deltaproteobacteria bacterium | reverse complement strand
GAGCGCAGGGGCCGGCTGGTCCGGGAGGCGCAAGCCGCGTCCACGCTCAGCCACCCGAACGTCGCGCACATCTATGAGATCGCCGAGGCCGACGGCGTGCGCTTCATCGCGATGGAGTATGTCCCGGGGCGGACGCTGGGCGCGCTGCTGCGGGAGCGCCGTCTGACCCCCGCGGAGACGGTTGCGATTGTGGTTCAGGTGGCCGACGCGCTCGAGGAGGCCCACGCGAAAGGCGTGGTCCACCGGGACATCAAACCGTCGAACATCATGGTCACGCCGCGCGGGCTGGTGAAGGTTCTCGACTTCGGGGTGGCGAAGATCCTGGCGCCAAGCGCAAAGCCTTCGGTCGACGGATTCTCCACCGGACTGGGCACGCAGCCTGGCAGTTTGATCGGCACCTCGGAGTATATGAGCCCCGAGCAGGCGCTGGGTCTGGAGGTGGATCCGCGCTCGGACGTTTTCTCTTTCGGGTCGATGCTTTACCAGATGGTCGCGGGCCGGCTGCCCTTCAGTGGACGCACGGCGGGTGAGATCCTCGACCGCGTCATCCACGCCGAGCCGGAGCCGGTGGTCCGCTCGAATCCCGCAGCGCCGGCCGGACTCGCGCGCATCGTGGACAAGTGCATGTCGAAAGATCGGGCCGCACGGTATCCGTCCGGGAAGGAGCTGGCCGCAGACCTCCGGGCGCTGGCAAGCGGCCCCGACACGGGAGCGGCGAAGGAACGGCAATCGTTTCCGCATCCCGCCGCCGCCGCCGCCGCGATCCTGGCGCTGGGCGTACTGGCCTCGGTCGCACTCGTTCGGCGCGCTGCTTTCCCCACGGCCCCGGCTGCGGCGCAGCCCGCGACGAAGCTGCACGTGCGGCTCGCTGTTCTGCCCTTCGAGAACTTCAGCGCGGGGCCCGACCGTGAATACCTCGCAGACGCGCTCACCGAAGAGACGATCGCGGCGCTCGGCCAGCTCGAACCCGACCGCCTGAGCGTGGTCGGCCGGACCTCGGTCCTGTCCTATAAGCGGACGACCAAGACGCTCGCCACCATTGGCCGCGAGCTGGACGCTGATTACGTCGTCGAGAGCTCGATTCGCTTCGAACTGAATCGCGTGCGCGTCACCTCCAAGCTCATTCACGCCGCAGACCAGGTCCAGCTCTGGTCCGCCTCCTACGACAGCGAGCCCAGCAGCATGCTGGCTTTCCAGCGCGAGCTTGGGACCACCATCGCCGAGCAGATTCGGCTGCGGCTGTCTCCCGAACGGCTGGAGGCGCTGACGCGGCGACAGACCCGCAACCCGCAGGCCTACGATCTCTACCTGCGGGGCCGGCACTTCTGGAACCAGCTGACGCCTTCGACCACGCAGCAGGCGGTCGAGGCGTTTTCCCGTGCCACCGAGCTCGACCCCAACTACGCGCTGGCCTGGTCGGGGCTGGCCGATGCCTGGGCGGCGAGCCCGATGAACGGCGACGCGCCCCCGCAGGCCGCCTGGACGCTGGCCCGCGAGGCCGCGGCGCAGGCGATGCGTTCGGAGCCGAGCCTCGCGGAGAGCCTCGCCTCGCTGGCTTTCGTCGAGTTCTGGTTCGGCTGGAATTGGCAGAACGCCGAGGCGACCTATCGCAAAGCGACCGCGCTGGATCCGAGCTACGCCTTCGCCCACCGGATGCTCGGGGTCCTGCTCGGGCACGCCGGCCGCCGCGCGGAAGCCGAGGCAGAGATGAAGCGCGCGCGGGAGCTCGATCCGCTCAATTCCATGCAGCACGCCCTCTCCGCGCAGGTGGCCTTCGTCGGACGCGACAACGCAGAGGCGATCGAGTTCGCGCGCCAGGCCGTCGTGGTCGATCCCCACTTCTGGATCGGCCAATTCCAGCTGGCACAAGCTTATGAGCAGATCGGCGAAGTCGGGCTCGCCCTTTTGGCCACCGACGAGGCGGGCCGGCTCTCGGGCGGGAACTCGAAGGCCACCTCGCTGCGCGGGTACATCCTCGCGAAGCAGGGCAAAATCGCCGAGGCGCGCGACGTCCTGAAGAAGCTGGAGGCCCGATCGCGCGAACGCTTCGTGCCTCCCTACGCGATGGCGCTGGTGCACGAAGGGCTGGGCGAGCACGATGCCGCGCTGGAGTGGCTCGAGCGCTCAGTCGCCGTCCGGGACGTTCATCTCGTCTCTTTGCCGGTAGACCCCAAGTGGGACGCGCTGCGAGCGGACAAGCGCTTCGGCAAGCTGTTGCGACGATGCGGCCTGCCCGACGCCTTGACTTACGCTCCGCTCGTGCACCGCTAGGTCCGATGCGGTCAGTGAGCAGCGCCCTTTCTCTCTTGCAACGAACACCGGTCAGGGGTGGCGCGCATGTCTGGGGGCGGCGACCCCCACGGTCTCCCGGCGGCGTTCCGCGGCCAACTGATCGGCATTGCCGCCAGGCCCGCCGACCTCGTGTTAAGGACGCCTCCGCATGCATCTCATCCCGCTGCTCGCTGCCCTCCTCGGCGCCGCCACCGCTGCCCCGCACTACGACCTTTTGGCGCACGTCTCCTTCGGCGGCTACTCGCTGAAACTCTCCGACTCAAACGGCGCGGCCAGCGCAGCCGGGCTCGTCGCCACCGCCGGAGCGGTGGCCACCCGCAGCCTCTCGCCCGCCATTGGCTTGGGCGCGCTCGTCGAGCTGACCTATTTTCTCCCCGAGACCAGCGGAGTTTTTTCCACGCCCGGCTTCCTGATCGGCCCGGCTGCGGTCTTCCGCCTGGGCGCACTGGCGCTGACGAGCAGCGTCGCGCTGTCGGTGCTCGGCGGCGGGAACGGTCTCGGCCTCGGTCTCGTTGCAGCCGCCGACGTGGTGCTGGTCGGACCGCTGTCGCTGCATTTTCAGGCCAGCTGGCGCGACGACTTTCCCTCGGGAGGTCGCGTCTCCTTATGGGCCGGCTCAGGTGGCCTGGGCCTCGTGTACTGAGCGGCGCGGGGCGGCTTGCCTCGCGAGGGAAGCGCCGCTATGACAGGTCCCTCTTTTCGGCCGCCCAAGGCCAGCAGGACGCCCTATGCCGCTCGTCGACCAGCAGCTCGCCCAGGACCTCCGCGCCTTCAACGAATGCGGCCAGCTCGGCAAAGACCCGCTCGCCGTCCGCTACGCAGAGCGCCGCAAAGGCTATTCGCTCTTTGCGCGGACTATGTCCGACGCCGATATCGAGTCATTGAAGCCATACCTGTTTTGCTACCAGACCATTCCCACGCGGCCGGGCGAGGCGAAGCCCACGGTGCGCAACTTCATCGCGGCCGAGTGGCGCGCGCCCGCGTCCGGCGAACACGCCGAGATCGCCTCGCCCGCTGACAAGCGCATCAAGCTCTTCGACGTTCCGGCCTCGGGGAAGCAAGACGTCGAGGCCGCTCTCGCCTATGGCGATGCAGTGTGGAAGTCGATGGCCTGGGCCGACGAGGGTCTCGCTTATCGAAAACAGGTCATCAAGAACCTCTCTCGGATCCTGAATTACTTTACCGAAGAGTATCTGCACGAGATTCGGCAGCAGGTCCCCAAGACGCGGCTCGAGGCACAGAAAGATTTCTTCGAAGCAAAGCGCTGCGCCGATCACCTCGAAGGCTCATTCGAGGCTTCCATCAAAGGCGAGATGGTCCCCGACATGATGCCCGGCCAGAAGTTCTGGCGCGATGCCTGGCTGCCCGCCGGCCTCGCCTGCATCATCACCCCGATGAATTTCATCTGGGGCATTCCGATGATTCATCTCGCGGGCGCTTATCTGACTGGCTGCCCGTGGATCCTGAAAGGCCATCCCTATGCCGCGCTGACCAACACTTCGATGGTCCGCGCGTTCCTCGCCGCCGGCGCCGACCCGCGCTTCATTCAAAAGGTGGAGGGCTTCGGAAAAGGAATCGCGAATATCGCCACCGACGCCCGGGTCGCCGTCGTCGCCGTCACCGGATCTTCCGACACCGCGCGCAGCATCAGCGCCGGACGTGGACTCGCGCGCACGCGCTTCGAGGGCGGCGGCTGCAACTGGTCCTGGGTGGACGACGGCTACAATGATGAAGAGCTGAACCGCATCGCGGTGCGCCTGACTTACGCCAAGCTCGGCTTGAGCTCGCACAAGTGCACTGGCCTGCAGGGTGTGACCAGCTCGCGCGCCACACTCGACAGGTTGGTACCGATGATTGGCGCCGAGATGGACCGCTGGACCGCGGCCGACCCGCGCGGCGAGGCGCCGGACAAGACGCTCGGGCCATTGATTGTGCACAAGGCGCAGACGGTGCTCGACCTGGTCAGCGAGGCGCGCAAAGCCGGGCTGAAGGTCGTCCGCGAGGGAGGTCGCGCGCCGGGCGAATACGGGCAGAACGCAGAGGCGGTGAAGCCGGTGCTGATTGACGGCATTACGCCGCAGACGAAGCTCAAGCACGATTGGGACGGGAAGGGCGTGCGCGAATACACGGTCGCGACCACTGAGTTTTTCATGCCGGTGCTGGCGGCCATGGCGCTGCCCGACTTCGAGGCCTTCGTTCGCTTCTGCCTCTTTGAGAACCCGCACGACCTGGCGACCAGCATCTGGACTCGCGACGATCACAAGTTGCAACGCGCGCGCCGCACGCTGGGCGGAATGCTCAAGGAGAACGACGGCACCGACAGTGCGCTCGACTGGGAAGAGTTCGGCGCTTCGACCATCGGCGAAAGCGGCAACATGGGCGTGGGCGAGGTGCAAGCCACCGTGTCCATCTATGCGCGACGGCAGAAGGGCCGGCACTTTGTGTTTTAGGAAAAGCGCTTGCAGGAGAAGCGCTTGAGTTCGGTCCGGTTCTCGCTCGACGGCGACGCGCTCGACGCACGGCCCGGTGACACGCTCGCGGCCGCGCTGCTGCGCAATGGCATTACTACTTTCACACGCTCCATCAAGTATCACCGGCCGCGCGGACCGTTCTGTTTCAGCGGGAGCTGCGGGCAATGCCTGCTGCGCGTCGATGGCGTGCCTTCCTTGCCGGCCTGCCGCGTGCCCGTCCAGGAGGGAATGGTGTGCGAGCGGCAGAATGCGCCGCTCGGTTCGGCGGACAACGACTTGATGCGCGCGAGCGACTTCGTCTTCTCGTCCGGCCTCGACCACCACCATTTGATGATTGGCTCGCGGCTGCTCGGCAAGGTCACGCTCGAGGTGGCGCGCCGGCTGGCGGGCCTGGGCCACCTGCCGTCGCGCGAGTCGCCAACCATGCGGGGGGAGCTGCGCAAAGTCAGCGTGGCGGTGGTGGGCGCGGGGCCAGCGGGAATCGCTGCTGCCAGGGCTGCGGGGAAGGGAGTATTATTGATTGAGCGTGACGCGCGCGTGGGCGGTGCGGCGCTGCTCGGCGTCGATCCCGCCGGCCCCGATGCGGCCTGGGTCGCGCGGGAAATAACGGGCGTTTCCGAATTGTTATTGAATGCCGAAGCGATTGGCTTATATGCAAATGAAACAGCAGGCGGACTGCTGGCGGTCCGGGAGGGCGGCCGGCTGATCCTCATCAATGCCGGCCGCGTCATCGTCGCGACCGGTGGCGCGCCGCAGCCGCTGCCATTTGCCGGCGTCGATCGGCCGGGCGTCCACGCCGCGCGCGGGCTACTGAAGCTTTATAATGAGTGCAACCTGCGCGTGGGCGCTTCTCTCGCGGTGGTGGGCGCCGGCAAGGAATTGATCGATTGCGCGCGCGCGCTGCGGGCCGCCGGATATGCGCTTTCGCAAGTGGTATCGACCGGCGCCGAGCGTCCAGCCGCGGACGAATTGCCGCTGCGGAACGCCCAGCCGCTGCGCGCACTCGGCAATCCGGTGCGCGCACTCGAGGTCTCCGAGGGCCCGCGCATCCGCTGCGACGCCATCGCCCTGGCGTGGTCGCCTTCGCCTTCGCACGAGCTCGCGACCGCGAACGGCGCGAAGGCGGCCTTCGTCCCCGAATTGAATGGCTTCCCTCTGCAGGTCGATGCGGACGGCCGCACCACCGTCCCGTGGATCTTCGCAGCCGGCCGGGTCTGCGGGCAGGGCGGCGCAGGCGCGATCCAATCCGGCGCGGCGGCGGGGGCGGCGGCAAGCGCGGGGGCGGGCGCGGTGGCGCGCTCATGATCTTCCGCGACAAGGCCATTGTCTGCGCCTGCGAAGACGTCACCGTCCACGACATCGACGACGCCATTGTCCGGGGACTCGGCGACATCGAAAACCTGAAGCGCTACACCGGCCTCGGCACGGGCCCCTGCCAGGGCAAGAGCTGTCTCGTCGGCGCCACCCGCATCTGTGCCGAGCGAGCCCGCCTGCCGCAAGAGGCGCTGGTGCCGTTCCGCTCGCGGCCGCCGGCCTCGCCGACTTCCATGGCGGCTTATGCCGGCGCGCCCCTCGAAGCGCTGCCGCCGCCCTTTGCCACGGAGGAGAAGCGCAACAGGGCGCACCCGCTGCGGCCCATCTCTTCCCTGCCCGAGCGCGCCGACGTGGTGATCATCGGCGGCGGCATCATGGGCCTCGCGCTGGCGTGGAACCTGGCCGGCTCTGGCGCCGGGAGCGTGCTGGTGCTCGAGCGCGGCTATCTTTGCGAGGGCGCTTCAGGCCGCAATGGCGGCGGCGTGCGGGCGCAATGGACCACGCCCACGCTCATCGAGCTGGCCAAGGAGTCGATCGACTTCATGGGCCGCTTCGCGCAGGAGCTCGGCATCAATATATGGTTGCGCAAAGGTGGCTATCTCTTTCTCGCGCACGACAAAGAGACGGTCGGGCGCATTGAAAAAAGCGCCGAGCTGCAAAATAGACATGGGCTGTCCACTCGCATCATCTCGCCGGGGGAAGCGGGCGATATCGTCCCCGAGCTCGACACGCGCAAGTTTCTCGCCGCCTCGTGGCACCCCGACGACGGCGTGGTCTTTCCCTGGCCGTTCCTCTGGGGCTATGCGGACGGCGCGCGCAAGCGCGGAGCGCAGGTGGAGACCTTTACCAGCGTGACCGGCCTCGAGGTTGCGGGAGGCCGCGTGCGCGCGGTGCAGACCGATCGAGGCCGGGTGGTCGCGGACCGTGTCGTCATCTCCTCGGGCGCGTGGTCGCCTTCGGTGGCGCGGCTCGCGGGTGTCGCGTTGCCGAACAAGCCGCAGCGCCACGAGATCGTCTCGTCGGAGCCAATGAAGCCCTTCCTTGGGCCATTGGTATCAATGCTCGGTACTGGCTTGTACTTCTCGCAATCAATGCGCGGCGAAATCGTCGGCGGCATGGGCGACCCCGACGAGCCCGACGGCTTGAATCAAACCTCCTCTTTGCGATTCATGACCCGGTATTCGCGCGCCCTGACCGAATTGATTCCGCGCTGCGGGAGCGTGAAGCTCCTGCGCCAGTGGGCGGGCTGCTATGACGTGACGCCCGATCATTCACCGATTCTGGGAGAGACGCCGGGCGTCGCGGGCCTGCTGCAGATGAGCGGCTTCGTCGGCCACGGCTTCATGATGGCTCCCGCTGTCGCGCGCCGGATGTCGGCCTGGATGGGCGGTGCGAAAGACGACCTCTTCGAACGCTTTGCACTCAGCCGCTTCGCCGAGGGGCGCCTTGAAAAAGAAACCTTCATCATCGGATGACCGTTTTGAAGCGCTGGTGGACGAGCTTGCGAGCCCGCGCGGCTTCGACGCCATCGTAGCCGTCTTTCGCGCCGGCAAGGACGGCCGGTCCTTCGGTTCCAATGGCATGGTTACCCTGCATGGACAGGTCGCCTCGCGCGTGGGATGCGTGGGCGAATGACGGCCTGGGAGCTCTGGACTGCAGCCGCGCTGCTGCTGGCCGCGAGCGAGCTGTTCCACGGCGCGCTGGTGTTGCTGCCGCTGGGGATCGCGTGCCTGGCTGGCGCAGCGGCGGCCGCGCTGGGCGCGGGGCCCGCGGGCCAGGTTCTCGCCATCGCGCTCGCCGCCATCGCCGAATTCCTGCTCGCCCGGCCGCTGTTGCTGAAGCACCGTCGCGGCCGCCATCTCGGCAACGTCGAGGCCATCGTGGGCAAGCGCGTCAAGGTGCTGCAGGAGGTCTCGGACACGGGTGACGGGGTCGTGCTGCTGACCGGCGAACACTGGAAAGCGCGCGCACTCCGCGGCTCGCTCCTGCCCGGCACCGAAGGCCAGGTGGTCGCGCGCGACGGACTGCGGCTGACGATCGTCCCTTATGAAGACTGAACCGGAGAAATGGCTATGAGTGGAGAGTTGATCTTTGCGGTGATTGCCGCCATCGCGGTCCTCATGTTCCTGCGCGCGGGATTTCGCACCGTGCCGCAGGCGCACGTCATGATCATTGAACGGATGGGCCGCTACAACCGCACGCTGCAGAGCGGACTCAACCTCTGCATTCCCTTCATCGACAAGCCGAGTCCCATCTTGATGCGCAAGCAGGGCAACCTGACGCTGTCGACCTTCGTCGACCTGCGCGAGCTGGTGCTGGGTCTGGACAGCGAGCAGGTAATCACCCGCGACAACGTCGGCATGGGTGTGGGCTCGGTCATCTATTACCAGGTGATTGACGCGGTGAAGGCCAAGTACGAGATCCAGGACGTCGGCTTTGCCATCGATCAATTGACCCGCACGAATCTGCGCAATCTCATGGGCGGCCTGACGCTGGATGAATCATTGACCAGCCGCGACCACGTCAACCTGCGCTTGCGTGAAGTGCTCGACGAAGCGTCCGAGAAGTGGGGCGTGAAAGTAACCCGGGTGGAGATCCGCGAGATCGATCCGCCGAAGGCCATCATGGACTCGATGGCGCTGCAGATGCAGGCCGAGCGCGAGCGGCGTGCGCAGGTGACCACCGCCGAGGGTCAGAAGCAGGGAGCGATCCTGCGCGCCGAGGGCGAAAAAGCCGCCAAGATACTCGCGGCTGAAGGAGATCGCGACGCGCAGATCGCTCGTGCGGAAGGCGACCGGCAGTCGGAGATCCTTCGCGCCAACGGCACCGCGGCGGCGCTGCAGGCGCAGTTCAAGGCCATCCACGATGCGGGCGTGACGCCGGAAATACTTGCCTTGAAATATATCGACGCATTGAAGGAGATCGCCGGGAGTCCGGGGACCAGCAAGGTCTTCCTGCCTTACGAATCGAGCGCTCTGTTGGGCGCGGTCAGTACGCTCGCCGAAGCCATCCGGCCGAATGCACCTGCCGACCTGGCCAAGGCGTTGCCGCGAAAGGCGACTTGATATGGCGGGGCAAGGCTCGACCGGTAATGTCATTGCCGCACTCGCGAGCTTCTTCATTCCAGGCCTCGGCCAATTGATCCAGGGACGGGTCTTGATGGCCGTGGCGCACTTCGTCCTCGCCGGCGTACTTTGGTTCTTCCTGCTGGGCTGGGTCATTCACTTATGGTCCGTCATCGACGCCGCGCTGTGGAAATCGCGCGCTGCCTGAACTCAAGGCACACGCCGTAAGCTTTCGCGGCGCGCTAGAGTGCGCGGCATGGACAAGCGGCTCGGCTTCATCGGCGTCGGGAACATGGGCGAGGCGCTGGTCAAAGGCCTCATCGGCAGCAAGGCCGCACAGCCGTCGCAGATCTGCGTCAGCGCGCGACGAGCCGAGCGTGTCGAGGAGCTGAAGAAGACCTACGGCGTCCTGGGCGGCAGCAACGCGGAAGTCGCGCGCCACAGCGACGTGCTGGTCCTCGCGGTCAAGCCGCAGATTCTCGATCAGGTGCTGCGCGGCATCGCGCCGGACGTCTCGAGCGACCAGCTGATCGTCAGCGTCGCGGCGGGGGTGCCCATCGCGGCCATCGAGCGCCGGCTGCACCCTCCCATGCGCATCGTCCGCGCCATGCCCAACACTCCGGCCACCATAGGAGCGGGCGCGACCGCAATCACGTTGGGCGAGCACGCGACCGAAACGGATCTCGTCACCGCGAAGACCATCTTTGATTCAGTCGGGCTCACCGTCGTTCTCGAGGAGAACCAGCTCGACGCAGTGACGGGACTTTCCGGCAGCGGGCCCGCCTATATCTTCCTGATTATCGAAGCGCTCGCGGACGCCGGCGTGAAGGTGGGTCTGTCCCGCCGGGCTTCCATGCAGCTTGCGGCGCAGACGGTGCTCGGCAGCGCGAAGCTGCTGATTGAAAGCGGGCTGCACCCGGGAATGCTCAAAGACGGCGTCACCAGCCCGGGCGGAACCGCCATCGCGGGCCTGCATACGCTGGAAGCCGGTGGACTGCGCAACGTGCTGATGAATGCAGTGGAGACGGCCACGCGACGGTCGCGCGAGTTGGGAGAGGAGTTTTTGCGTAAACCATGAATGACCTTTTGCTTCACTTGCTGAAAGACGTGCAGCTTTCGACTGAAGGTGCCGGCGCTGAAGCGCTGGCGGGACTGCCAAAAGATCTGGCCGAGCTGCTGGCCGAGCGCGACGGCGGCAAAGGCACGGTAGGCCCGCGCTCGCGGCCACTGACGCTCTGGAGCTCGACCGAGATCGCCAGCGAAGCGCAGGGACAGGAGGTGTCGCTCGCGGTGCCGGGACTGCTGCTCTTCGGCACCGACGGCGGCGCGGAAGGTTATGGCTATCTGCCGCGATTAAAAAGCGGGAAGTATGGCCGCATCTCGCTGCTGGCCGCGGGCGCGCACGAGTTCGAAGGCATGGGCGACTCCCTGCTCGAACTCCTCCAGCAACTCGCCGCCGGCAGATAATCCGGGGACACCATACGCATTTCCTGCCAGCTCGTTCGCTCGCCGCGGGTCGAAATCAGTATGGTGTCCCCACATTAATGAGCGAGGACTGGCGGCGGGACTTCGACGATTTCGGTGCCGTTGAGCGCGACGCCGTGATCGCGCAGGACGTCGTCGAGGCCGCGCTGCGGGTCGGGCAGGGTGGCGGGATCGTTGAGCCGCACGAAGCGCACGCCGCCCAGCGTCGAGGTGGAGCCGGCTGTCTCCAGGCGCAGGCGCCGTCCGTCGGGGGAGAAGGTCAGGCCGCGGACGAGGCGGGCCGCGGCGACGGGCAAGCTTTCGACCTCGCGGCGCGACGCGGTCTCGAAGAGGCGCACTGCGGCGTCCATGCCGGACGCACCGAGGAGCGCGCCGTCGGCGGAGAAGGCGAGCGAGAGCGGCACCGCGCCCGGCAGCGAAAACTCTCCCAGCGGTTGCAGAGTGCGGCCACCAAGGAGCAGCACCCGGCCGTAGGTGCCGACCGCGAGTTTATCGCCCCGCAGCGCGAGGGCGGTTGCCGGCACCTCCAGCGCCTCGAGTTTGCGGCCTGAGGGCAGCTCGATGCGGACCACGCGGCCCATGACCATCGCCACCAGCATTCCTTGCGCAACACTCCACTGGTCGACTGGGCCGTCAAGGACGGCGAGCGGCGCCTCGGGTTCGAGGAAGACGACGCGGCCGCCGAGGTCCGCGACGAGCCTTCGGCCGGCGTAGATAATCTTGCGCACTGGCTGGCTCGCGACCAGGCGCCGCGAGAGACGCTGCGTCGCCAGGTCCCAGACGTGGACTTCGCCGCGGACGACTGCCGCAACCTCGCCGGTGCCGAGCGCGAGGGCCGCGATGGGTCCGTCGTCCTGCAGCTTCTCTGCGAGCGTTCCATCCGCAGTCCAGAGGCCGATGGCGCCGGCTTCTCCGGCCGCCAGGAAGCCGCCGTCAGGGAGAAAGGCGAACTCGGGGAGCGCGCCCTTGACGCCCTGCTCTCCAGGCGTGGTGTCCCAGATCAGCACCGCGCTCTGCTGTTCGCCGACCGCGACGCTGTGCCCGCTCCGCGCGAAGTCTACCCAGAGCGTCCGCGCCGGGCGCTGCAGCATCGCAGTCTGGATGCCTGTCAAAGCGTCCCACAGCCGCACGGTGCGGTCGTCCGAGGTGGACGCCAACCGTGCGCCGTCGGGCGAGAGCGCGAGGTGGGTGACGAGGTCGTCGTGGCCGCGCAGCGTGGACTGCAGCACGCCGCGGTCGTTCCAGACGCGGATGGAGTGGTCCTCGAGTGAGGCCGCGATGCGCGCGCCGCCGCAAGCGAGTTCGTGCCGGCCTCCGGGCAGGGGAATCGAAACGGCGCCGTCGAGTGACGAGATCGAGTCCGGCTGCGCGAGCCACACCTTTCCGCCGCAGGTCGCGAGTCGTTGCGAGGGCGGCAGACGATCGGCCATCGGGCCGCCGGAAAGATCCGGCGCGCCGTCGTGGTGAGGCCAGATCCGGAGGGTGCCGCTGGAACAACTCGCGTAGAGCGCCCCGCCTGAAAACGCGAGCGACCCGCGTGCCTGCGCGCACTCCACGGTCGCCACCAGCGCGCCGGTCTTGACCTGGTGGACGCGCACTCGGCCCAACGCATCGCGCGAGGCGAGCAGGGCGGCGTCGTCGGACCACGCTACCGCTTCCATCTGCGCCGGTCCCTGGAATCGCCACAGCTCGCGGCCGGTGTCGAGCGAGAAGATGCGGACGGTGCCGTCTCCCGAGCCGGTGGCGCAGGTCTCGCCGCCCGGCGAAAAGCGCACGGTGCGCAGGTCGCCGGCCGGCCCCCCGATGCGCATCACGCCACTCGCGTCCTCGCCTTCGACGAGGATCCCCCAGCGCGCCTCGGGCCCGTCGTGCTGTACGCGCGCGGCAGCGTAGAAGATCTCGGCGCGGTGCCAGAGCAGTTCGCGCTCGGCGCTGCGCGCTTTCTCGAGGAACGCCTGCGCCAGGTTCGCGTGCGCCTCGTTCATCTGCCCGCGCAGCTCGATCATGAAGCCCTGCGCATTGCGATATTCGCGCACGATCGCTACCAGCGCGGCCAGCACCAATAAAAAGGCAAGCGCGCTCACCAGCGACAGGGCGCGATTTTTCTGCACGAAGCGCCGGAACAAATCGAGCGAGCTGTAAGCGTAGGCGGCCACGTTCCGGCCGGCCTGGAAGGCTTCGATTTCCTGTGCCAGCTCGCTCGCGCTCGGATAGCGCAGCGAGGGATCGCGGCTGAGCGCACGCTCGGCCACGGCGGCGAGCTCGGGCGGCGCTCCCGGCAAGAGCGCGCGCACCGGCCGCACCGGATCCTTGATGACCTTGCCGATCACCGAATACGCGGTGTCGCCGCGGAAGGGCGGCTCCCCGGTGAGGATCTCGTAGAGGATGGCGCCCAAGCTCCAGACGTCGCTGCGCTCGTCGATCTGGTCCAGCTTGCCCAACGCCTGCTCGGGGCTCATGTACGACGGCGTCCCAAGCGCCTGCCCTTCCACCGTGGCGTCCGGGCTGCGCAGCAGAAGTGCCTCGCGCGCGACCTGCCGCGCTTTCAAATCTTTTTGCCCGCGTGCCTTGGCGAGGCCCCAGTCCAGCACGACCGTTTCACCGAATTCGCCCAGAACCACGTTCTCGGGCTTCAAATCCCGGTGAATCACGCCGCGCGAGTGGGCATAGGCGACCGCATGGCAGATATCGGCAAAGTGACTCAATAGCTTGAGCCGCTCGGGCAGCGTGCGCGCGCCCGCGAGCGCCGTCTTGAAGCTCGCGCCGCGCACCAGCTTCTGCGTGTAGTAATAAGCGCCGTCGGATTGCTGGCCGAGCTCATAGACCGGCACGATGTTGGGGTGCTCGAGCTGGCCAGTGATGCGCGCCTCGCGCAGGAAACGCGCCGCGGCGGCCGCGGTCTGAGAGACCTTTGTGTCAGCGCTCTCGCCCGGCTCGTTTTCTTTTAATAGCTCCTTGAATGCGATCTCCCGCCCGAGGTGCTGGTCGACCGCGAGCAGCACGCGCGACTGCCCGCCCCGGCCGACTTCGCTCTTTATGACATACCGGCCCGGGGTCTCGGGGGTGACCGGGCCCTCATCCGTCCCCGCAAGCGAGCGGACGAGCGTGCTCTCGGAATTGGAATTGGAATCGGCGGAGCCGGCCGAGCCTGCCGCGCTTGTCGCGCCTGCCAAATCTGCCACACCTGCCGCGCCGGTTTGGCGCGCCGGCGCGTTGCGGACCAGCGTCGGGATCTCGTCGCGCGCGACCCGCACGTCGCTGCGCACGAGCGTACCGTCGGGAAGCTCCGGCTTGTCGGCCATCGCCTCCTTTTACTGCACCGTGACGGTTACGTCCGCCGAAAGTCCGGCCCGAAGCGCGAGGTCAGCGGGCAGGTTGTCCCAGGCGATCCGCACCGGCACGCGCTGCACCACCTTGACGAAGTTGCCCGAGGCATTGTCGGGCGGCAACATCGAGAAGCGCGCGCCAGTCCCGCCCGAGAGGCTCTCCACATGGCCCTCGAGCTTGCGGCTGCCGAAAGCGTCGATGGTGATTTCCGCCTTCTGCCCCGGCTTCATCTTCCCGATCTGGGTCTCTTTGAAGTTCGCGATCAAGTAGCTGCGCAGCGGGACCAGCGCAGCCATCGGTTGGCCCACGCTCACCAGCTGTCCCTCGTGCACCGCGAGCCGGCTCATCGTGCCGTCTTCGGGCGTCGCGATCTTCGTATACGAGAGCTGGAGCTTTGCCAGCGAGAGCTGCGCCTCGGCGCTCTTGACCCGGGCGTGCGCGAGCCGCGCATTGGCCTCGGCCACCGCGATCTGCGAGCTGACCGGCGCGCTCTGGTCGAGCTTGCCACGCGCCTCTCCCACGCGGCTCTCGGCAGCCTTGCGCGTCTCGCTCGCCGCGTCGAGACTGGCGCGCGCCTGCTGCAGCGTCGCCTGCATTTCGGCGTCGCGCGCCTGGGCGTCGTCGAGCTGGCTCTGCGCGACAACATTTTCCTGCCGCAGCTCCTGCATGCGCTGGAGATCGATTGCGGCTTTGTGCGCGTCGGCAGTGGCGCGCGCGAGCCCGGCCTTCGCCATCGCCACTTGCGCTGCCGCCGTCGAGACGGAGGCCGTGCTGCCCGACATCATCGCGCGAGCGCTGGAGAAGCCGCCGCGGGCGGAGGCCGCCGCCACTTGCGCCTGGCTGTCCGCGGCCTGCGCCTGCGCGTTGGCAGTGTCGAGCTCGGCCTCCGCTTGCTTGACGCGCGCCGCGGTATCGGCGTCGTCGAGCTCAATCAATAGATCTCCCTTCTTGACCGGTTGATTCTCGACCGCATGAACTTTGAGCACCTGGCCTCCCACGCGGGCCGCGATCGGCACCACGTCCGCCTCGATCTGCGCGTCATCGGTGGACTCGTGGCCGGCAGTCAGGAGCGTGTACCCGACAATACCGACCACCACTGCCGCGGCAACGGCGCCGAGAATAAGGAACGGCTTGCGTTTTTTCTTTGCCTGCGCGGCCTGGACCGCGGACGGCTTGAGCGGTGCTTCGAGAGCGACGGGCGTTTGTTGGGCAACGGCTTCCATTTCACATCTCCAGGTGCATCTCGGGCTTGTGCCCGGACTCGGACTTCTCCTCGCTGCGATCGTCCTTGAGGAAGAAGAGCAGGGGAAGAATGGCGAGGAAAAGGATCCCCGCCAGCAAGAACACTTTCTCGAAGCTGAGCACCATCGCTTGCTGGGCGACCGCGCCCGCGAGCGCGCCCGGTGCGGCGGCCTGCGCGGAGGCGGGGTCCATGCCGCGCGCAATCAGTCCCTGCTGGACGGCCGCAAGTCGCTGCAGTGCGGCCAGGTTGTAAGGCGAGACGTGCGCGCTCAACGAGGCGCGCGCCTGCGTCGCATAGCGGCCCAACAAGGTAGCGAAGACAGCGAGGCCAATCGAGCCGCCCACCTGGCGCAAGAGCGAGTTGAGGCCGGTGGCGTCGGTGAGCTTGTCACGCGGGATCTTGCTGAGTGCGACGGTCGTGAGCGGCACGAACAGGCAGGCGAACCCGATGCCCTGCCAGACCAGCGAAACGAAGATGCCAGAGGGGCTGGTCTCGAGTGTGAAGTGCGACATCATGAAGGCGCCAATGGCAAAAGTGACTACGCCAAAGGCAATCATGAGCCGCGGCGAGACGCGGTTGTAGAGCTTTCCCACGATCGGAATGATCACCATCATGGCGAGTGTGCGCGGCATTAGATTGAGGCCCGATTGGGTGGCAGTGAAGCCCAATAGCTCCTGCATGAAGATGGGCAGCAGGAACATATTGGCCATCAGCATGGCGAACATCACCGCGCCAATCAGCGTGCCGCTCGCGAAGACCGGATCCTTGAAGAGGCGCAGGTTCACCACTGGCGACTTGGCGGTCAGCTCGCGGATGACGAATGCGGCGAGGCCAAAGACGGCCACCAGCACCAGGATGGTGATGACGCGCGAGTCGAACCAGCTGTCCTGATCGCCCTCTTCAAGCACGTATTGCAACGACGAGAGACCGATGGTCATCAATGCGATTCCCGCCCAATCGATGTTCTTTTTAGTCTCGGCGGCGGCCTTGAGATTTGCCTCGCGGATGTCGTCGGGCTCGTGGACGAACTTCCAGACCATGAAGAGGCCCAGCAGGCCGACCGGGAGGTTGATGTAGAAGATCCACTCCCAGCTGGCGTTGTCGACGATGACGCCGCCGATGGTGGGGCCGAGCGCGGGGCCGAGCATCACGGCCATGGCGAACAGCGCCATCGCCATGCCCTGCTCCTTGGGGGGGAAGGTCTGGCGCAGGATGGCCTGTTCGGTGGGCTGCAATGCGCCGGCGCCGAAGCCTTGCACCACGCGCCACGCGACCAGAGCAACCAGCGAGTGCGCGGTGCCGCACAGCATGCTCCCGAGGAGGAAGAGCGCGAGGCTTGCCATATAGACGCGCTTCTGTCCGAAGATGCGGCCGAGGAAAGCGGTCAGCGGCATCACCAGCACCGTGGCGATGACGAAGCCGGTCGAGATCCAGGTGATCTCCTCGATGGTGGCGCCGACCGCGCCGCGGATGTGGACCAGCGCGACGTTGACGATGGACGCATCGATGGCGCCCATCAGCGTACCAAAGCTGACGCTGATGGTGACCAGCCACTTGTTGGTGGGGACGCGCCCGGTGGCGGGCCGGGACGCGGCGAGGATTGGGCCGGCGGAGACCGCGGAGACCGACACTTCTTTCAGGCCCCCGCGCCGTCGAGGAAAAAGCGGACCAGGTCGGGGGCGCGCTCGGCCAGCGGGCGCGCGGGTGACTTGTCGTAGAGGCTGTGCACCATGGCTCCGCGGACGGCGCCCATGAAGAGCGCGGGCCACAGTTCGGCTCCCTGCGAGCGGAGCGCTTTCTTGCGCAGGCCGCGAGTCATCAGATGCTCCACGCGCTGGTAGACCTCGAGCATGGCGTCGTTGCCCCGGCCGGTGGCGGGAAAGCCGCGCCGGTGCTCGCCCTCAATGACAATGCTGAAAAACGGCCGATGGGATTCGAAATGCTCGAGGAGGGTCGAGGTAAAGCGTTCGAGCATGAAGGGGAAGGGCTCGCCGCCGCCTGCTTCGAGTGCGGCGTCGAGGTTCGCGACCAGCTCCGCGCGGCGGGTGGCGAGCAGCCCATTGAGCAGCGACTCACGGTCCTCGAAATGGTTGTACACGGTGCCGACCGAGACGCCGGCCTCGCTGGCGATGTCGTCCATCCGGGCTGCGTTGACACCTTGGGCCGCGAACACCTTCTCGGCCGCGCCGACAATCGAGCGAGCAGTCTCGGCTCGCAAGCGCTCGCGCAGCGGGTTGCCGCTCGAAACGACAGGTGCTGTTTTTGAACTTGGGTTCATAATCTGAGCCGCAACTCTAACCAGGGAAGGGCGCGCGGGTCAACCTTGTTTTGAGTAAGAACTCATTTTCTGAATCCGGATTCATCGGCATCCATGGCTGGGTGGCGGCCTGACCTCCGGCCCAGCGGGCAAGTCCTTCTCGGTGCCGATGACAAGCAGCCTCGCAACGCCAGCTTGTCCCAGGACAAGCTGCACTAGAAATCAGCGAGCGCCAGCAGAGGCGAAACGTTTTCTTCCTCGGTAAAAACGACCCTTCGAGGTGAGATTTGCACGCGCACGCGTGTGCGAGTCGTCGAGGCGGCGAAGAATCGGGCGCGTCAGGGGGGCAGCAGTAGAGCCTGCGCGGGGCGTGCGGAAGTCAGCGCGCGAAGGAGCTTCGCCGGCGACGGATGGTGGCCAGGAATGAGGCTGGCCGAGCGGAAGATGACTTCGCCACCGCGGGCGACCACCAGCGCGCCGCCCTGTTGAAAGTTGTCTCCGGCCTGCTTGCCCTGTCGGTGACCCTTCAGCAGCGCGCGGACCCACAACACCGCCGCAAACGGATTCAGCGTCAGCAGCACCGAGCGATGCAGTCCCAGGAGCTTGAATGATTCCAGCTTCGGGTCGCAAAGAAGCTGCATTGAAGCTGGCAACCCGGTGCGCTCGGCAAAAGTCTTCGCCATCGCCGGCCAGCCACTGCCGATGACCGCAAGTCGCCCGCCCGCGCTTTCAAAGTCTTTCGCTCGTGGCCGCAACTCGGCCACCTGCTCGCGGCAGGACGCTCACCCATAGTGGCGGATGAAAACCAGCACCGCCGGACTCTCTTTCCAAAGACTTTCCAGGAGCACGGGCCGGTCTTCGGCATCGCGCAGCGACAGCGCGGCGAGGGCTGGGTTGATCTTTGGCATGAACCGTTCGATGCCGTGGCGGCTAGGGCGCTTCTTTCGAAGAGCTGTCAGTCAGGCAGGACCAGCGCGCCGTTCTGATCGAATTCAAAATACGGGTGCCAGGCGATCTCCCAGGGATGGCCGTCGGGATCGGCGAAGTATCCCGACCGTCCGCCCCACTCGGCGTCCTTGGCAGGCCGCAGGATACGCGCTCCCGCTGCCTCCGCAGCCAGCAGGCCCTCATCCACCTGTCGCGCTTCGCGAACGTTCTGCGCCAGCGTCATGCCGCCGAACGGGGCACGGCCCAAAGCAGGCAGATTGGCATCGCTCGCCAAGAGCGTGCGGGGATAGAGCGCGAGCACCACGCCGGACAATTTCAGGAAAGCGATGTCACCCTGCGACGCACTCGATACCTTCCAGCCGAGCCCATCGCGATAAAAGCGCAGTGCGCGCTCGAGGTTTTCGACACCCAGCGTGACGATGGTCAGCCGCGCGTCCATGCGGGCCTAGTAATCGTCCGGGTTGTAATTCTGCTGCTCGGAGCCCGTCTGGTAATTGAGCAGGGTGTCATTCTCCACCACGGTCGCGCCCTTGCGCAGCCGCTCGATCCACTGCGAGTACAGCTCGCCTTGCTTCTGTCCCTCGAGGCGGTCGCGCGCCGTCTTCTTTTCAGTCTCGTCGAACTTCGAGAGGTCCGCCCGCTCCCGCGACTTGAGCTTGAAGACGTACCAGGTGTCGCCGTCCTCGATCGGCGCGGCCGGCGTAGCCCCCGCGCTGGTCTGTGCGAACACGGCTTCGGAAAGCTTCGGGGCCGAGCCGATTCCCGGGATGAACCCTCCCGCCGGGTGGAAAGTCTCGGTCTCGGCGGACTGCGGCGTCATGAAGGACGAGAAGTCGAACTGGCCTGCATCGGCCTTCTTGGCCGGAAAGAGTTCCTTGAGATCCTTGCCGCTCTTTATCTGCGCCAGCGTCTCGACTGCTTTTTCGTGCGCGAGCTGCTTCGCTTTCTCGCCCTTCACCAGGTCCTGGGCGATCTGCTGCCTGACTTCCGCGAGCGGCTGCTCCTTGGCGGCCCGCTCTTCATCAGCCTTGAGGAAATGGAAGCCGGTCCGGTCCTTGAAGACTTCGGACAACTTTCCCACCTTCAATTTCAAAGCCTCGTCCTCCAGCGTTTTCCCGTAGGCAGATCCGCCCTTGGAGACGAATCCCAGGTCGCCGCCCTGGTCCTTGGTGGCGACGTCGTCGCTCTTCTCCTTCGCAACCGCGGCGAAATCCTTGCCGCCCTTCACCTCGGCGTAAGCGCCGTCGATGCGAGCACGCGCCGCGGTCTCCTCGTCAGGCTTCGCGCCCGGAGCCAGCTTGGCGGTGATTGCGCGCACCTTGACCGCCGCTGCCTGCGTCCAGCGGGTCTTCTTGTCCTTCTCATACTGGTCCGCGATCTCCTTTTCGTGCGTCTTCGCCCAGACGTCAGCGTCGACGTCGGTGGCCATCGCCTTTTCGCGGAACATGAAGCCGGTGAACTTCACATAAGAGATGGCCGCGCCTTCGTGCTGCGACTGGTAGAACGCACGCAGTTCGTCGTCGCTGACGTTCGCGCCGGCGAGGGCAGCCTGAATCACTTTCGCGCGCAGCAGGTCCCGCCGGTAGGCGTCTTCAAAGCGCGGCACGGACATCCCGTAGCCGTTTTCGACCAGCCGCTTGTAATAATCGAAGTCGAACTTGCCCTCCTGCTGGAACTGGGGCGACTTGGCGATTGCGTCGGCCACCTCCGTGTCGCTGACCACGATGCCAAGCTCGGTCGCCTGCTGGGCAATCAGCTCCTGGTCGACCAGCGACTTGAGCGTCTCCTTCTTGAGTCCGTCCTGCTGCGCTTGCTCGGTCGTGTACTTGCCCCCGCGCTGCGCGGACGCCTGCCGGAAGCGCGAGGCGTAGGCCTGGGTGAAGTCTCCGGCGGTGACGAGGTCGCCATTCACGCGAGCGGCCCAAGTCTCGGGCGTGCGGGTGCGGAAGCCCGACGAGCCACGCCCGAAGGAGAAGACGAACGAGACAATGATGGCGCCAAAAACGACGACGATGAGCGACGACTTCGCGTTCGACCGCATGACATCGAGCATGAGCGAAACACTCCCGGCATTTTGAAGGGTTGACACCCTAGAAAAGCCGGGTCACAGATGCAAGCTCAAAAGGCGGGGAAGGACCTGGCTCTTCCCTGCGTTGACCGCAAGACGTGCGCTCCCTCTTTCGCAAATTTCGTGAACCGATCTTCGTGATGGCCCTGCTGGGCCTCCCGTTGGGTATTTTTTTTGCCAAAGCAAAAGCCGGCCACCACGGGGGGCTCAACCCGCTCGACCGCGCGCTGCTGTTCATCACTGCGCCCGCCGAGCGCGCCATTGTCGGCGCGGCCTTCGGGGCCATCGACGCCTGGCGGGGCTACGGAGCGCTTCACGGCGTGCGTGAAGAGAACCTCCGGCTGCGCCGCGAAGTGCTCCGTGCCCAGGCAGTCGACCAGCAATCAGCCGAGCTGAAAAAGGAGAACGAGCGCCTCAAGCGCCTGCTCGATTACTCGGACAAGCAGGCTCCCGTGCGCCTGCTGGTCGCGCAGGTGGTGGCCGTTGGAGCCTCGCCGCACAGCCACACCCTGCGCATCGCGCGCGGCTCTGACGATGGCGTGACCCGCGGCGCGCCGGTCGTCACGCCCGAGGGCGTGGTGGGTACGGTCGCGCAGACCACGGGGAGCTTCTCCGACGTCCAGCTGATTACCAGCCCTACCTCGGCGGTCCCGGCGATCTCGGCCCGCACGCGCGCGCGCAGCACCGTCAAAGGCACCGGCGATCTCCGCAAATGCCGGCTGGCCTATGCGCTGCGCACCGACGATCTCCTCGAAGGAGATCTGCTGGTGACCGCGCCGGTGACGGGCTTCTTCCCCAAAGGCTTGCGCATCGGCAAGGTCATTGATGTCGACAAGAAGCCGCAGGGAATGTTCAACGGCGCGGACGTGGCCCCCGCAGTCGACTTCTCCCGGCTCGATGAAGTGATGGTGGTGCTGGATCAGCCGGCGGTCTCGCCCGGAATCGCAATCGAGCCGTCCGTCGCGCCGGCTGTCCCCGATCCCGCGCAGCGCCCAATCACTGACCCAGCGCAGCGCCCGACTCCTGCGCCGAGCGCGTCATCCGGAACCGATCCGGCCTCCAGCGCGCGAGTCACGCCATGAGTCTGCGCGTCGCGCTGGTCGTGCTGGTCTGCCTTCTCTTCTCGGTCCTGGAGTCGGTTGTTCCGTTCCTCTTCCACCTGCGCGTCGCCCGCGCCGACCTGCTCCTCAGCGTCGTGCTCTACCTCGCCCTGCACGACGACGTCATCGAAGGCGCCGCGCTGTCTGCGGTCGCCGGTTATCTGGCGGATCTGACGAGCGCCACTCCGGCGTGTCTTTACACTTTCCTCGCAGTGCTGACCTTCGTCATCGTACGCACCACAGGGAGTGCGCTGAAAACCGACGGCGGGCTCCAGTCCGCTGCCATCGCTTTCGTTGCCTCGCTCGTTCACTCGGCTGTCGCCGCGTTGCTGCTGGGCTTCGTCGCCTCCGGGGTCTTCTCCATTCAAATCACGCCACTGCTCTGGAGCGCACTCGGCACCGCCATCGCGGCGCCCTTCGTCTTCAATATCCTGCGCCGCATCGACGCTGGCTTCCTCCACGCCGAGAGAGGCAGCTGATGCTGATTCGCCGCGATGCCGATGACATCCGCGAGATCCGGCCGCGCGCGGCGCTGGGTGCGCTGGTGGTGCTGTGCGCCATGCTGGTGCTGGTGGTGCGCCTCTATCAACTCCAGATCCTGCGCGGCGAGGAGTACGTTACTCAATCGATCTCCAACTATCGTAAGTCGCTCTTCGTGCCCGCGGACCGCGGCATGATCAAGGACCGCAACGGCCACACGCTGGTAGACAACCGGCCCTCGTTCGACGTCTTCATTACCCCCGCGTTCTGCAAGGGAAAAGAGCGCGACGAAATCATTGCGAAGCTGTCGAGTCTGCTGCAATTCACGCCGGAAGACGTCGAGAAGGTGAAGCTGGACTATCAAAAGAGCTGGCTGTCGAAAGACCGGCTCGAGCGCTTCAAGCCCTTCCTGGTCGAGCTCGATATCCCCCGCGATCAGGTGGACCTGCTCGAGGCGCATAAGACCGAGTTGAGCTGCGTGGACCTGATTCCGTCCCCGCACCGCAACTATCACTCGGCGGCCGCGCTCGGGCACGTGCTCGGCTATATGAGCGAGGTCACCCCCGACGAGATGGATGATCACCCCGAGTATCGTCGCGGCCAGACCATTGGACGGCGCGGGCTCGAGCGACGCTGGGAGAAGGAGCTGCGCGGCGAGGACGGCCACGAAAACATCGCGGTTGATGCCAAGGGCCGCAAGCTGGATAAAGAGACAAACGAGCTGTTGATTCCGGAAAACGAGCGATTGATTCCGGCCACGCCCGGCAACAACCTGGTGCTGTCCATCGACGAGCGGCTGCAGCTGGCGGCTGATGCGGCTTTTCCCGGCCGCGCCGGCGCCGTGGTGGTGATGGAGGCGAAGACCGGCTTCCTGCTGGCCATGGTCTCGCGGCCGAGCTTCGACCCCAACAAGATGTCCGGCCGCATGCGCCGGGTCGATTACCAGAAGCTCGACGAAGACCCTTTGAAGCCCATGCTGAATCGCGTGATGAACGAGAACTATCACCCGGGATCTACCTTCAAGGTGGTGACCTCGCTGGCCGGGCTGGAGAAGGGCGCCATCAATCCGCAGAGCACCATTTTCTGCAATGGCGGCTACACGATGGGCAATCACCGCTGGCGCTGCGACAAGCCTTCGGGCCACGGCTCTCTCGACGTGAAGCACGCAATTCAATACTCGTGTGACGCATTCTTTTACGCGCTCGGTGACAGGCTCGGGCTCGACCTGATCTCGGATATGGCGCACCGCATGGGCTTCGGCCAGCCGACCGGCTTCGATCTCGGTCGCGAGATCCCCGGTGTCATTCCCGAACTGAAGTTGCTCAATCCCAATACCGGCTCGCCCAAGAGCCACGCCATCAATGCATCCATCGGCCAGGGCGAGATCAACGTGACTCCGCTGCAGCAAGCCATTGCCTATGCCGCCATCGCGAATGGCGGCACGGTCTGGAAGCCGCAGATTGTCCGGCGCATCGAAGCGCCGGACGGGCATGTCTTGCGGGACTTCCAGCCCGAGCGCGATCTGGCCAATGGCCACGACGGCCGGCTGGACGTGAAGGAGAGCTCGCTCGCGGTGGTGCGCGCGGGCCTGGCGGCGGTGATCAATGAGCCGGGCGGCACGGCGTTCCGGCAGAAGTTGCCCGATCTCAAGTGGGCAGGAAAGACCGGCACCGCGCAGGTGGTCACGCTGGGCGGCAAGCAGAAGCTCGATCCCACCACGCAGGCTTACCTGAGCCGCGACCACGCCTGGTTCGCCTCGTACGCCCCCGCGGACGATCCGGAGATCGTCGTCATCGTGATCAATGAGCACGGCGGCTGGGGTGCCGAGGGCGCCGCCCCGGTGGCCAACAAGATCGTTCAAACCTGGTACCAGATGAAAAAAGAAGAGACCGCCGCCGGGGCCGCCGCTGCTGCCCTGGCCGCCGCCGCGAAGATGGCGGTGCAATAGCCATGTCGCTCAATTCGTCGGATAGCAAACTCGACCATTTGAATTGGCCGCTCGTGCTGTGCACCTTTCTTGTCTGCGGGCTGGGTGTGTGGAACCTCGCCTCAGCCACCAAGAACGCGCCCATCGCAATGTGGTTCGTTCAATTCCGCTGGATGATGATCGGGGCAGCGGCGGTCGCCGCGTTTCTCTTTATCGACTATCGATGGTTGTCGACCATGGCCTGGCCCGGGTATTTCGCCGCGCTCGGCCTGCTCGCGGGGGTGGCTTTCGCCGGCAAGAAAGTGCTCGGCGCGCGGCGCTGGCTCTCCGTGGGCTCGATGCAGATCCAGCCGAGCGAGTTCGTCAAGATCGCCGTCATCGTATTGATGGCGCGGTACTTCACCAAAGACGAGGTCGGGCCGCGCAAGGGTCAATATGATCTATTGGATCTCTGGCGGCCATTCGGCCTGATCCTGATTCCGGTGGCATTGGTCATGAAGCAGCCCGACCTCGGCACCGCGCTCGTGACCTTCTTCATCGCATTCACCATGATCATGTTTGCCAAGGTGAAGATCCGCAGCCTCCTCACACTGCTGGTCTCGGGCGTGGGCGTTTCAATCTTCGCCTGGCAGAACCTGTTGAAGCCTTATCAGAAGGATCGCGTGCGTACCTTCCTCAATCCCGAGGCCTATGCAAAGGGAGCGGGATATCACGCCATTCAATCGGTGATCGCGGTGGGCAGCGGACAATGGAGCGGCAAGGGCTGGGGCGAAGGGACGCAGAACCAGCTGGCGTTTCTGCCCGAGCAGCACACCGACTTCATCTTCTCGGTCTGGGCGGAGGAGCACGGCTTCCTCGGCGGCATCCTTCTGATCGGCTTATATGCATTCCTGGTCCTGGCCGCGCTCGACGTGGCGGCCAATGCGCGCGACAAGTTCGGCTCGTTTCTGGCGCTCGGTATCGCGGCCCTGTTCTTCTGGCATGCCTTCATCAATGTCGGCATGGTGACTGGCGTGTTACCGGTGGTCGGCGTTCCGTTGCCGCTCTTCTCCTACGGCGGGTCAAGCGTGGTCGCGGACCTGCTTGGCATCGGGATCCTGTTGAATGTGAGCTTGCGGAGATTCATGTTCTAAAGAGCGCGTGCGACGCCCTCGTCGTGATGCTTTTGGGTTGCTCCCGCAGTCCGTCGCTCGAGCAGGCCGCGCGCGCGGCGCAGGAACGCGGGGCGAGCGCTCGCATTCTCGACCGATGGGCACACTGTCTTGGTGGCCGCCGGCACACCGGGTTTCTGTTTATACTCAATATAAGGTACCGAGAGCCAGATACTCAGTACCGATGCACCCACCGGCGCATTGGCGGTCCCCGCGGGAGACCCACGTTGCCGCGGGCGCCGAAGACGGTGTCGTTGCTATCTGGGAAAGGCAGCGGGTGAAGCGGCTCGGCATCTGACCGGCACTGCGTAGGCCGGTCAGAGCGGTCGCGTTCTCATCGGTCGGAGCTTGTCTCGCCTCGGGCACCGCCGGCTTCGGCGGCGCCCGTCTCACGCCTCTGCCCAAGCTCCAGGCCTGCTCTAGACGGCGCGCTTGAGCATCTGGTCGATCTTGGACTTCGGCACCGCGCCAACGATTTGATCCGCGATCTGACCGTTCTTGAAGAGGATGAGCGTCGGAATGCTCATGATCCCGTACTTCTGCGGCACGCCCTGCTGCGCGTCGATGTCCAGCTTGCCGACCTTGATCTTGCCCTTGTACTCGCGCGCCAGCTCCTCGACCGCGGGACCGATGGCCTTGCACGGCCCGCACCAGGCCGCCCAGAAGTCCACCAGCACAGGCTCTTTGGAGGCCAGCACTTCGGCCTGGAAGTTGTCGTCGGTGATCGTCATCAACTCATCGCTCGCCATGGGAGTCTCCGGTGCAAGGGGTCAGGCAAAGTGCCTCAAGCGGACCAAGATTCGCAACCGCATGCTTGCCCGCTTGTCGCGACTGCAAAAGATTTGCGCAGACGAGCGTGCGGCTGGTATCACTCGGAACGCCCCGTGTAGATGCAGGCAGCGGCTGCGCGGTGCGCGGTGTCACAGAAAACTCCCTATGGCAGATTACCTTTTCGTCCCCCAGAGCGTGCTCGGCAGATGGTCCGAACAGGGGCGCGTCCAGGTAGAGGGCAACGTCCTCACCATCCTGGGCGAAGGGAAGAACTTCGCGCTCACCAGCGCGGTGCGCTTCATCAAGATGGAGGCAGGCGACGACACCGCCGGCCTGCTGCAGAAGGTGAAGACCACCGACGCGCTGAAGCAGATGGGCGCTGAACACTATATGGAGTCGGTCATCCTGGGCGAGTGCGCTTACGCCGTGCAGCAAGGCTTCCTCGCCGACGCGAACGCCCTGCGGCGCGCCGCACAGGTCTCGCAGCCGCCGCCAGCCGCTTCCCCGACGCGCAAGGCCGACCCCCCGAAAGCTTCAACACAGGAAGAGGGGTCGAAGGCGACCGAAGGCGACCTGCTCGCCCAGTTCCTCCTCGACAACCTGCAATAGCCATGGCCACCGCACTGGTGCACATCGCGTTGTTCGCTTACACGGCGGGAGCCGTGGCCTTTCTCGGATGGCTGGTGCGTCCGCTGCCCCGCTTCGTCACGGCGGGCCGCGTGCTCCTCTTCGTGGGGCTGCTGCTGCACCTCGCCTCTTTCGTCGCCGCGCACAACGGCCTCACTGAAGCGGGCTTCGGCTCAGACGTCTGGAGGGGCGGGCAGCTCTTCTCGCTCCTGGCCGCGTTCGTGGTCGCGGGCTATCTCGCGCTGGATCTGCGTTATCGCATGCCCGTAGCCGGCGCTTTTGTCGCGCCGTTCACCGTCGCAGTCATGGTCCCCGCGCACCTGGTGCAGTCGCGGGCCCGCGCCATTGCGCCGGAGCTCACTCACTCGGTCGCGCTCGCAGTCCACGTCTCTGCGGCGACGCTGGGCACGGCGGCGCTCGCCCTCGCCTTTGGCCTCGCGGTGCTCTATCTGGCCAGCGAAAAACAGCTCAAGAGCAAGCACCCTGGCCGGCTCTTCGCGCGGCAGCCGTCGCTGGAGCTGATCGATCGCGTCGGCTACCAGCTTGCGGTCTGGGGCTTCGTCTTCCTCTCGCTCGCCATCGCCACCGGCTCGCTCGCCTCGCGCGAATCCAGCGGAAACGCGCTGCCGTTCGCGCCCAAGGAAGCCTTCGCCATCCTCGCCTGGGCACTCTTTGCCGCACTCATCCAGGCGCGCCTGGTGGCAGGCTGGCGGGGGCGCCGGGTGGCCATCCTGGTGGTGGCGGGCTTCCTGCTGCTGATCGGGGCCTACGCCGGCCTCTTGACCGCGGCTCCGCACGCGAGCGTGGTGGCGCTGCGATGATCTTCGTCTCCGTCGGCCTCTCGCACAAGCAGGCGCCCATTGCGGTTCGCGAGCAGCTGGCCATCGCTGGCGATGGGCTGGCGGCGCGGCTGGCACGGCTCAAGTCGATCGCTGGCGTGCACGAAGCGGTGTTGCTCTCCACCTGCAACCGCCTGGAGATTTTCGCCGCTGTCGAGAGCAATGCCATCGTCGATGACTTGCTCCGCGATCTAGGCGAGCTGGCGGCGCCGCACGCCGTCTCCCGGCTCGGGGAAGAGGCGCTGCTGCACGTCTTCCGCGTTGCCGCAAGCCTCGACTCCATGGTGGTCGGCGAAGCGCAAATTCTCGGACAGCTGAAGGAAGCGGCGGCGCAAGCGCTGGCTCTCGGTGCCTCGGGGCCACACCTGTCGAGAGCCATCGCGCACGCGCTGGGCGCGGCCAAGCGGGTGCGCACCGAGACAGAGATCGCCCGTGGCGCCGTCTCGGTGGCGAGCGTAGCCGTGCGACTTGCGCGCAAGGTGCTGGGCAATCTCGAGGGCCGCGTGGCGCTGCTGCTGGGCGCTGGCGAGATGGCGCAGCTCGCGGCGCGGGAGCTCAAGTCGCAGGGAGCGCGCGAGCTGCTGGTGGCGAACCGCAGCCCCGCGCGAGCCGAGGAGCTGGCCCGCGAGGTGTCAGGCGTGCCGGTCAACTTCGCCGAGCTGCCCGCCCTGCTCGAGCGCGCGGACGTGGTCCTTTGCTCGACTGGCGCACGGGAGCCAGTGATCACCCGCGAGCTGATGGCGCGCGCGCTCAAGGCTCGTCGCTTTCGGCCCATCTTCCTCATCGATCTGGCGCTGCCGAGGAACGTCGAGCCGCAGGTCAACGAGCTGGAGAACGTCTACGTCTACGACCTGGATGATCTCGAGCGCCTCGCGTCGGAAAATCGCGTGGTGCGCGAGTCGCAGCTGGGACGCGCCGAAGAAATCGTGCGCGAGGAGTTGCAAGCGCACTTGCGTGAGCAGCGCGAGCGCGCCGCGGTGCCGGTACTGGCGCGCCTGCGGCAGCAGGCCGAGGGTATCGCGCGCGCAGAGGTGGACCGGACCCTCGCGGGGCTGGAGCTCACCGAACGGCAGGAAAGGAGCGTACGAGCCATGGCCTCCGCAATCGTGAACAAGCTCTTGCACGGACCGACGCAGCGATTGCGCAGCGAGGCAGGCAGCGGGCCGCTGGGCGACGCTGCCGCGCGGCTCTTCGGCGTTGAGAACGGCGCCGCTACGGGCATACCGGCGACAGCTGGGCGCACCGCGCAGATCGGGCCCGGGCCGAACCCGGTTCCGCCTCTGCCCAGTCCCGCACCGGACCCGGCGCCAGGTCCGTTGCCCGAGCCGGATCCCGAGCCGGCCGTCCTCGCGCCGCCTGACAGCTCCGGCCACTCCCCGACCGATCCCTCACCCGCGAGGCCGGGCGTGCTCCGGCTGCTGCAGCCAGGGCGGGGGCGGCGCTGATGCTCCGCATCGCCACCCGGAAGAGTCCGCTCGCGCTCTGGCAGGCCGACCGCGTCCAGGCGCTGCTCAAGGCGCGCGGCCATGAGAGCGAGCAGGTACGCATCGTCAGCGAGGGCGATCGCATCCTCGACCGGCCGCTCGCGGAAGTCGGCGGCAAGGGCCTCTTTGTCAAAGAGCTGGAGGAAGCGCTGCAGGACGGGCGCGCCGACCTGGCGGTGCACAGCGCGAAGGACGTGCCGTTTGCGTTGCCGGAAGGATTCACGCTCGAAGCTTTTCCGCAGCGCGAGGACCCGCGCGATGCGCTGGTGGCGCCGCGCGCGCTCACTTTCGCCAACTTGCCGCGGAGAGCGCGCGTGGGCACGAGCTCCCTGCGCCGAGCGCACCAGCTGCTTGCGCAGAGGCCGGATCTGGTCATTGTTCCGGTGCGCGGAAACGTTGCGACGCGGCTCGCGCGCGCCACTGGCGCCCAGGTCGAGCGCGGTGGAGTCCAGACCCGGCCCGCCGATGGAGATCCGCAGGGGCCGCTCGATGCGGTGGTCCTCGCCCTGGCGGGGTTGCGAAGGCTGGGGCTTGAAGACCAGGTGACGGAGGTCCTGTCGGTCGAATTGTCACTGCCGGCCGCGGGGCAGGGCGCGCTCGCCATCGAGGTCTTCGGCCAGAGCGCGACAGTGGCGGCGCTCGATAACTTGCACGTCTCGCGCTGCGTGCGGGCCGAGCGCGCGGTTCTGGCGGCGCTCTCGGGTGGCTGCACCGTGCCCATCGGAGCCTACGCAGTCGAGGAGAGCGGAGACGGCGAAATGCTCTTCCTTCGCGCCGTGCTGGGGGGAACGCAGAACGGCGGCTCGCGGCTCATCCACGCGCAGGGGCGCGGCTCGGATCCCGACGCGCTGGGTGCCGCGGTGGCCGAGCAGCTGCTGGCCCAAGGCGCGCGGTCGCTGCTGTGACCGAACGGGGCGCGCGGGAGCAGGGCGCGCGTGAAGGCGGGCTGGAGAAACGAGAGGCGCCTGGGCCCAAAAAAGTGCTGGTGACGCGCGCCGAGCAGGACTGCGCGCCGCTCGAGCTGCTGCTGCGTGCCCGCGGCTTCGAGCCGGTGCGGATGCCCTGCATCGCCATCGAAGAACTTGCGTTCGAGCTTCCGAGCCATCCCGACTTCGTGGTGGTCGCATCGCCGCACGCCGCGCGCCGGCTGCGAGGCAGATTTCCGGGCGCCCGCTACGCCGCGGTGGGCGAGGCCACTGCCGCGGCGCTCGGCCTTCCCGACGTGCTCATCCCCTCTTCCGGTGCGGGTGCCGATGCGCTGCTCCACAGGCTCGCGCCGCTGGTGCGCGGCAAGACAGTGTTCCTTCCGCGTGCGGAGGAGGGCAACTCCGCGCTGCCGGCGCAGTTGGAGGCCGCGGGTGCGCGAGTGCTCGCGGTCGCTCTCTACCGCACGGTCGCGGCGTCGCGCGCCGACCCGTCCGTACTGGCGCTCTTGAACACGGGAGCTATCGACGTCGCTGCCTTCGCCAGCGGGAGCGCCGCGCGCGGCTTCGTCGCGCTCGCTGGAGCAGTCGTTGCCGCAGCCGCAGCCGTGGGCCAGCCTGCGCTGCGCGTTGCCTGCATGGGCCGCCTCTGTGCCGAGGAGGCTCACAAGCTGGGCCTGCGCGTTGACGCCGTCGCCGACGGCGGGCTGCCCTCGCTCTGCGATGCAGTCGAGGCCGCGCTGTCCGCGCGCCTGCGCGGTTAGTTGACGTTGCGGCTGGCGACGCAGGAATGGCTCCGCGGAGCCCGCTCGGTTAGTGTCCCGACTCCAAATCAGTTCCCAAGGCGGGTATGGCGAAGAGAAGCATCCTCGTAGTCGAGGACGACGACGACTGCCGCGCCGTGCTCCAGGACCTGCTGGAGATGTCCGGCTATTCGGTCGTCTCATGCCCCGACGCGCACCACGCTGTCGCGCTGGCGAAAGCCTCCGTACCGCCGCCTTCGCTGCTGCTGGTGGACTTCATGATGCCCGACGCCGACGGTGGCTGGGTCGTTCGCACGCTCCGCGAAGCGGGCGGCGCGCTCGCGGCCATGCCCGTGGTGCTCACCACCGGCTCCGCCGATGGCCACGAGATCGCGCGCGGGCTGGGCGTGCGCTCGCTGGAGAAGCCATTCGACATCGGGCGATTGCTCGACGTGGTCCGGTCGCTGGTTTCCGAGTCCGTCGACGAGGGCGCCGGCGAAGCAGGCGACGCGTGACCGAGGCGAGGATTCCTGTTGCTCCCGCGCGCGCGGTCGGTCTGCAGGCGATCATCGCGTACAAGCTTTTCAAGGCCGTTGCCGAGGCATTGATCGGCGTCTTGATGATTTATCTTCTGCTCAGCGGCGCCGAGGCGGGCGCCGCCACCGCGGCAGAGATGCTCCTCGAGCACTCCGCGCGGGCCTGGGCGTTGAAGGCTGCGACGCTGCTGATCGTCACCGCGACCACCCGGCATGTCGAGGTGGCGGCGGCGGGGGCCTTCGTGGACGCCATCTTTTCCGCCCTCGAGGGCCTCGCGCTCCGCGCCGGGAAATGGTGGGCCCCGTGGCTGGTGGTCTTCGCGACTGGCGCGCTGATGCCCTGGGAGCTGTTCGAAATCGTCTGCAAGCCCACCTGGATTCGTGTCTTGCTGTTGCTGCTCAACCTCGCGGTGGTGGTCTATCTGGTGCGGGGAGTGAAGAAGCATGAAGTCGTTTCCGCGCCGCTTGACAGGCCGCCGGGCGGTCCCTAGCGTCCCTCATGACATTCCTGCTGCTCGCGCTCGTGTCCACTTGCGCGCCGCCCGCCGCCCTGTTCCAGAGCAGGGCCGATAAGGTCGCGGTAGCGCGGGCCGAGTCCCCAACCGAGTACGCGCGGGCCGCGGCCGAATACGGCGCCTCCCTGGCGGCGTTCACCGGAGTCAACGCCATCGGCTCCGCGCTCTTGTCGCAGGGCCACGTCACGGTGGGTGGCGGCCACGCGAGCTACGACGGATCCACCGCGGCGCTGGGCGGCGCCATCGGCTGCTTCGTGCTCTCTCCGTTCGTCGCGGCGCTGACCTCGTGGATCGTCGGCAAGGGCAGCGACTCGTACGATCCGCACCTCGGCTGGGCGACGCTGGGCGCGTACGGCACTTCGCTGCTGGCGGTCGGAGTCGGGTACGGCCTCGCCACGACCGACGTCTCGCGCGACACCGCCGTCGCGGTCAACACCGCGCTCTACCTCGTCGTTCCGCTCGGCACCGTGCTGTTGCAGAACGTCACCAAGACTCCGCACCCGTACTAGGGGCGTTTCGCTATGGGACAAAAGACCGGAATCCGGGAGAACGACTTGAACGTGCGCGCGGTCGACGGCGCCATGATGCCCGCGTTTCTCTGCGAGCCGCCCGACCAGGACGCGCCGTTGATCGTCATCGCTCCCGAGGCGTTCGGCCTTACGCCCTGGGTGCGCGCGGTGGCGATGCGGCTCGCGCACGAGGGGTTCCGCGCCATCGCTCTGGAGATCTTCGCGCGCGACCCGCTGCCCGCCGGCAGCGACATGCCCTCAGTAATAACCCGCATCGGTCGCACCTCTTATCCGCAGGTCGTGCGCGACCTCCGCGCCGCGCTCGATCACGCGCAGGTCTCGGGCGAGAAGCTCGGGTCGATCGGTTTCTGCATGGGCGGGTCGCTCTCGCTCCTGCTCGCCGCCGATGGCCGCCGGCTCGACGCCGCTGTTGCTTGCTACGGCCCCCTCCGCCACGCCGCGCCGCTCGGCGAGCTCCGGCCCGAGCATCCCCTGGACGCGATGTCACGCATTCGCTGTCCTGTACTCGGGGTGTACGGCAGCACCGACCGAACCATCCCGCTCGCCGACGTAAACGCTCTGCGCAGCGCCGCGCCCGCCAACAGCGACGTGCACGTCTACGACGCCGGCCACGCCTTCCTCAATGACACTCGCCCTGAGATGTATTCAGCCGACCAGGCCACGCTCGCGTGGGCGAAGATCACGGGCTTCCTCCGCCGCAATCTCACCTAGCTGTCTAACGCTTGATACCATCGGCAGGGGGACACCATTACAAGCGGTGGTGTCCCCTGTGTGCTGCATCAAGCGTCAGGTGTTCAATCCCGCCGAGTACAGCGCGTAAACGGCGGCCCATCCGATGGCGAGCAGCGCCACGAAGACCACCATGGAGATGCGCTCCATCCAGGCGAGCCCGCTCTTGGAGACCACCAGGCCCCAGCCCATGGAGAAGGACCAGAGTCCATTGGCCAGGTGGTAAGCGATGCCGAGCGTTCCGGCCAGATAGACGGCGAGGGTGGGCCCGTGGAAGTGCATCTCGTGCGCGAGACCGGTGAACGGTTCGGCGTGACCCCCGATAAAGCGGGGTTGGAACCAGGCCAGCCATAGGTGCGCCCCGAGGAAGAGCAGCAGTCCGGTGGCCGACAGACGCTGCAGCCAATAGCGAATGTTAGACAAGCGCGAGAGGTCCGTGTTCGGACGCGTCCTGAACATCCGCGAGATGCCCCAGACCGTGTGCCAGAGCAGCGGACCCAGGACGAGCACGAAGACAACGAAGGCGCCCGCGGTGCTCTGGTGGCCTTCGACCGAAGCCTCCCAGGCCGCAGCACCGTTCGAGGCGGCGAACTGGTTCCAGAGGTGGTTCACCGACCAGACGCCGAGCGGGAGGATGGCGAAGAGCGAACCCAGCCGCGCCAGAAGGAAGTCGCGCGCGACAGATCTCGCGGCGGGAGGAGCTGCGCGATCCGGCTGGTCGGTGGTGATGGGCTGTGCCATGGGGGAGCGCTTGAGTAAAGCGCAACCTGGGCCCTGTCAAGGCAGCAGCACGTGGTCGAAACCGTCGCAGGTGTTGCTCTTGAAGTGCCCATACATCTGTTGCGGGATCGCGGACTGGCTGGCGAACAAGAGATCCAGGGTGCCATCGGCGTTGCCGGGCTCACGCAGGCCAAAGTCGCTCAGGCTCACCAGCGAACCGGGCAGCGCGAACACTGTCAACAGTGGTGCGGCGGCCCCGCCGTCGGTCGGGCCCGGGGAAGTGAAAGCCTCGCCGTTGGTGCCGTCGTCTCCGGCGCGGCCGACGTAGAACGTGCCCGACTTGTCGAGCGGCGCGTAAAGTGCCAGCGCGATGAAAGGCTCGGGCGGCGTGCGGAAGTAGCCTGGGTTCGCCTTGATTTTCTTGCACAGGTCCGGCGCCGTGCTGATCATCACTACCGCGAGCTTTTTGCCCGACGGCTGCCCGCTTGCGTCGGAGAGGGTGACCTCACCGGAGATGGAACTGCGCACGGTGTCGAGGACAACCGGCGGATAGGCGTCCGTGGGAAAGAATCCACCATTCACGTAGGTGTCGGATCGCCCGCAGGCGGCGGAGGCGAGAAGCAGCAGGAAGCATCGTTGGAGCGAAAGCATGGACCAAGCATAGCAAGCATAACAATCATCGTTGCCATCGAGCGTTCACGCTGTGTACAGAACGGATTCATGCGGTGGGAAGACATCGTGGGACAGGATCGGCCGGTGCGACTCCTGCGCGCGGCGCTCGAGCGCGACCAGCTGCACCATGCCTATCTGCTCGCCGGACCTCCGGGCACCGGGAAGGAGCTGATTGCGCGGACGCTCGCGCAGGCCGCCAACTGCGAGGCGGAAGACGTTGCCAGCAGGCCGTGCGAACGCTGCGGCCACTGCCTCGCCATCGCGCGCGGCAGCTTTCCGGACGTGCAGTGGATCCTGCCGCAGAGCGAAATGGTGGCTCGCGGGCTGATCTCCAAGGCCGACCTCGAGGGGGCGCCGTCGAAGGAGATCCGCGTCGACGAGGTGCGGGCCCTCTCGCGGAGGCTTTCGTTCGCGGCGCTGCGGGGAAGGCGGAAGATCGCCGCGCTGGTGCCGGCCGACGCGCTGAACGAGCGCGCCCAGAACGCGCTGCTGAAGACCCTGGAAGAGCCGCCGCCCGCGACCACCTTCCTGCTCATCTCGGCCAACCCCGATGCGCTCTTGCCGACCATCCGCTCGCGGTGCGCGCGGGTGCAGCTGGGGCCGGTGTCCGAAGAACTCATCTACCGGCGGCTCGTGCGCGACGGCGTCGCGGAGCCCGAAGCGCGCGAGCGGGCGGCGCGGGCACAGGGCAGTTTCTCGCAGGCGCTGTCCGATCCCGGCGAGCGCCGAAGCCTGATCGAGGCGTTCGAGCGCGCGCTGGCTGCGCCCGACGAGCGCGACGCGCTGGACCTCGCCGCCGAGCACAGCGAGCGCGATGCGGCTGCGCTGGTCGCGGTGGCCATCGAAGCCTGGACACGCGATGTCCTGGTAGCGCAGGCGGGCGCGCCGCGGCAGCTGCTGGAAGCGCGCGACCTGTTCGACACCGCGGCGCAGCTGGGAGCGCGACTGCCGCCCACCACTCTCTTGTCGCAAGCGGGCCTCTGCGCCCGGGTCATCGAGGCGCTGGGTCAGAACGGCAACGGCCGGCTGCAGCTGGAGCGGCTGTTTTTGGGAGCACGCGAGCTGCGTGCGTCCGGCCAAAAGGGAAATGCGCATGGCTGAGCTGGCCGGATTGGTTGAGCTGCTCGAGGCTGCGCGCCACGGCGCGGGGCTGCCGGTCTACCTCTTCGAAGGCGACGAATATCTGGCCCGCCACTCGGCGCGCGAACTCGCCGACGCCCTGGTGCCCGAGAAGGAGCGCGGGCTCAACCTGATTGTGATGGACGCGTCCGCGGGCGCGCGCGAGATCACCGCGCACCTGGTCACGGTGGCCATGTTCGCCGCGCCCAAGGCCGTGGTGGTTGAGGGTGCCGACGTCTTTGCCGACGAGGTGGACGCCGAGCGGGAGCTCATCCGGGCGCGCGAGCTGTGGCAGGGCAAGCGGCAGCGCGATGCTGCCCGGAGGCTGCTCAAACTGGTGCGCCCCACCGGCTGGGGCGCGGCCGAGATCGCGTTCGGAACCAAGGCGGCTCCATCGGCGGCGAAGTGGCGCAAGGAGGTCGGCGCAGCGCCGGAGGACTCCGACAAGGCGTGGATGCAGGAGTTGTCGGCTTGGGCGCTCGCGCAGGGACTGTCCGCGCCGCCGGAAGATCTGGAGGTGCTGGTCAAGGCGGTCGAGCGCGGGTTGCCACCGAAGACGCACCTCATCCTGGTCGCAGAGACGTTGCCGGCGAAGCACCCGCTGGTCCGGCTTGCGGCGGTGTCGGGAGCGCACGTCAAGCGGCGCGCCGAGCGCAAGGGCCGCACCATCGACACGCTCGATATCTCCTCGATTGTGGAAGAGGAGCTCAAGCCGCTCGGCAAGCGGCTGGCGAGGGACGCCGAGCAGGAGCTGAAGATGCGGCTGGGCGACGACCTGCGGCTGATCGCGTCCGAGCTGCAGAAGCTCGCGGCCTACGCTGGCGAGAAGCCGCAGATCACCAAGGCCGATGTCGAGCTGCTGGTGGCAAAGGTCCGCGAGGAGGAATTCTTCGCGCTCGGCGAGGCGGTCGGCGACGGCGATCTGGGGAAGGCGCTGCACCTCTTCCACGAGGAGCTGCGGCGCAAGGCAAACGCGAGCGCGGTGGCGCTGCCTTTCCTGGGCGGGGTAGCCTCGGCGGTGCGCAAGGCGCTTGCCGATTCAGCGCGCTATGCGGACACTGGGCCGCGCGAGCTCAGCTACACCGAGTACCAGAGCAAGCTCTTTTCAGCGGTAGAGAAGGAGCTGTCGGAGAAGAAGCAGAAAGTGCCGCACCCGTTCGGCGCCTGGCTTGGCTACAAGCGCGCGCGCCGCAAGCCGCGCGGATTCTGGCGCCGCTGCTTGATTCGCTGCGCCGAGGCCGATGAGGCGCTCAAGAGCGGCGCTGACCAGCGGCTTTTGATTGAACGCCTGCTGACCGAAGTCTGCGCACGCTAGACCTTTGCTCCACTCCGGACGCGGTCTGCCGCGTCTGTGACGCATTCTATCGGGCTGTTGTCGATGCGCGCGGCCGAACAGAGTTGCGAAGTATCGCTCTTGCCGGCATGCGAGAGCAGGGCGGGCCGCTATTGAGGGGACTCTTCGAGAGCACCCGCGCATTGTATGGAGACTCGCCTGAAGCCTTGTTTGCGCAGACGCAGGTGATCATCGGCCCCATCATCAGCAACATCGCGGTCGAGTGGACGTTTTTGCCACCGACGGTAGGCCCGATCACCATCCGGCCCGAAGGCCCGCCCGCGCCTTTGTCATTCGACATCTGGGAGGGATACTTGGAATATTTCTTCGAGCTGTGCGGCGTGCCCGGAACGGTCGATGAAGCGCACCTTTCGGAAGCCGGCCGTGCCGCGGTCATTGGCATTCACTGGTGAAGCCGCGCAGACCGGCAAGCCCGGTCTGCGCGCTGTTCTTCGCTCGCTTTAGAAAACGTACTTCGCGCCGAACTGCATGCGCCAGCGCGACGCGGTGGGGCTGTAGGTCGTAGCGGTAATCGAGTTCGGAGGACCGAAGCTGTAGATGGGCCGGTTATTGACCTTGTCGTAGCCGACCGCGCGCAGGAACTGGGCACGAACGGTCTCGAAACTCGCGACCTGATCGAAGTGACCCCAGTCGGAGTTGAGCAGGTTGAGCAAGTTGAAGATGTCATATTGCACCTCGAAGTGCTGACCGCCCTTGAACTCGGGCGAAGTCCACGACACGCGCGTGTCGAGGAAGTCCTGCCAGGGGTTGCGGCAGGCGCCGCGCTTGAGTAAGCCACCGCGTGCGTCCTGCAGACAGCTCTGGCCTTTGATGAAGGTGTCGAGCGCGGCGTACTGCGTCGGATCGGAAAGCGTGATCTGGCTGGCATTCGCCGGGATGAACGGAACGTCGTTGCCGCTGACGCCGTCGCCGTTGACGTCGCCGTTGACCGTCCAGGTGTAGGGCGTTCCCGACTGGCCAACGTAGATGATGCCCAGGACGAAACCGTACGGCAGGGCGGCGTTGCCGGAGACGGTGATTTTGTGCGGGCGGTCGAAGGCGGACGGCCGCACCGCGCGATTCTCGAGCTCGCCATCGAGCGGCGAAAACTGGAAGTTCGAGAAAGCCTGCGAGCTGGTGAACGACATGCGATCCAGCGAGCGCGAATACGCGTAAGAGGCCGAGAGCGTATAGCGCCGGGCAAATTGCCTCGTCACCGTCAGACTGGCCGTGGTGACATGGCCACCCTCCTTATTGAAAACCTCGATCGCTTGCCTGAGGTTGACGGGATCCTTGCGGGTGGGCGTGCCAACGAATCTCCCGTTCGCAGGATTGACCCCTCGGCTTCCATAGAGGGCGCGGCCATCGCCGTCGTAGCCCTGCTGCACGAGGTTCTCGTCCGAGGTGTAAAAAGCGTTGATATCGCGGGTATAGAGAAAATCGGCCGAGACGTTGAGTCCGAAGGGCAGCCGGTGGTCGACGCCGGCGGCCAGCCTGAAGTTCTGCGGATACTTCGTATTCGGATCGAAGTAATCGATTTCGCCTTGATTGGTCGGCGGCAGGGGCGTTCCAGTTCCGCCGGAGCAGTCCGTGGGCTGCTGGGTCGGATCCGGATTGAAGGGGAAGCTCAGCACCTTGCTCCCCTTGGCCGGAACACAGAGGAGCGAGGAGGAAGCCAGGCCGTTGTTCCCGTAGGCGTTCGAGACGAAGACATAGGGGGGGCGGCCCGTGAAGACGCCGGCGCCGCCGCGCAACACGGTATCGTTGTTGCCGTCCACGTCGTAGTTGAACCCGATCCGCGGCGACCAGAGGAGGTTTCCGGACGGAAGCTTGCCAGTGTCGAGAGGAAAAGCAGTGTTGTTCACCAGGGCCGGGTTGCTCACGGCTTTGGACAGGAACGGCACGTCGAGCCGGATGCCCGGCGTGAGCGTCAGGTGGCTGGCCACTGTCCACTCGTCCTGCAGGTAGACGCCCAACTGCGAGACAGTGAAGGCGGCGACGCCCGGGGCCTGCAAGCTCCCAACCGTCCCATCTGGCAGCTTGCTGTAGACCGGCAGGCGCCGCTCGAACGCGTTCGGCGTGCCGGCGGCGAAGGCATCCAGGCTGTCAAAGGCGTAGATTCCGGTTGCCGCCTGGAGGAACGTGTTCTTCAGATTGAGGAACTCGTTGCTGGTGCCGAAAGTGAGCCGGTGCTCGTCCTTGGAGAAGGTCAGGTTGTCCTGGACCTGGTAGACATTCTGGTCGAGCGAGTTCGCTTGCGAGAAGCGCTCTGCTCCGGCCGCGAGGTACGAGTCCGCCGAGCCGATCGCTCCCGCTTTGACAAAAATGAGCGGCGACGTCGAGGAAGGCTGGCGCACGTCGCGGATGATCGAGACGCCGCCGAGAAGCTCATTGGAAAAGACGCCGTCGTCGGAGTTGGTGGTGAGCTTCGCCCGCACCGTGTTGGTCAGGTTCTGCAGGTTGTATCCGCTGCCCGACAGCTCGTATCCGCCGCGCAACCCGTTGGGCACGGAGGTCCCGGTCGGATCGCGGGCGAGGTTGTCAGAGTTCGCGCTCACGAGGTTGTACGAGAGCTCGAGCCGGCTGTTGGGGAGCGTATTGGTGTCCACCTTGATGAAGAGGTTCCGGTCCGGCGAGCCGAGGCTCGGCGCCAGCGCGTTGCCGGCATTGATGTTGTACTTCGTCTTGAGGATATCGATGAAGCGGTTCGCGGTGGCGATGGTAAATCCCGCCGCGGCTTGATCGGCCGCGTCTACGCCGGTGATCTGGGACGGGTCGCCGAAGGAAGACTGGCGCGACTGGATGTCAGTCGCGATGAAGAAGTGCGCCTTGTCCTTGACGATGGGCCCGCTCAGCGTCGCGCCGTACTGGGTGGTGTTGTAGGCGAGGAACGTGGGGTCGCTTTGGTTTCCCGCGAAGACCTTGTTCTGCTCGTAGCCGAAGAGCGATCCGTGAAATTCATTGGTGCCACTCTTGGTGACGGCGTTCACCAGGCCGCCCGCGAAGTTGCCCAGGCGCACGTCGAACGGGGCGACCTGGATGACGAACTCCTGAATGGCTTCGATGGAGAGCGGCTTGGCGCCAGCGTTGCTACCGGGAGTGAGCGTGCCGAGGCCGAAGAGATCGTTGTTTGCGCCGCCGTCGATCTGGATGTTGTTGTACCGGTCGTTCTGCCCGGCGAACGAGCCGCTGCCGGTCACGCGCGCGTCGGTCCGGACCAGGTCGGTGAAGTTGCGGCCCTGCAGCGGAAGGGCGGTGATGGTCTGGCTCTTCACTTTGGTGGATGGCCCGCTCCGGCTGCGATCCGCCAGTGCGTCGTTGTGCGCCACGACGGCGATCTCTTCCCCGAACGAGGCCCGGGCACCGAAGTTCACGGTGCGCCGCTCTCCCAGGGCCAGCTGGATGTCCTGCTCAATCGCGGTCTCGATTCCGTTTTGCGTGACGGTCAACACATACGGACCGCCCGCCGGCACGTTATCGACGAAATAGGCCCCTCCGTTTCCGGTGGTCGCACTGAAAGTTTCACCGGTGGCGGTATTCCGCAGCTGCACGGAGGCACCCTTTACAGGTTGACCCTCCGCCTGCACGGTTCCCGTCACCGCGGCGCCGGTCACGCCCTGCGCGAGCGCCCCCGTTCCCATCAGGGTGAATACTGCCGTGACGGCAAGCGCTACTTTCCTCGACATCCAAAGGTTCATGGGCCCTCCAGCTTGAAGTGCGGGCACGGATAGCAAAATCAAGTCCGAAAGGAAACCGAACTGGCTGTCTTCCCTGTGAGGACCTCGCGCGTTGGAGCCGAGTTGGTGCGAGTGCCTTGACTGCGTCGGCCCTGAAGCCGGCAGCCACCCGCGCTCAAGCCGTGCTAGATGGCGGCGATGGCCTCCCGTACGCTCGTGACGATGGCGTTGCCTTACGCCAATGGCAGCATCCACCTCGGCCACCTCGTCGAGGCGGTGCAGACCGACATCTTCGTCCGCGCGCTCAAGGCGATGGGCCGCGATGCGATCTTTATCTGTGCCAGCGACGCCCACGGTACGCCCATCGAGGTGAATGCGGCCAAGGTCGGCATTGCGCCCGCGGAGTTCGTGGCGCGATTCCACCAGGAGCACGCGGCGGACTATGCGGCTTTCGATATCGCCTTTGATACTTTCTATACGACCCACTCTGAGGAGAATCGGCTCCACGCCGAGAAGATCTACGAAAAGATCAAGGCCGACGGCGCGGTTGAGCAGCGCGAGGTCGAGCAGTTCTATTGCGAGGTCGACAAGCGCTTCCTGCCCGACCGTTTCGTCAAGGGCACCTGCCCGAAATGTGGTGCGGCCGACCAATACGGCGATGCCTGCGAAGTGTGCGGCAGCACGTATCCGCCGACGGATTTGAAAGCTCCGTACTGCGTCCTCTGTCAGACCCCGCCCGTGCGACGCCGTTCGATGCATTACTTCGTCCGGCTATCAAAGTATCAGGACTTTTTGCGCCAATGGACCTCGACCAAGGGCCGGCTGCAGCCGGAGATCCTTCATTCAATCGATGGCTGGTTGTCCGAGCCATTGAAAGACTGGGACATCTCCCGCGACGCGCCGTACTTCGGGTTCAAGATCCCCGGGGAGGAGGCGAAATACTTCTATGTCTGGCTGGACGCGCCGGTCGGGTATCTCAGCTCGACCGACCACTGGGCCCGCGCCCACGGCCGCACCGTCGAGGAGTTCTGGGCCGCGGACGCCGACTGCGACGTGGTGCATTTCATTGGAAAGGATATCGTCTATTTTCATACGCTGTTCTGGCCCGCCATGCTGCACGCCTCGGGCTGGAAGGTTCCGTCCCAGGTGCACGTCCACGGGATGCTCACCGTCGAGGGCGCGAAGATGTCGAAGTCGCGCGGGACCTTCATCAATGCTCGCGAGTACCTGGACGCCGGCCTCGAAGCCGAATGGCTGCGCTACTTCTATGCCGCAAACCTGGGGACGGCGCCGAGCGATATCGATCTCTCGCTCTCGGAGCTGAAGAATCGCGTCAATGGCGAGCTGCTCAACAACCTTGGCAACCTCGCCAATCGGGCGTTGTCGATTGTCTACGCCCGCTTCGAAGGCAAGCTCGGCCGGATGCCTGAGGCTTCACCGAATGACCTTTGGTCCACCGCGGCGGCCTGCGAACAGGAAGTCTCGGCGGCTTATCTGCGCTGCGATACGCGCGCGGCTGTGCAGGCGGTGCTGTCGCTCTCGAGCCGAGCCAATGAGCAGCTCCAGCGCACGCAGCCGTGGAAACTGATCGCCACCGACCGCGACGCAGCGCAGGCGGAGCTGACGTTGGCAGTGAACGTGGCGCGGGTCTGCGCGCGGATGCTGGCGCCGGTCGTTCCGAAGTTCGCAGCCGGCGTTGCGGCGCAGACCGGCGCGCCCTTGCGCTGGGGTGACTTTACGCCGCTGGAAAACGCTGCTGTCGGCGAGCCGCATCCGCTGGTGCGACGCATCGAGGACGCGGACCTGGCGAAGCTGGCCAGCCGCTTCGTGGCCGCGGCGCCGAAGCCTGCGGCGGTCCCGGCGGCGGTTCCTGCCACGGCCCGGAAAAAGCCGGCGGTCGAAGAGCTGCCGCCGGCGGTGATCGACCTCGCCGTCTTCGCACAGACCGAACTGCGGGCAGGCAAGGTGGTCGCCTGCGAACGGATCCCGAAAGCCGATAAATTATTGAAATTATCGATCGACCTCGGCGAGGCCGCACCGCGCACCATCCTGAGCGGCGTGGCCAAGGCGTATGCGCCGGAAGAGCTGATCGGCAAGACAGTGGTGGTCGTCGCAAACCTCTCGCCGCGCGAGATGCGGGGCGAGGTCTCCCACGGCATGGTGCTTTTCGCCACCGGCGGCCCGCGCGGGTTCACCGTGGTGGAGCTCTCCGGCGAAGTCCCGCCCGGAACGAAGGTGAAGTGATGGGATTCTTCTCCTGGCTCGGTGGCAAGATGGCGACTTCGGAGCCGGAATCGCCTCACGCGGCCGGCCCTGAAGACGAGCTTCCCGGCAGTTCGCTGCAGGAGCTGACCGAAGCGCTGTCGTCGAGAGCGGGTGGGCTGCGGGTCGACGCATCGCGCGCGCTGCTGGAGCGCTGGCGCGGCGGGGACGGGGCGGCGGCCGAGGTGCTGGCAAATCGGCTCGGCGAGCTGCTGGAGGACGAGGAGCCGCTGGTGCGCATGGCGGGCCTGAGCGGCGTTCGGCTTCTGCGCAAGCCAGAGAATGTCGCCAGGCATGAAAGCGCGGTGCTGGGGCTGCTGCTGGATGACGTGGCGCAGGTGCGCACTGCAGCGGTGACCGCGGCGCTGCGCATTCCGGGAGAGGCCGCGCGACAGCAAGTGCGCGCGCTGCTGGAGTCGCAGGAGGAGCCGATGCGATTCCAGGCGGCCTGCGCGTTGTCGGATGCGCGCGACCCGGCGGCGCTGCCCGAGCTGGTGCGCGCGCTGCACGAGGACCACCGCCGGCAGGAAGCGCTGTCGGCGCTGATGTCTCTCGGCGACGCGGCGGCTTTGCCCGAGGTGGCGCGGCTGTTCGAGGGCGCTTCTCTTGGCGAGTTCGACCGCACGCTGGTGGCGGCGGCGATGGCGCGCTTCGGCGACCCGCGCGGGAGCGAGCATCTGGTGGCGCGCATCGAAAGCGATGGCGACGACCGGCCGATCGCAGCGGAGTGGGCGGGGCGGCTCTCCGTGCAGCAGGCGATCCCGGCGCTGGAAGAGCTCGCTCATGAAGAGGACGCACCGGCGTGCGGCGCGGCGCTGCGGGCGCTGGGTCGGCTGCGCGCGCCGGGCGCGGAGGAGCTGCTGCTCTCGCTTTTGCGCTCGCAAGAGACGGCGGAAGATCTGCGGATGGATGCGGCGGAGGGCCTGGCGGAGCTGGGCACGCCGGCTGCGCTGCAGCTGCTGAACCAGCTTGCGGCTGGCGCGCCAGGAGAGCTGGCTTCGCTCTGCCACGAGCTGCTTTCTGAAGTGGCAGCCAACGAAGCCGCAGCGACCGAAGCCGCGCCGACCGTGGCCGCGCCGGGCCCCGAGGCTGCGGCGCGGGAGAAATAGCGTGGCCGGGACACGAATGTGGGAATGTGGGGACACCATACGGAATTAAATTCCGTATGGTGTCCCCATATTTTCGCCCAGCCCGCGGGGGCCAAGCATGCGCTTCTTGACACAGCAGCTGAGTACTTGGTTGTGCTGATCGACTCGCACGCGCACCTCGACTTCGAGGAGTACGGCACTGATCTTTCTGCCGTCATCGAGCGCGCCCGCGCGGCCGGCCTGGTCCGGATCGTGCTGATCGGACAGTGGCGTGAGGGCAGTTCCATGGACGGCGCAGCGGCAGCCATCGAGCTGGCGAAGCGCGAGCCGCAGATGTTCAGCGCCACCGCCGGCATCCACCCGCACGACGCGGCGCAGGCCACTGCGGAAGATCTCGTTGAGCTGGAGCGACTGTGCAGCGACACAGGCGTGGTCGCGGTGGGCGAGTGCGGTCTCGACTATCACTACGACCGCTCCCCGCGCGAGGTACAGCGCGAGCGGTTCGCGCTGCAGCTGCGGCTGGCGAAGAAGCTCGGCAAGCCGGTTGTCATCCACACCCGCGAGGCCGACCTCGATACCGCGGAGATTTTGCAAGCTGAGCTCGGGCCGGACGGTGGCGTGGTGCACTGCTTCACCAGCGATTGGGCGGCGGCGCAGCGCTACCTTTCGCTCGGGCTGCACCTGAGCTTTTCCGGAGTGCTCACCTTCAAGACCGCCGACGCGGTCCGCGACGCCGCCGCGCGGGCGCCGTTGGATCGCTTGCTCGTCGAGACGGATTGTCCGTTCCTGACCCCGGTCCCGCATCGTGGCAAGCGGAACGAGCCCGCTTTCGTCAAGCTGACCGCTGCGCGCCTGGCAGAGGTCCGGGGTATTTCCCTCGCCGAGGTCGAACAGGCGACCACGGCGAACGCACGCAGGGTCCTTCGGCTGCCGGGCTGAATACGCCGGGCCGGGGAGCGTCCTAGATTTCCGACCGGCATTGGCTGCTTGCTGGAGGAGAAAAGGAGATCGCCATGAAAAAGCTACTCAGTGGAGTCGCTCTCGCGGCGGCGCTTTCTTTTGCCGCGCTGGCGAGCCCGAAGACAGCGACGGTGGAGGTTCTTGGCTGGCACTGCGCGGGCTGTTCGGCCCAGACCGAGGCCGCGCTCAAGCAGCTCCCGGGCGTGCAGTCCGCTACGGCTGACAAGGCGAGCCAGACCGTCAAAGTGACTTACGACGACGGGCAGGTGCAGCGCGCCGCCATCGACAAGGCCATCATCGACAGCGGCTTCTCGGTGGTGGACAAGAATTAGCTGGAGGCTCAGAGCTTGAGCCGGCTCAGCTCTCCCAGCTGAGCCACCCTTCACCCAGCGGTTCCTCTTCCGCGGTTCCGCTCTTCCAGCGCCCTTCCCAGGCCACCACCTCCCAACCGCGGCGCAGCGCTTCGGCGCGGAAGGCCGGCTTGGGATTGACCACCACCGGATGCCCGACCTCTTCGAAGAGCGGCGTGTCGGCCACGCTGTCCGAGTAGAGGTAGCAGCGTCCGACGTCGATGCCGTGGCGCGCGAGGATCTCTTTGACGCGCTCGCGCTTGCCTTCACGAAAAACGATGGGCGGCAGCAGCTCCGGGGACGAGACACCGTCCTTGATGAGCGCGCGAGTACCGATGGCTTCGTGCGCATGGAGGAAGCGGCCGAGTTCGTCGATGATGAACTGCGGCGATCCCGAGGCGACAATGACCAGGTGGCCCATGAGCAGATGCCGGCGGACCGCGCGCAGCCCCGCTTGCGTGACGCGCTTCTTGACGTACCGCTCGAAGCACTTGTGCGCCAGTTCGCGCAGCCGGTCGGCTCGAATGCCCTGCTGGCACTTGCTGCCGAGCGCGACCATGTCGGCCTCGCTGAGCCGCTTGCGCGCGTAATCGTAGAGAGCGCGCGGCACCGTGCTGCGGACCACCGCGTCCATCTCGCGCTTCGAGTAGAGATACCAGGTGAAGATGGTGCCCGCGTTGCCGTCGAGCAGTGAGTCGTCGATGTCGAAGATGGCGGCGGTGCGCTGGAATGGCTGCATACGCTAACGCAGGTTCCGCGGGGTCTGCAGGTTCGGCGCGCTGTCAGGGCTGCCCGGGCTGTCAGAGCTGCCCGGGCTTCGCAAGCTTCGCGTGCTTCGGTAGATGCCGGGTCCCTCGAAGTGCCGCACGTCGGGCTCGATCGGCTCGCCGTTCCACGAAGGACCCCTGAAGAGCCGCCTGCCGTAGATGTTGCGCCGGTCGGTCCAGGCGCCCTCGGCTTGTTCGAAGAGCAGTCCGAAGGAGCTGACGCGGCTGTCCAGTTCGTCCGCCGCGTGCACCACCATCGCCTCGAGCGTCACGGGCTCTTTCGGGCTGCCGTACTCCAGCTTTCCGTGGTGCGCCGCGACCAGATGTACGAGGTGCCACTGCAGCTCGCGAGGGAAGCCGGCGATGCGCGCGGTGCGCTCATGAATCCATTGAGTGGCGATGACCAGGTGGCCCACCAGTCGGCCCTCTTCAGTATATTCGAAGCCGTCGCCGGCTTCCGCGGTCGCGAGCTCCCGGGTCTTGCCCAGGTCGTGGAGAAGGCAGCCCGCGGTGACGAGATCGCGGTCCAGCTGGGGATACTGATCGCAGATGCGCCAGCCGAGTTGCAGCACCGAAAGCGTGTGCTCGCAGAGGCCGCCTTCGAACGGATGGTGGATGCCCTTGGCTGCCGGCGCTGCGCGGAACGCAGGGCCGATCTCGGGGTCATCGAGCAGTCCCAGCAACAGCTCCCGCAGCTGCGGCTGCCGCACGGTGGCGACCAGCGCGCGCACTTCGGCGAACATCTGATCCGGGTCGAAGCGGGAGGCGGGCAGCGACATGATTTTTGTCTAACACATGGGTCTGACTTTGACAGCGCGGGCCAAGGCCGTCGAACATCGCGCGCATGCGCCTGTCCCTCGCGATGCTCCTCCTGGCCGCCGCAAATGCGGCTTCGTCCGACGAGCGCCGTTCGGAGCCGGCGGCGCCGGCGGAGTCGAAGTGGGAGCAGAAAGAGTTCGATTGCAAGCGTCCCTCCGGCTGCGGCAGCGGCAGCTGCTGCCTATACGGGCTTACGGTCTCAACCCGGGAAATGAAGGGCTACGACGCGCGCGAAGTGAAGGCGGTGGGCCAGGTCGATGCGCCGCCTGCCAAAGTCTTCGAGGTCGTGACCGACTACGAACAGCAGGTCGGGAACATGCCGTACATTGAAAAGATGCGCGTCTTCTCGCGCACGGACTCCGAGGTGGTGTTCTGGGCGCAGGCGGACTTCCCGATGGTCTCGCGGCGAGACTGGGTGTTGCGCGCGACGCTCGCGAAGGACCTGCCGGGCGGGGTGTACGGCTCTGCCTGGGAGCCGGCCACGGTGAAGGAGGCGCCGCCTCCCGCGGATGGCGTGGTGCGGCTCAAGATCAACACCGGGAGCTGGACGCTCGAGCCGCTCGACGGCGGGAAGCGCACGCTAGCGACCTACCAGCTGCTCACCGATCCGGGCGGATCGATCCCTACCTTCATCGCGAACAAGGCAAACACCACCGCACTGCCGGAGCTCTTCACGCGCGTGCGCCGGCGGTCCGAAGCGAAGTAGCGACGCTCTGCCGGTGGTTTCCGAGGCAACGGCGACGCAACGCGGTGAGCCGTCTATTCTGCGTCTTCCTCTTCTGCGGCGGCCTTCGCGCCAGCAACCTTTTTCGCTGCCAGGCGCGCCTTCTCCGCCTCGGCCGCGGCGAGCTCCGCGGCGGGGCGCGGCTCGAGTGTGTAGTCGCTGATCTTCCCCTGCGCCTTCAGCGAGCGCAGGCTTTGGTCGAGCGCGAGCCAGCGGGACTTCGCGCGCAGCTTCATCACAATGGGCGCGGCCGGCCGCTTGATCAGGCTGACCGGGTCATATTCGCCTGAGAGAATACTCACCGACCAATTCGCCTCCAGGTCCGTGTTGACCAGAACGTCGCACTCCCGGCCCTCCCAGATCGCCTTCGCCATGCGCGTGCTCTACCAGAAAAAATCAGCGCGGTGGCACCGCGTGGACCTCCCATGATTTCAGGCGCGGGCGCGCTTTGGACTGGATGAAAATCACCAGCACCAGGCCCAGCACCATCATCGCGAGGGTGATCCAGAAGAGGCGCTTGTTGTCGTGCTTGCGGTCGACGGTCATTCCGTGGATCCAGGGAAGCTCGGAGACGGGCACCCATTTTTCGCCGCGAAGCACCAGGTCATTTCTCCCGATGACGCCGCGATTGTAGAGGACAAGAAACTCCTTCTGGTTCGGGACGGTCAGTTCACCTCCGCCAGCGGCCTGCTTTACCTGGAGCCTCATGGGCCGGGAAAGTATGGCCTGCTCGTCGACCCAGCAAGGAGGCGGGCTCAACGCACCGCGGCGCGAAACTCGCTGCGCAGTTTGACCCGGCTTTCTCGGCAGACGCATCGCAGCATTCGCACCGCACTGCGCAGTGCGTCTTGCAAGTCATTGGAATCTCTGGAATCAGAGGTCCGGCCGGAAGGTTGCACCGCATAGAAACACCAGCCGCGTCGCATCCCCGTCAAGCTCAATGAGGTCCTCGATGAGTGACAAGCTCTCCACGCAGCCTGTGACGAAGACTCCCCCGCCCGCGCTTCCCTTCGATCGTTCGGCCGGCGCCCGCATCCTGGCGCGCTCCTTCTACAAGGAGCTGCGCTCGTCCGGATATACGCCCAAACAGCTACTCGCGCTCTCCACCGAACTGATCGAGCTGATCACCCTCGACTTGCAGAACGAGCGCAAGGGCGCCGCGTAGAGTTCCTGCCGGGAAGATTTCGTGCAGCAAGCGCTCGGCGGGCTTTCGCAAAAGCCCGCCGCGTCCTTTTTCGAGCGCAGGTTCTGCATCCGCCGCTTGACGGTCACGTGAGCGAGTTCTATTTCTCCGCACCCCAAAAGGAGAACGCACATGGCCCGCTTCGCCATCAATGGCTTCGGTCGCATCGGTCGCAACATCCTCCGCGCCGCCATCAAGCGGGGCGTCAACTTCGATGTCGCGCTGATCAACGACATCGACAAGCCGAAGACGCTCGCGCACCTCTTCAAGTACGACTCAATCCACGGCGTCTTCGACGGAACCGTCGAGCACACCGAGGATTCAGTGGTGATCAACGGCCGCAAAATCCCGGTGACCGCCAAGCGCGACCCCGCCGAGCTACCGCACAAGGCGCACGGCGTGGATATCGCGCTCGAGTGCTCGGGCCGGTTCACCGACAAGGAGAACGCTGGCAAGCACCTGACCGCCGGCGCCAGGAAGGTGCTCATCTCTGCGCCGGGCAAGGGCCAGGACTTCACCATCGCCTTCGGCATCAATCACGAGAAGTACGATCCGTCGAAGCACAACATCATCTCGAATGCGTCGTGCACCACCAATTGCCTGGCGCCGGTGGCCAAGGTCCTGATGGACAGCTTTGGCCTCGAGCGCGGCCTGATGACCACCATCCACTCGTACACGAGCGATCAGCGGCTGCACGACTTGCCGCACGAGGATCTGCGCCGGGCGCGCGCGGCCGCCCTCAGCATGATTCCCTCGGGCACCGGGGCCGCCAAGATGATCGGCGAGGTGATCCCGGAGCTCAAGGGCAAGCTGAACGGCACCTCCATGCGCGTGCCCACCCCGAACGTCTCGGTTGTCGACCTCACCTGCGAGTTGACCCGCAAGACCACCGTCGAGGAGATCAACGCCGCGTTCAAGACCGCCGCCGAGGGCAAGATGAAAGGCGTGCTGGCGTACAACATCGATCCGACGGTGAGCATCGATTACAACGGCAATCCGCACTCCTCCATCTTCGACTCCACCCAGACCTCGGTCGCCGACGACGGCAAGTTCGTCAAGGTCTTCGCCTGGTACGACAACGAGTGGGGCTTCTCCAACCGCATGGTGGACGTGGGCCTGCTCATCGGCGGGAAGCTGTAAGTGATTCGCTCGATCGAGCAGCTCGACCTCCTGCACAAGCGGGTCTTCATTCGCGTCGACTTCAATGTTCCGCTCGATAAGAAGACCGGCGAAGTCAAGGACGACGCCCGCATCCGCGCAGCGCTGCCGACCATCCAGTACGCCATCAAGAAAGGGGCGCGGGTCATCCTGGCCTCGCACCTGGGCCGGCCCGACGGCAAGCTCGTGCCGGAGCTGTCGCTCGAGCCCGCGGGCACGGTGCTCTCGCGGCTGCTTGGGCAGGACGTCATCTTCGCCGACGACTGCGTAGGCGACGGTGTCCGCAAGCTCAGCGGCGATCTCAAGGACGGCAAGGTTCTGCTGCTGGAGAACTTGCGCTTCCATGCTGAGGAAGAGGCGAACGAGGAGGACTTTTCGCGGCAGCTCGCGGCGCTCGCGGACGTCTATGTGGACGATGCTTTCGGCACCATGCACCGCGCGCACGCCTCGACGGTGGGAATGGTCCGGCACGTGCGGGAGCGGGGCATAGGCTTCCTGGTCGCGAGCGAGCTGAAGCACCTGCAGCCCCTGCTCAAGGGAGCGGCAAAGCCGTACCTCGCAATCCTTGGCGGCGCCAAAGTCAGCGACAAGATCAAAGTCATCGATCAGCTGATGAACAAGGTGGACGCGCTCCTGATCGGCGGCGCCATGGCGTACACCTTCCTCTCGGCCCGCGGCGTACCGGTGGGCGGCTCGCGCGTGGAGAAGGACAAGATCGACGTCGCGAAGCGCATCCTCGATAAGGCGTCCGCATCGCGAGTGGAAATTCTGCTGCCCATCGATCACGTGGTGGCGCGCGAGGCGAAGGGCGGGGTGCCCACCGAGACGGTGGAGAAGATCGAGCCGGGCCTGCTCGGTCTCGATATCGGGCCAAAGACTATTGAGTTGTATCGCGAGCGCATCGCCAAGGCGGGCACCGTGTTCTGGAATGGGCCGATGGGGATGTTCGAGATCAAAGAATATGCGGCCGGCACGCGCGCGGTCGCCGACGCCATGGCCCTTGCGACTCGCCGGGGCGCCCTCTGCGTGGTGGGCGGCGGGGACAGCGCGGCGGCCATCGCCGAGTTCGGGCTGGCCTCGCAAGTGACGCACGTGTCGACCGGCGGCGGCGCTTCGCTGGAGCTGCTCGAAGGCCGGGAGCTGCCCGGAATCAAGGCGCTGGAGGAATGATGGCTCGGCGAAAATTCGTCTGCGGCAACTGGAAAATGTTCAAGACGGCGAGCGAGGCGGACCAGCTGGTGCGCGACTTGCGGTCGCGGCTGAGCTCGGGGCAGGTGCAGGTCGCGGTGGCGCCGCCGTTCACCGCGCTGGCAGCGGCGCGCGCCGCGCTGACGGGCTCGCCCATCCAGCTGTTCGCGCAGAATTGCCATTGGGAAAAGCAGGGCGCCTTCACCGGTGAAATCTCGGCGCCGATGCTCAAAGAGCTGGGCTGCGATGGCGTCATCCTCGGCCACAGCGAGCGGCGGCAGCTCTTTTTCGAGACTGACGAGATGGTGGGCAGGAAGGTGCGGGCCGCTCTGGAGGCGGGGCTGCACCCCATCGTCTGCTGCGGCGAGACGCTGCAGGAGCGCGAGGGCAACAAGACCTGGGAGGTCGTCTCGCGGCAGCTGCGGGGCGCGCTCGATGCTTCAACGGCTCAGCAAGTCACCATTGCTTACGAGCCGGTCTGGGCCATCGGCACCGGCAAGGTCGCGACCACGGCGCAGGCGCAGGAAGTCCACGCGCAGATCCGCGGGCTGCTGCGGGAGCTGGGCGGCGCGGCCGCGGCGGACTCTGTGCGCGTGCAGTACGGCGGATCGGTCAAGCCGGACAACGCCGCCGAGCTGCTGGCGCAGCCGGACATCGACGGCGCGCTGGTCGGCGGGGCTTCGCTCAAGGCTGACGACTTCGCGCGCATCATCGCCGGCGCGCGCTGATGATCTGATTCGAACATCGGAATTGGTCCAGGCTTTTGCGGCCGCGGGCGGTGCTTCAGCGCGGCACGGTCTGTACGTCGGCCCACAGCGCGGCAAGCTCCAGCTCGATGGCGTCGAATGGCTCGGCGCGCACCTTGCCCTCGCCAGCGAAGGTCGCCAACAGGAGCCAGCGCCCGCCTTCGTTGCGCAGCACCTCGAGGGTGTGCTGTAGCGGCTCGATGAGCCAGGCGTGGCGGACCTTCTCGGCTGCATAGAGCGGCAGCTTCTGGGGCAAAGGTGTGGGGGATGGCGGGCCGGGGGCTCAAGTGGAGCTCGCCATCGATGACCTCGGCGACCCTATGCTCTGGCGCGGCCAAGACATCATCGTAGGTCGCTCGTTTGCTCACGGACTCAGCCATCCAGGAAGAATAAGACAACGGGAGGCTCTGCGCGACCTGCCTCCCGGGCGCCAGGGCTTGCTCGCCTGCAAGAACCCACGTTGAGCGTTCCTTGCCGTGGGAGTCCTCCTCTCGGCGGTAGAATCTTTCGTCGCGCGATGGCGGTACTCTCCAGATATGAGCCTCGCCACCACCGTTAACGGCATCGCCTTCGAGAACCCGTTCCTGCTCGCCTCGGGCCCGCCCGGCACCAATGGAAAGGTGATCGCCAAGAGCTTCGATCTCGGCTGGGGCGGCATGGTGATCAAGACCATCTCGCTCGATGCCAGCAAGGTCGTGAATACCGCGCCTCGCTACGGCAAGCTGCGCTCGCGCGAGTCCAACGAGGTCCTGGGCTTTGAGAACATCGAGCTGATCAGCGATCGTCCATTCGAAATCTGGCTCGATGAATTGAGGCAGCTCAAAAAGAACTATCCAAGGCACGTACTCATTGCGTCGATCATGGAAGAATACCGGCGCGAGGCCTGGCACGAGATCGTCCGGCGCACGCAGGAGACCGGCGTCGACGCATTCGAGCTCAACCTGTCCTGCCCGCACGGCCTCCCCGAGCGCAAGATGGGCATGGCCATGGGCGAGGACCCGGCGCTGGTCAAGGAAGTGACGGGCTGGGTGAAGGAGGTCTCGACGATCCCTGTCTGGGCCAAGATGACTCCCAATGTCGGCTCGGTGACCGCGTCCGCGCGCGCCGCCATCGAGGCGGGCGCCGATGGTATCAGCGCAATCAATACGATCCTCTCGGTGATTGGCGTCGATCTCAAGACGCTGCGCCCGATGCCCACGGTCGAAGGTTACGCGGTGCCGGGCGGATACTCGGGGCAAGCGGTGCGGCCCATCGCGCTGCGGCAGGTGATGGAGATCGCGCGCGCCTTCCCGGGTGCGTCGGTCTCGGGAATGGGCGGCATCGAGACCGGCGCCGACGCGGCGCAGTTCTTCCTGTTGGGCGCGCACACCGTGCAGATCTGCACCGGCGCCATGCTGCGCGGCTACGAGATCATTGCCGAGCTGAAAGCTGAACTTGAGAAGTTTTTGGGCGACCACAAGTTCGGCTCGGTTGCCGAGGCGGTGGGCCGCAGCCTGCCGTACTTCACCACGCACGCTGACCTGGTCTTGCGGCAAAAGAAGAGCAAGGAGAGCAGGGCCAATCGCGACGCAGAGACGTGGAAAGGCGCCATCGCCAAGGAGACCGACTTGCTGACGAGCTAGAATGCCACTCAGTTAAGGAGGCCTTTCACTTGGCAACGAACGCCGCAGGAGAAGCGTGGGGGTCGCCGCCCTCAAACATACGCGCCCCCCCTGACCGGTGTTACGGGATGGACCTGGGTTGCAAGGGGTGTCGCGAACTCGTTCGTCGACCCCCACGCTCCTCCTGCGGCTCTCGCGCGCTGAAGCTC
>JANYKT010000140.1 GCA_025358085.1 Deltaproteobacteria bacterium | reverse complement strand
GACGCTCTGGGTGCGGCCGTGGCTCTTCTGGGAATGGCAATCATCATTGTTGGCGCCCGGCGTTAGATAGCGCGCTTCGCGACCAGCTACGCCAAGCGCAAGACCCTTCTTTCGGCGCCGGCTTCCCGACGGAGACCTGGCGGCAGTCATTGAAAGGGCACTCGACTTATTGATTCAAATGGTAAGGAAGGAGTCGCGCGGACGCATCTTCACGAGGTGGATGAAATCCGCCACCGTGGTCAGCTCCACCGGGCCGGGTTGGTCGATGACGGCCAAGAGCGCGCTGGAGGGCCGCGCGACGCCGAGCCCGGCCCACAGCCGATCGTGGCTGGTCCCCGCGCAGCCGGTGGCGAGGGCGAAGACGAACAGCATCGCCAGCGAACCGGCGAGAGAATGAGGGGCAATCCGTGTCATGGGCAACCTCCGGGATGCCCCAGGTGTACCCATCCGTGAATGGATGGAAAACAGAAGAAGCGGCATAGTGTCATTCAGATATGGATATCAGCTGGGAGGACGTGCGACTCTTCCTCGCCGTCGCCGAGGCGGGGAGCGTGAGCGGCGCGGCGCGGCGGCTGCGCTGGGGGCAGCCCACCGTGACGCGGCGGCTGGCGCTGCTCGAGCACGCGCTGGGCGAGAAGCTCTTCCGGCGCAGCGTCGCGGGCGCGGCGCTCACCACCGCGGGAGAGCGGCTGCTCGACCCGGCCCGGCGCATGGCGGAGTGGGCGGGCGAGGTGGGCCGCGCCGCCGCCTCCACCGACCGCGCGGTGACCGGCCTGGTGCGCTTCACCGCGCCGCCTTTTACCGCCTTCGACTTTCTCGCGCCCTTCGCGGCTTTCCTCGGCGAGCGGCACCCCGGCCTGCGGCTGGAGGTGCTCTCGTCCATGCAGTACCTCGACCTCCCGCGCGGCGAGGCCGACCTGGCGCTGCGGGTGCAGCCTCCGCCGCGCCAGCCGGCGGGTGGCGAGCGCGGGCAGCGCCCCGGCTCCGAGCTCGCGCTCTTGGAGACCTTCCACTTCGAGAACGCCGTCTTCGTCTCGCGAGCGCTGCGGGCGCGGCTGCCGCGCGGGCCGCTGCGGCTGAACGCGCTGCCCTGGATCGCCTGGGCGGCGCCGTGGGAGGAGCTGCCGCCCAACCCCCAGCTACGCGCCCAGCTGCCCGGATTTGTGCCGGCCTTCACTTCGGACCACTTCCTCGTTAACCTCGCCGCCGCCGAGGCGGGCCTGGGCGCGATGGTGCTGCCGCGGGTCGCGCACCGCTTCCAGCGCGCCTCTACGCTGGTGCCGCTCGAGGTGGACCTCGGCGAATTCCAGCGCGGCACGCTCCACCTCGTCTGCGCGAAGTCGGCGCTGGATGTCCCGCGGGTACGGCTGGTGGCGGACCTGGTCCGCGCCGAGCTGCGCCGGGCGGCGGCAGCCGCGGCGCGGGCGGCTGCTGCCCGGCGGTCCCTCCGGTAGCAAAGATAGAACAAGCCGCGCGCGCTATCGAGTCTCAACCCAGCAGCGCTTTGAGCCGCTCGCGCGCCGCTACCATCTCGGCGGGCGGCAGCTGCCGATACAGCCCGAACAGCTCCAGCACCTGCTTTGCGCGCTCGCGCAGCCGCGCCGAAGGGTGCCGCGGGTTGCGCTTGCGCGGCGCCGGCAGCATCGCCGCCAGCACGGACGCCTCCTCCGGCAGCAGCTCTCCCGCCGGCTTGTGAAACCAGGTCCGTGCCGCCGCATCAGCGCCCCAGACCCCGTCGCCCCACTCCACGACATTCAGATACAGCTCGAGCACGCGCTCCTTTCCCAGCCCTTCCAGACGCCGCGCCAGCAAGGCCTCGCGCAGCTTGCGCACGATCGATCGCTCCTCACCGAGCCACAGATTCTTCGCCAGCTGCTGGGTCAGCGTCGAGGCGCCGCGGCCGAGGTGTCCGCGCTCGATCGCCTGTTGCAGCGCCACGTTCGTCTCGACTGAATCAAAGCCGTCGTGATCATAAAAGCGCGCGTCCTCGCTGTTGACCACCGCCTCGCGCAGATAGTTCGAGATATTGGCGATAGGCATCCAATGCTGGATGCGCCGGGCCGCCCGGCCGCGCGCGGCGGCCTCCCGGGAACGCTGGATCTGCAGCGCCGTGTTCTGCGGTGGCGCGCTGCGCAGCGGCTCGATGGACGGCAGGCTGATCCAGAAGGCCGCTGCCACCGCCAGGCAGCAGAGCAACGCTACCAGTCCCACCCGGCCCCAGCGCACGCCGCGCGCTCGTGGCGCGGCCCCGCCGCGCGAACTTCGTTTCACAGTAACGCGCGTGCGAGCGCCTGCGGGCCGAGCCATCCGCGAAGTATCGCTTAGTCTCCCGCCTTGGGCCGCGAGAAACGGAGAGGCGGCACTGGTCGCGCGCGCATGCTATCCACCCGCCGCCATGCACGAGTCGCCAAGCTTCGCGCGCCTCGCCGGCGTCGTCCGCCGCAACCCGGGCTTCCGGCGCCTCTATGCCGCGAACGCGATTTCAATGACCGGCGACTGGTTCAATGTCGTTGCCCTTTATTCTCTGTTGCTCCAACTCACCGGTCGCGGTGAGGCGGTCGCCCTCGCGCTCCTCACCCGGCTGGTCCCGATGTTCCTCATCGGCCCCGCGGCTGGTGTACTGGCCGATCGCCTCCCGCGCCGGGCCCTCCTGCTCGCGAGCGATCTCTCCCGCGCTGCGCTGGTTCTCTGCCTGCTCTTCGTCCGCAGGCCCGAGCACGTCCCGCTCGCTTACGGGATCATGACCGCTCACTCGCTGCTCAGCGCCATCTTCGAACCCGCACAGGCGGCGATGGTTCCCAGCCTGGTGGGTCCCGAGGATTTGGTGCTGGCGAGTACGCTCGAGAACTCGCTCTGGAGCACCACTCTCGCAATCGGCTCGGCGCTGGGCGGCGCGGTGCTCGCGCTCTTTGGCCGGGACGTGGCTTTCATTTGCGACGCAGCGTCATTCATCGGCTCGGCCGCGCTGATCGCCGGCCTGCCACGAGGCGTGCCTCTCCGGCTCGACAAGCTCAAAGCCGAAGAGCAAGCCGACGCGCGCGAACCGGGCGGCCAGAATTTCCTCGGTCTTGCCGACTTACGCGAGGGCCTGCGCTATATCGCAACCGACCTCCGGGTGCGTGCGCTGGTGGTTACTAAAGCGTGCTTCGGCCTCACCCTCGGCGGAGTCATCGTGCTGCTCGCGTTCTTTGGCGAGAAAGTCTTCACCCAGGGCACCGGCGCGGGGATGGCCACGCTCTGGACCGCGCGGGGCATCGGCAGCTTCGCCGGACCCTTCGTCGCCTTCCGCCTGGTCGGTCACGACGAGGCCGGCCTGCGCCGCGGCATCGGCTACGCTTTCCTGCTCATCGTCGGCAGCTATGGCGCCTTTTCGCTCGCGCCCACTTTATGGCTGGCGGCGGTTCCCCTGGCAGTCGCCAACGCCGGCGGGTCAATTCTCTGGACCTACGCCTCGGCGCTGCAGCAGCAGATCGTTCCCGACGGCATCCGCGGCCGGGTCGCTGCCGCGGATATGGGCGGAATGACATTGACCATGACCGCCTCCACTCTGCTGGTCGGCTACCTGCTGGACTTTGGGGTCAGTCCACGCGTGCTGATCGCCGGCTGCGGGCTGGTCGCGCTGGCTCCCGTGGCCTTCTGGCGCTCGCAGCAGGGCGCCTTTCTATCGACAGCGAGGCGCGCTGAAGGATAGACAGTGCGTCCCCATGGCAGAGCCCGGACAGACCAGCTCCATCGAGGATCAGATCCGCCTGCGCGAGGACAAGGCGCAAGCGCTCCGCGCCGCGGGCGCGCACCCCTACGGCAACGGTGTCGAGGTCCCGCACACGAGCGGCTTCCTCCACGCCCGCCACGACACCGACGACGGACCCGCGCTCGAGGCGAAGCTCACCGAGCCGTATTCCATCGCGGGCCGGGTCATGGCCATCCGCGCGATGGGCAAGGTGAGCTTCATCTCGCTGCGCGATCGCGATGGCGATCTGCAAGTCTTCGTCAAGAAGGACAAGGTCCCGCCCGCGGACTTCGAGCGGCTCAAGCTGCTCGACCTCGGCGATATCGCTTTCGCCCGCGGCCGGGCCATGCGCACCAGGACCGGCGAGCTGTCGATCGAGGCAGTCGAGTTTCGCCTGCTCACCAAGGCGCTGCGGCCGCTGCCCGAGAAGTGGCACGGCCTCTCTCATATCGAGACTCGCTACCGCCAGCGTTATGTCGATCTGGCCACTAATCTCGAGGTCCGGCAGATCTTCAAGCGGCGCGCGAAACTGATTACCGCGCTGCGGCGCTTCCTTGACGAGCGTGATTATGTCGAGGTCGAGACTCCAATCCTCCACAAGCCGGAAGAAGCGGGCGGCGCGGCGGCCAGGCCGTTTGCCACGCACCACAACACGCTCGGCCTCGACCTCAAGCTGCGCATTGCCACGGAGCTTCATTTAAAGCGATTGATTGTCGGCGGGCTCGAGCGCGTTTATGAGATCGGCCGCATCTTCCGCAATGAAGGCGTGGACCGCACCCACAACCCCGAGTTCACCAGCATTGAATTGTACCAGGCCTACGCCACGCACGAAGATTTGATGACGCTGACCGAGCAGCTGGTGTCGCGGCTCTGCGTCGAGGTCACCGGGACCGCCGAGGCGCCCTATCAAGGAACGATGATTGATTATCGGGCGCCCTGGCCGCGCCTCTCCATGGTGGGCGAGGTAGCGAAGGCTTTCGGCTTGGTCGGCTCGCTGACCGAGCAGCTGGATGCCCTGACGCGGGCCGATTTCGTCTCGAAAGCGGGGGACGATAAAGAGGCGCGTCACAAGCTTTCTCGCGCTCAATCCACCGGCGAAAAGATCGCCTGGGCCTTTGAAGCGTTGGTGGAGCCGATGCTGCCCAGAGACCGCCCTTGCTTTGTGGTCGATTTCCCGCTCGAGGTCTCGCCGCTTGCTCGCAAGCGCGATACCGAGCCGCGTCTGGTCGACCGCTTCGAGGCCTTTGCCGGAGGCTTCGAGATCGCCAATGCATTCTCCGAGCTCAACGACCCGCGCGACCAGGAGGAACGCTTCCGCGCGCAGGTGAACAAGGCTGCTTCCGGCGACCACGAGGCCATGCCGTACGACCGCGATTTCGTCCGCGCGCTCGAGCACGGCATGCCGCCCACGGCGGGCGAGGGCATCGGGATCGACCGGCTGGTGATGCTCCTCACCGACTCGCCGACCATTCGTGACGTACTGCTCTTTCCGCTGATGAAACCGCTCGCCGAGGAGTCTGTCGAAGACGCAGTCGATTCGGGCCCGGCAAGGCTTGTCGATGGGGAAAAGCATTGAGCCTGCCCCTCGCGCGCCGGTTCCGCCGCCGCGCTTTTGTCCTCGCGTTCGTTCTCTTCGCCTCCGCGTTCGCCGCCCAGATCGCGCTGCGTTCGGTGCTCGGCAATCAAAGCCTGCTCTCCCCCGACGCCGTGCTCGGCGTCTCGTTCGGTGCGGAGGCGGTGGCTTTCGTGGTCATTGGCTTTGCCATCAGCTTTCTCGCGCGCGGCTTTGGTGGCCGCGAGCTGGGCGCCGCCGCCTTGCTGCTGGCCCTGGGCGCGTTCGCCACGCTGCAGCGGCTCAAGCCGCCGTCGTTTTCGTATGACCGCTTTTTTGCTTCGACCCAGGAGCTGGTCATCTGGGCCGGCCTCACCGGCGCGGCCGCCTGGCTGTTGGGCCTCTGGGGCGCGTCCGCTGGCGTCTTGCTGGGCGCGGCAGGAACTCCTGACCTGAGCTTCGGTTATGAAGCCGGTATCGCGCGCACCCATCTGCGATTGAATCGCCGCACGTTGTTTCTCCTGCTCGCCTTCGGGCTGATTCCTCCCGGCCTGCTCTTCGGCGCGGGGGTTGCGGCCACCCGCTACTTTCATAAGGGTCCCGAGGCCAGTCCGCTGGGCATCGCTGTCGCGGCCGCGTCGGTGCTGGCCGCGCTGGTGCTCATTGCACAATGGATCCGCGCCCGGGCCGCGCTGGCGAAGCTGGAACCCGGCCAGCGCAAGAAGCGCCCGGCCACGGTGGTCATGACCGCCATCTCGATTGCCGGCGTCGCGGTCGGCGTCTGGGCACTGACGGTGGTCCTCTCGGTGATGAGCGGCTTCGAGGCCGATCTCAAGCACAAGATCCTCGGCACCAACTCGCATGGTCTCTTGCTGAAGTATTCAAATGACTTCTCTGAATGGAAGGCGGTCATGCCCAAGGTCGCCGCGGTGCCGGGCGTCGCGGGCGTCTCTCCCTTCATCCTCAATGAAGTCATCCTTTCGCATGGACAAACCGTCACCGGAGCCGAACTCAAAGGCATCGACCCCGCCACGGTGGGCGACGTCAGCGAGCTTCCCCGGCAGGTCATTGCCGGTGAATTGAGCTGGGTGACCGATCCGGCCAGCATTCCTTCGACGGTGGTCGAACCCCACGCAGACGCCGCCTCCAAGCTCGAAGGCCCCGAATACGAGCAGTACCTGGACGACACCTTGAAGCGCAGGCAATCCCACCGCGACGAGACCGACAAGAAGCTGGATCCGGACGCGGTCAAGAACCTGCCCGGCATTTGCATCGGCAAAGAGATGTCGCACCAGCTGCGCGCCTGGGTGGGCGACATCATCAATGTGATTACGCCGCTTGGCGAGATGGGCCCCACCGGCCCCACGCCGCGCAGCCGCGCCTTCCGCACCGCCTGCATTCTCTATTCAGGCATGTACGAATACGATTCGAAGTTCGTCTATATCGGCATCCCCGAGGCGCAGCGTTTCTTCAAGATGGGCGAGAACGTGGTCGGCCTCGAGCTCAAGTTCAAGGACGTGGACGCCGCCCGCGCCGAGGGGCGCCGCGTGGTCGCCACGCTGGGCGGCTTTCCCTATCGCACCAAGGATTGGGCGGAGTTGAATCGCAACCTGTTCTCCGCGCTTAAACTGGAGAAGCTGGCCATGGCCATCATATTGACCTTCATCGTGCTGGTCGCCTGCTTCAACATCCTTTCGACCCTCATCATGCTGGTGCTGGAGAAGACCAAGGAGATCTCGATTCTCAAGTCGATGGGTGCGCGCGACGCCAGCGTGATGAAGATCTTCGTCATTGAAGGATTGAGCATTGGCGCCATCGGCACGGCGATGGGCTTGTTGCTCGGCCTCGCCTCCTGCTCGTTCATCGAACGATATGGGCTGCAATTGGACCCCGACGTCTATTACATCTCCAATCTCCCGGTGAACGCCGACGCCGGCCAGTTCGTGGCCGTGGCCGCCATCTCATTGGCCCTCAGCTATCTGGCCACGCTCTATCCAGCCACCAAGGCCTCGCGGCTCTCGCCCGTCGATGGATTGCGGGAGGAATGATGGACGCTCCTCTGCTGGAAGCGCGCGACGTCCACAAGTCCTATTGGATGGGCGAGAAGGAAATTCACGTCCTGCGCGGGGCATCGTTCTGCTTGCGCAAGGGCGAGATGGCGTCGCTGGTGGGCCCGAGCGGCGTGGGGAAGAGCACCTTCCTCCACGTGATTGGCACGCTCGATCCGCCAACACGGGGCCAGGTCCTCTTCGAAGGCAACGACGCGTCCGCGATGAGCGAGCAGGAGCTGGCTGCGTTCCGCAACCGGGCGGTTGGCTTCGTTTTTCAATTCCATTACCTGCTGCCCGAGTTCACTGCTCTTGAGAATGCGGCGATGCCGGGCTTGATCAACCGGCTTTCCAAACAGGCGGCGGAAGCGCAGGCGCGCGAGATGCTGGAGATCGTCGGTCTGGCACACCGCATGGACCACCGGCCTGGCGAACTCTCCGGCGGCGAGCAGCAGCGCGTCGCGCTCGCCCGGGCGCTGGTGCTCAAGCCCCGCCTGTTGCTCGCCGACGAGCCCACCGGCAACCTGGACGAAGCCACCGGCGAGGGCATCCACCAGCTCTTGGTGGAATTGAATCAAAAGTTGGGCATCGGGGCAATCGTCGTGACACACAACCCACGGCTCGCCGAGCGGATGCCACGTCGCCTTCGCCTGCACGAGGGGCTGGTAGTCGACGCCTAATCTGCTCTGCAGCGATCACGGCCACGACGCATATTCTCCTCGGCAGGGGAATTCTCGAGGGTCTTTATGAAAAAACTGGCATTGATTCTTGTGGTGGTGACGGGCTGCGCGGGCATGGGCTCGATGGGCGACAGCAAGTCCGCGACGATGAGCGAGCAGGAAAAGGCCCGCTCGGATTATCAAAAGGCCGCTGACGCCCAGAAGCGTGCGACCGAGGAGCAAGGCAAGTCAGAGCAGGCGCAACGCGACGTCGTTGCCGCGGAGAAGAGCGTCGCGGATGCGCAGGCCAGGGCGCGCGGCCAGCAGGCGAGGGCGGAGCAGGCGCAGGTTGATGCCCGGAAAATTTCCGCGCAGGCGCAGCAGCAGGCAGAGCAAGCGCAGCAGCAGGCGGTTCAGTCGCAATCGGCGCAGACGGTGGAGCACAAGCAGGTGCTGTCGGAAGCGAAGAAATGGACCGACGAGAAAACCGTCAATGGCCAGGTTCTCGAGGTAAAGGATTCTTCGCTGCGCCTTCGCACGAATGACAGCCAGAACCTGACGCTCGGCCTGAGCGACGCAACCTCGATCAACATTGATGGGCGGCTGGGTTCGGCGGCGAATGTGCAGCCGGGCAGCGACGTGCGCGCTTCCTATCAATTGGTCGACGGGAAGGCCCAGGCGCTGAGCCTCGACGTTCGGTCGGGCAAGTCGCAAGACGACAGCACGCAGAGCGCTCCGCAGCCGCCGACCGATAGCTCGCCTAACTAACGAGTACGCTTTCCATAGACCGCTCATAGCCACGATGAAGAAGCAGGCAGCCCCTCTCCCGCCCAAGCGGGACGAGGGGTTTCTCATGTACGCATCGGTACGTTTGTGTCATACAGCAATCACCCAGACATTCATGACGTACCGAACGGATGCGCACGCGTTCTATGAATTCGTTGACCCTCGAAAACGGAGAACAAACCGAATGAGATTTCGTGAACCGCTCTTCCTCGCAGCAGTGGCGTTCGCACTGGCGGCCGCGCCCGCTGTGGCCAACACCACAGTCCCGCTCACCCCAGGCGCGAGCGTAACGCCCTCGGTCGGCGGCCCCGGCACCGACGACAGCGTCGGTCCGGACGAGCTCGACTCCACTTTTGACAACGGTGGGGACGGGGTCAACAGCAGTGGCATTCGCATCAATCGCAGCATCGCCGTGCACGCAGGCCAGGGCGCGGCGACCCACGGCGCGCAGCGCGCCAAGTCCAACCCGCAACTTCTGCAGAGCTTCGACGGCGTCAACTTCCACGACCAGCGCTATGCGAATGGCGGAAACAATTTCTCCATCGAGCCGCCGGACCAGGCCCTGTGCGTGGGAAACGGATTCGTCGTTGAATCCACCAATGACGTGCTCCGCATGTTCGACAGCTCCGGCCACACCATCTTCGGACCGCTCGATTTGAATACCTTCTACGGGTACGCGCCAGCCATCAATCGCAAGACCGGCGCTCGCGGCCCGTCCATTACCGACCCTACCTGCACCTTCGACAACGACACCCAGCGCTTCTTTCATGTCGTGCTGACCATTGAGCGCAGCGGCGCAAATCACCTGGACATCGCCGTCAGCAACAGCGCCGACCCCACCAAGGGCTTCACCGTTCATACCTTGCCGGTGCAGAACGACGGCACCCAGGGCACTCCCAACCACGGCTGCCCCGGCGGCCCCTGCCTCGGCGACTATCCGCACATCGGCGCGGACGCCAACGCGTTCTTCGTCACCACCAACGAGTTCGCGCTCTTCGCTCCCGGCTTCAATGGCGCGCAGGTTTATGCGATCTCCAAGCGCGCGCTTGCCAACAACGCGGCCAACATCAACGCCGTGCTCTTCAACACGGCTGATTTGCAGTATGCGGACAGCGACGGCAATCCCGGCTTCACGGTCTGGCCGGCCCTGGCGGCGCCTGGCAGCTACGAGACGGCCAACGGCGGATCGGAATACTTCCTCAGCTCCGAAGCCGTGTTCAGCAACAGCGGCGTCGACAGCCGCATCCGCAAGTGGACCGTGACCGACACCTCGGCGATCGACACCAATCCGTCGGCGCTCGCGCTGTCGAGCGTCACCATCAATACCCAGGGCTACGCGGTGCCGGGCCCGTCGAACCAGAAGGCGGGCAGCGCGCTGCCGCTGCGCGATTGCATCGCCAATGCGCCGTGCTCTCGCTCCATCGGTTCTCCGGCTCCATTTTACAACCAGGAATCGGTGCTTGATTCGAACGACTCGCGCATGCAGCAGGTTTTCCTCGCGAACGGCAAGCTGTGGAGCGGCCTCGACACCGGCCTCGCCTTCGACGACGGCTCGACCGGCAACGGCATCGCCTACTTCGTGGTCAATCCCAACTCGAACAAGGTGGTCAACCAGGGTTATGTCGGCCTGGTCGGTAACAACGTGAACTATCCGGCAGTCGCGGTGAACCCGAGTGGCCGAGGGGTAATCGCCTTCACGGTCACAGGCAACGACCACTTTCCCAGCGCGGGTTACACCAGCCTCGACGCGAAGATCGGCGCGGGCGACATTCACGTCGCCGCCGAGGGTGTGGGGCCGCAGGACGGCTTTACCGGATACAGGCCGTTCAGCAACCGCCCGCGGTGGGGCGACTACGGCGCGGCGGCGCTCGACGGCAGCTCGATCTGGGTAGCCAGCGAGTACATCGGCCAGACCTGCACCTTCGCGCAGTACAACGCGCCGACCTCCGCGTCGGGCCGCCGCTTCACCTGCGGCGAGACTCGAGGCGCGCTGGGCAACTGGGGCACGCGGGTCACCCAACTGGGGTTCTAGAACACGGTGTTCGAGCCGGCCTGGCGATCCAGGCTTGATCGATTGAAAAGGAGAGGGCGCCTGGGCAATCAAGGCGCCCTCTCTCGCTTGGTAATCCTTGTCTATCGCGCGTCCTTGATGACCGCGCCGCCCTTCATTACAAAAGACACTTTCTCGAGGAGTCGCACGTCTTGCAGCGGGTTGCCCGCGACGGCAATCAAATCAGCATACTTGCCGGGCACGAGCGTTCCGACATCCCGCGCCCGGTCGATGAGTTCAGCGGCGTCGGCGGTGGCCGCGCGGATGGACTGCATCGGCGTCAGCCCATACTTGACCATATAGAAGAACTGTCTGGCGTTATCGCCGTGCGGATAGACGCTGGCATCGGTGCCGAAGGCCACCCGCACGCCACCCTTGACTGCCTTGGCGAAGTTGTCGCGCTGCTTCTGTCCCAGCTTGCGCTCCTTTTCCAGCTGCGCGGGCTCGAGGCCGAGCCGCGGTCCCTCGGCAAGGATGTAGTCGTCGTCATAGATATCGCTGACGAGCCAGGTGTGGTGCTCCTTCATCAGCCGGATCCCCTCGTCGTCGATCAGGCTGCCGTGCTCGATGGAATCAATGCCCGCCAGCACCGCATCCTTGATGCTCTGTGCGCCGTGCGCGTGAGCGGCGATGCGGCGGCCGGCCTTGTGCGCCTCCTCGGCCGCGGCCTTGAGCTCTTCGAAAGTGAACTGCGGCGCGCCGGGCTGATCTCCGCGAGAGAGCACGCCGCCCGAGGCATGGATCTTGATGACATCCACGCCATACTTGATCTGAGCGCGGACGGTCTGCCGCACTTGATCGACGCCGTCGGCGATTTGGAAGCCGCGCTCGTGCGGATAGAGCAGGCCACTGAGCGCCGGCGAATACCCATTCAAAGAGTCGCCGTGGCCGCCGGTGATGCTGATACCGGGGCCACTCGCGACCACGCGCGGTCCGGTCACGAACCCTTCGTCGATGCTTTCACGCAGATCACGCGCAATAAAGGGCGGACCGCCCAGGTCGCGCACGCTGGTGAACCCCGCCTCGAGCGTGCGCCGGGCATTGACCACCGCGGCAAACGCGTGCTGCATGGGTGTATCTTTGAAGGCCCAGATCGGATCGTAGTGGTCGGCGCGGTCCGACAGGTGCACATGGCAATCAATCAATCCCGGCAGCACGGTAAAGCCGGGGCCGAAGTCGATGACCTTTGCGCCGGCGGGTACCTGTGAACCGACTGACTTGATCCGGTCACCCTCGACTTCCAGGACGACATCGCGCCGCTCGACCGTTCCATCGAATAGATGCGCGGCGCGAATGAAGAGCGACGCGGCGATGAGCGCGGCCATCATGCGTTGAACACCAGCAGCTCGTCGACGTGCCCGCGGCCGCCGGCCTTGCAGTTGATTGAGCGCGGCGCCTTGACGGTGCGCTGCTCGAAGGCTTTGTAGAGCTCGCGGATGCGGGGCGTGGCGGAGTTGGAAAGCAGGAAGCGAACGCCGCGGCGATTGAGCGCCGTGCAGGCCCAGGCCAGCCGCTTCTGGTCCTCGAAGTTGAAACCTGAGGCCGTATAGGAAGCAAAGCTGGCGGTCAGCGAGACCGGGTCATAGGGAGGGTCGAGATAGACGAAGTCCCCGGGGGCGGTCTTCTCCAGCGACTTCTCGAAGGGGAGGTGCAGCACCTGCGTTCCGCGCAGCGCATTGCTCGCCCGGACGACCGTGGTCGGATTGTGGAATGCCGGGTTTTTGTAGCGGCCAATCGGGACGTTGAACCGGCCCGCGCGATTGACCCGCCACAAGCCATTGAAGCAGGTCTTGTTCAGATAGATGAAGCGCGCGGCGCGCCCGGCCTCGGTGAGCGCGCGCGGGTCCAGCGCCCGGACCGCGGTGAAGTGCGCCTGGTCGTAGACGTGCTGCGCCAGGATATCGAGGACGCCATAAGGGTTGTCGCGGACTTGCTGGTAGGCAATCACCAGCTCGGCATTGTTGTCGCAAAGGATCGCTCGCCGCGGCTGTACGGCGAAGAAGAGAGCGCCACCACCCACGAAGGGCTCGTGATATCGGCGCAGCTTTCCCGGAACATGCTTGAGCAGCTCCGGCAGCAGCGAGGCCTTGCCGCCGACCCACTTGATGAATGGCGTCGCACGCTCGTCGGGTAGCTGCTGCGAGCGAAGCGCGCTTGCGGTCTGGCGGAGGAGCAGTGCGGGCATGGATGAATCGGTAACACCGCGAGATCTCCGCGGCAAAATTTCTGCTCTTCGACACGATACGGGTGAGGCGAGAGCCCGCGGTGAGACTTGTCCCGGGACAAGTTGTCTGGCCCGCTATTGTCTTGAAATGGTTTCAACAAGTTGCTTCCGGCTTCCCTGTCGCCGCCGAATTGATTGACGCGATCTTTGAATCGCCGCTGGCGCGGTCAAGCAAGACCTGTCGTTCGTCCGAAAGGGTCAGAACGAGAGCGGTCATCCTGCGACCTGGAAACCGCGGTGAGGCTTTGGAAGCTCTCGTTCGGGCCGACGCCTCCGGGCACGGCTTCTTCAGCCAGGGGTTCGGACAACACATCCGACCCGTGATCTGCTGCCTGCGTCGCTGCCAGGAACGCGCCTGGATGAGGCCCTCCGGCTTCTCTTGGCCTGAGCGCAGATCTTCATTGTCCCTCTCGGCGAGTTGATCTAAGGTCCGCGCCCTCGAATGCGGACGGCTCTTCTTCTCGCGACCCTGGGTCTCCTCGCAGGCACGGCGCGCGCGCAGGCGCCGGCCCCCGCCGCGTCCACTGCAGCGGCCCCATCGACGGCACCTGCTGCCACCTCCGCCGTCCCGGTTGCAAGCCCGCCCGAGGCGACGGCCCCGGCGGAAAAGCGAGTGCTTCCGCAAACACAGACACCCGCGGCCGCCGCGCCCGCCGTTCCGGAGCAGGAGTCCCCGCCGGCCCCTGATACGGGCTTGCTGGCGAACGTCGCAGTCAAGGGCAACCGGCGCGTCGAGACCGACGCCATCAGGACTGTCCTGCCGCTCAAGGCCGGCGACACTTACGACAAGGCAAAGCTCAAAGCTACGCTGCTCGCGGTCTGGAAGATGACCTATTTCAGCGACGTGCGGCTCGACGTTGCGCCGGTCGCCGTCCCGCAGACGGGCTACAGCCTCACCATCATCGTGGTCGAGAAGCCCTCCATTCACGACGTGCAGACCGAGGGCAACGACGAGCTCTCCAAGGACGATTTCAAGGACACCATCGAGGTCAAGCCGTACCAGATCCTCGACATGGAGACAGTGCGCAAGTCGGCGAAGAAGATGCAGGAGAAATACGTCGAAAAGGGCTTTTTCCTCGCCGAGGTCACGCCGCGCATCGACCCGCTGCCCAACAACGAGGTCAACGTCGTCTTCAAAGTCAACGAGCACGCCAAGGTCACTGTCAAGGAGGTCCGTTTCATCGGTAACAAAGCCATCGGCACCGAGGAACTCAAAGCCGGAATGCTCACCCAGGAAGGCAACCTTTTCAGCTTCTTCACCAACACGGGCACCTACCGGGAAGAGGCCTTTCAGCGCGACGAAATCATCCTGCAAGGGATGTATTTCGACCTCGGCTATATCTATGTAAAGTTCGGCAAGCCGGCCATCGAGCTCTCGCCCGACCGGCGCTACATTTTCATCACCATGCCTGTCGACGAGGGCGAGCCTTACGACGTCGGCAAGATCGAAGTGAGCGGCGACATGCTGGTGCCGCGCGAGCAGCTGCTCAAACTCGTCACCAGCAAGCCCGGCCAGCGGTTCAGCAAGACGCGGCTGCAAGGCGACATGCAGCGGCTGGTCGATGTCTACAAGGATGAAGGCTACGCCTACGCGAACGTCACCCCTGACACCTCGGTCGACGCCGAGAAGAAGACCATCGACCTCAATTACTCCTTCCAGAAAGGCACCCTGGTCACCATCGAGAAGATCGATATGGTCGGCAACAACAAGACTCGCGACGAAGTGATTCGGCGCGAGATGCGCATCGCCGAGGGAGATCGCTACTCGGGCACTGGCGTCCGCATCTCCAAGCAGCGCGTGACCGCACTGGGCTTCTTCGACAACGTCGAAATCAACACCAAGCGCGGCTCCACCGACGACAAGATGGTCCTCGAGGTCACGGTGAAGGAGAAGCTCACCGGCACCTTCCAGGTGGGCTTCGGCTTCACCGGCGGAGAGAGCTTCTTCGGCCAGGCGCAGCTGGCCCAGAACAACCTGCTCGGCTACGGCCATACCGCCTCGCTGGCGCTGCAGATCTCCAGCGTCCGGCAGCTGTTCCAGCTCAGCTATCTCGACCCGTATGTCTTGGATACCAAGTGGACCGGCTCGGTGGACCTTTACCGCAGCGAGCTGCAATTCTCGGGCTTCGATCGCAGGGCCAACGGCGGCTCGGCCACCGCGGGCTACGAGCTGTCCGGCATCCTGGGCGATTGCAAATTCTTCTTTTGCGGCAGCGGCTGGGAGGACTTCCGCTTCTTCGGAACGTACACCCTCGAGAAGGTGGACGTCTTTGCCAGCGTTGGGTCGCAAAGCACGCTCGCGAACCAGTTTACCGCCGGACGCACTTCCAGCGTCCGCGTCTCGTTCAACTATGACAAGCGCGACAATCGGCTCTTCCCGACGTCGGGACACCTCGAGTCGGCGTCAGCTGAATACGCCGCGTCAATCTTTGATTCGCAGAACCTGTTCCAGCGTTATCGCCTGGTAGAGCGTTACTATCATCCACTCATCGCCGGGCTGGTCTTCAAGGTTAATATGTCGCTTGGATACATCCGCGCGACCGACCCCGTCTCGCATCCAGTGGCCATCAGCGAAAAGTTTTTTGAGGGCGGAATCAACTCGATTCGCGGCTACACGCTGCGCAGCATCTCGCCGACCAAGCGCATCGCCTCCACCCGCGAACCCGACTCGGGCGTGGTCGACTTCGCCATCGGCGGCAACAAGGAGCTGATCACGAACTGGGAAGTCGAGTTCCCGTTGCTCGAGGCGGCCGGAGTGCGCGGCGTGGTCTTCTACGACGCTGGCAATACCTTCGGGGAAAACGAGAACCTCTTCTCCTCGAGCCAGCGGGGCGGAACGCTGCCTCTCGGGCTCTTCCACAGCGTGGGCCTGGGGGTTCGCTGGTTCTCGCCGCTGGGACCGCTGCGCTTCGAGACCGGCTTCCCGCTCACCAGGCGCAGCATCGACGCGCCCTACCTGTTTGAATTCACCATCGGTAATTTCTTCTAAAAGCGATTGACGTCCGCGGACGCGCCCGTCTAGGGTGCGCCGCCGTCCGATTCTGCCGGTCTGGAGACACAATGCGCCGTTTGATTCTCGCTCTGATCCTGCTCGTTACCTCTCGCGCCGCTCACGCGCAAAGCATGAAGCTCGGCTTCGTCGATGTACAGCGCGCCGTCCAGGAGGTCGAAGAGGGGAAGGCCGCCCGAACCCGCCTGAAGAAGGAACTCGACGAGCGCCGCGGCACGATGGACAAGAAGCGCAGCTCTCTGGAGAAGCTGAAAGCCGACTACGACAAGCAGGCGCCCATCCTCTCGGACGAGGCAAAGAAGAAGAAGCAGGAGGAGCTGCAGAAATTCGTCATTGAGGCGCAGAATTCCGCGCAGGAGATGCAAGAGGAGCTGCAAGGCAAGGAGCAGGAGGCGATGCAGAGCATCTCCAAGCGCCTGCTGCAGGTGGTGGCTGAGGTGAGCGAGAAGGAGAGCTTCTCATTCGTGCTCGACAAGGCCGCGCTGCTCTACGCACCGGCTGCCTCCGACGTGACCAATGAGGTCGTGCGCCGCTACAACGAGCGCTTTGGCGCCGGCACCGCGGGGGCCTCGACGCAGAAGGCGCAGGGAAAGCCGCCCGCGCCGAAGAAGTAGGCGGCGTGCCGGTGACGCTCGCCGACCTCGCGGCACGCATCGGCGCGCAGCTGCGCGGCGACGGATCCGCTGGCGTGCTCGGCGTCGCGCCGCTCGAAACCGCGGGTCTGCAAGACGTCGCGTTCTACGTCAACCCGCGCTACCGCAAGGCGCTGCGCGCGACCCGGGCCTTGGCGGTCATCGTCGCCGAGGACGACCTCGCGCACCTTCCCGAGGGTACCGCGGCGCTGGTGGCGGCCCAGCCCTACGTCGCGTTCGCCAAGGCGAGCGCGCTCTTTCACCGGGAGCTCTCGCCCCCCCAGGGCCTGCACCCTGGCGCGCAGGTCGACGCCACCGCGCAGGTGCACGCGACTGCGTCGATTGGCGCGGGCGCGGTGGTGGGCGCGCGGGCGATCGTTGGTGCACAAACCATTCTTCATCCAGGCGCGGTCGTGCTCGACGACGCGCGGGTCGGCAAAGCCTGCGTGCTTTGGCCGGGCGCGGTGGTGCGCGAGCGCTGCGTGCTCGGCGACCGGGTCATCCTGCAGCCGAACGCCGTGATCGGCTCGGACGGCTTCGGCTTTGCCTTCGACCTCGAGGGCGAGTCGGGCCCGCAGCACCGCAAGATCCCGCAGGCAGGCATCGTGCGCATCGAGGACGATGTGGAAGTGGGCGCCTGCTCCTGCATCGATCGGGCGACCATGGGCGAGACGCTGATCGGCCGCGGCGCCAAGATCGACAACCTCGTGCAAGTCGCTCACAACGTCCGCGTCGGCGCGCTTTCATTGCTGGTCGCGCAGTCCGGAATCAGCGGCTCCACCGAGCTTGGACAGGGCGTCATCCTCGCTGGTCAGGTGGGTGTGATCGGGCACCTCAAACTCGGCGACGGCGCCCGCGTCGGCGCGCAGAGCGGGGTCTCGCGCGATCTCGCCGACGGCGAAACGGTGAGCGGCTCCCCTGCCATCCCGCACCGGGAGTGGCTGAAGCAGAGCGCTGCGCAGCCGAGGCTTGCGGACCTGCTGCGAGAAGTGCGCAAGCTGTCGCAGCGAGTGGCCGAGTTGGAGAAGGAGCGTCGCACGTGATGGACATCGAGCAGATCCTCGCCGCACTGCCGCACCGGTATCCGTTCCTGCTCGTCGATCGGGTGGTCGAGGTGGTCAAGGGCGAGCGCATCCACGCCTATAAGAACGTCACCTTTAATGAGCAGTTCTTTCAGGGCCACTTTCCCGGCCGGCCGGTCATGCCGGGCGTGCTGCAGCTGGAGGCCATGGCGCAGGCCGGCGCGCTGCTCGCGCACCAGAGCGCGCCTTTCGATCCGGCAATGAAGGTCATCTATCTGATGTCCTTTGATAAGGTGAAGTTCCGCAAGGTGGTGGGGCCGGGGGACCGGCTCGACCTCTTTGTCACGGTGGAGCGGCAGAAGGGTCCCATCTGGAAGCTCGCCGGCGAGGCCAAGGTGGACGGCGCGCTGGTCAGCGAAGCGCTGATGATGGCCACCATCGCGGACCGAAAGGATTGACCTTGTCTGCTGAGCGCATCCACCCGACCGCGCAGATCGACCGCCACGCCGAGTTGGATTCAAGCGTCGAGGTCGGACCGTTCGCGGTGATTGGCGCCAAAGTCAAGATCGGCGCGGGCACCCGCGTGGGGTCGCACGCGGTGATTGAAGGCGATACCACCATTGGCAAAGACAACGTTCTCTTTCAATTCTCGGCGGTGGGCGCGATTCCGCAGGATCTCAAATATGCCGGCGAGCCGACCCGGCTTGTCATCGGCGATGGCAACACCGTGCGGGAGTTCGCCACCGTCCACTGCGGAACCGCGCATGGCGGCTCGGTCACGCGCATCGGCAACAAGTGCCTGCTGATGGCGAACAGCCACGTCGCGCACGACGTGCAATTGGGCGACGGCTGCATCCTCGCCAACTCGGCGGCGCTGGCAGGGCACGTCATCGTCGAGGACCGGGTGATCTTCGGCGGCCTCTCCGCCGTGCACCAATTTACCCGCGTCGGCCGGCTCGCCTTCGTCAGCGGCGGGGCAATGGTGACCCAGGACGTGCCGCCCTACGTGACGGTGCAGGGCGACCGCGCCGAGGTCGCGGGAATCAACACGGTCGGTCTCACGCGCGCCCACTTCGACGAGGCGGCGCAGATGCGGGTGAAGAGCTCGTTCAAGATCCTGTACCGCAGCAAGCTCGGCTTTCGCGAGGCCATCGCGCATGTGCGAGCCGAGCACGGCGGGCACGAAGAGATCGATCACCTGCTCAATTTTCTCGAGGGCAGCGAGCGGGGCATCGCGCGGTGACCGCGCCCGCGCCGATCGGCCTGATTGCCGGGTCGGGGCGCTTTCCGCTGCTGTTTGCCCAATCCGCGGCACGCGCGGGACGGACGGTGGCGGCGGTGGCGCATGAGGGAGAAACCGATCCCGCGCTGTCTTCGCTGGTGGGGTCGTTGACCTGGGTGAAGCTCGGACAGCTGGGGCATATCGTCGAAGCGCTGCGCTCGTCCGGTTGCCGCGAGGCAGTGCTCTGCGGGGGCATTCGCAAGCCGTCCCTGTTCGACGTGCGGCCCGACTGGCTGGCGCTGAAAGTTCTGGCGCGGCTGCGCAGCTTCGGCGACGACGCGGGACTGCGCGCGGTGGCGGCGGCGCTGGAGGAGGAGGGCGTCCGCATCATCTCGCCACTGCCGTTCATCGGTGAATTGCTGGCGCCGCGCGGGCCGCTGGGTCGCCGCGGCCTCTCCGACGCGCAGCGAGCTGACGCGCTGGCCGGCCTCGCGGTGGCGCGCGCGCTGGGCGGGGCCGACGTCGGGCAGACCGTGGTGGTGAAGCGCGGCGTGGTGCTGGCAGTCGAGGCGGTCGAGGGGACCGATGCTTGCGTCCTGCGCGCCGGGCCGCTTTCGCGCGGCGGCGGGCACGGCCCGGTGGTGGTGAAGGCGGCGAAGCCCGCGCAGGACGAGCGCTTCGATCTGCCGGCGGTGGGACCGCGGACGCTCTCGGTGCTGGTGGAAGCCGGCTGCTCGGCGCTGGCCATCGAGGCCGGGCGCACGCTGGTGTTCGATCGTGCGGAGCTTGCCGCTGCAGCGGATCGCGCCGGTATCGCGGTCGAGGGGATTTAGGAAATGTTGGTAACGACGGCCGAGGTGGACGAGATCCGCAAGGCGGTGGGCGCGCGGGAGCTGTTTCTTTATCTCGACGTCGAGCAGGGGGAGTGGCTGCTGCCGCGCGCGGTCTTCCTGCTGCAGGAGAAGCTCAATGCGTATGCCTCGTTCGTGCTCGACGGGAAGATGCGCGAACTGTACCCGTGGGCGGTCGCGCGCAACGTGCGCGTGGTGGTCCGGTCGCGCGGGCAGCCGCCGGCGGCCGCGCTGGAATTGATCGAGCGCGCGAATGCGCTGTTGCCGGAAGGGCCGGTCATCTCGCTCGAGCGCGTGGCCGCGCAGTGAACGCGCGCGCGGAGGCCGTGGAGGCCGGCCACCGCGCTGGAATCGGGCGCGATGAGGAATTGCTCATCGTCGCTGTCGAGGCCTCTGCAGACCTGCACGGCGCCGCGGTGTTGCGCGAGTTGAGGACGCTGAGGCCCGGACTGCGATGCTTCGGGGCCGCCGGTCCGCTGATGCGCGCAGAAGGCTGCGAGGCGCTGGTGCGGGCGGAAGATCTCTCAGTGATGGGCATCGCCGAGGTCATCCCCGCGCTGCCGCGCATCTTCCGCGCGCTGGGCACGCTGCGGCGCGCGGCTGCGGCCCGGCGCCCGCGGGCAGCTCTCTTGATCGACAGCCCGGACTTCAACCTGCGGCTGGCGCGGAAGCTGCGCGCGCTGGGCGTGAAGGTCGTCTATTTCATCGGCCCGAGCGTCTGGGCCTGGCGGAGGTACCGGGTGAAGCAGATCGCGCGCGACGTGGCGCGAATGCTCGTCATCCTGCCGTTCGAGGCGGCCTTTTACGCGCAGCACGGCGTGCAGGCGACGTTCGTCGGCAACCCGCTCGCCGATGAAATTGCTGAACCCCTTGAAGGTCAAGCCCTTAAGGATTCCCTGGGCCTGGATCGCGCGCGCCCCGTCCTCGCGCTCCTCCCCGGCTCGCGCCGCCAGGAGATCCTCAGGCTTTGGCCGCCGCTCCTGGGTGCCTCCCGGCTGCTGCTCGCCCGCCGCCCCGATCTCCAACTCGTCGTCCCCGTCGCTCCCACCATCGACCTGGCCACGCTCCCCACCGGCGGCCTCGCTATCACCTTCGTCGCCGGCCGCGCCCCCGACGTGCTCCGCGCCGCCGACGCAGCCATTGTCGCCAGCGGTACCGCCACGCTCCAGGCCGCGCTCGCGCCAGTCCCGCTGGTGGTGATCTATCGACTCAGCTGGTTGAGCTGGTTCATCGCGAGGATGCTTGTGCGCGTGAAGTTCGTCTCGCTGGTCAATCTCCTCGCCGGCCGCCTGCTGGTGCCCGAGTTGCTGCAGCGCGGGTGCACCAGCGAAGCCATCGCCGCGCAGGCCGGGGCACTGCTGGAGAACGGCGCCGAGCGCAGGGCCCAACTCGAAGGCTTGCAAGAGCTTCGCCGGGAGATCGCCCCCCCCGGGGCGCCGCACGCAGCCCGCCGCGCCGCGCAGGAGCTGTTGCAAGTTCTGGAGAGCGCCCCATGATCGATCGCGCCTGCGTCGTCCTACCCACTTATAACGAGCGGGAAAATCTGCTCGAGATCGTGCCCGCCATCCTTGCGGCGGCGTCAGAGATCGACGTGCTGATCGTCGACGATGGGTCGCCGGACGGCACCGGCGATCTGGCTGACATGCTCGCGAAAGAGAGTCCGCGGGTGCGAGTTCTCCACCGGGAGAAGAAGGAGGGGCTCGGACGCGCGTATCTCGCAGGCTTCGCCGAGGCCCTGCAGCGCGGCTACGGCCGCATTCTCGAGATGGACGCGGACTTTTCCCACGCTCCGGCAAAACTTCCCGAGCTGCTCGCCACGAGCCGGACCGCCGAAGTAGTCTTGGGTAGCCGCTATGTAAAGGGTGGCGGCACGGTGAATTGGGGCCTTGGTCGCCGTGTTCTCAGCAAAGGCGGCAGTCTTTACGCGCGTACTATCTTAGGGCTCAAAGTGCGGGACCTGACTGGCGGATTCAAATGCTTCCGCCGCGAGGTCCTGGAGAAGCTCGATTTGAAGACCGTCCGCTCGAGTGGATATGCCTTTCAAATCGAGCTCACCTATCGAGCCGTCCGGCGCGGCTTCAAGGTGATTGAAATCCCCATCACCTTCATCGACCGCCGCGTCGGGAAGAGCAAGATGAGCCGCCTCATCGTCGCTGAGGCTCTATGGATGGTCTGGAAGCTGCGCCTGGACCGGAACGCGCGCGCCCGCGACTGACCGCGTGCCTTTGATTGGCCAGTTGTCGCCTCATCTTCGAGTGATGCTTGTTCCGCATCGGCTGAACTCGAGTGCTCCAATCGCTGGTCAGACCAAGCTTTGGCTGCTCATTCATCTTGCCGAGGTCGCCGGGACGCGCAAGCCCTCCAGGATGATGCTCGTCAGCGCCTGCGGGATCTCCAGCGGGTTGCCGACCTCTTCGCCGCGCAGCACCGCCAGCAAGAGGCGTTCGACGGCGCCGACCACGGTCAGCGCGCTGACCGCGGGGTGGACCTTGCGGAGCAGGCCGTGCGTGTGTCCTTTGCGCGCGACCAGGATGGCGCTGCGCGAGATCTCGTCCGAGAGCGTCGCCAGCTGTTGCCGCGTGCCGGTGGGAGCGCCACGGTTCTCCTGCAGGTAGAGCCGCACGACGCCTGCGTGGGTCAGGACTGCTCCCGCCAGCACCGCGCCCAGCGCGCGGTAGGCGTCGAACATCGCCTCTGCGTCGCGCGCCTTCCCGAGCGCGCGGGCGCAGGTCGCGAGCGCGCCCAGCACCTCGTCGCGCACCGGCCGGAGCAGCGATTCCAGCAGCGCCGCCTTGTCGTCGAAGTAGCGGTAGAAGCTGCCTTTGGCGACGCCCGCCTCCTGGGTGATGTCGTCGATGGTCACCGGATCGAGGCCGCGCTCGAGGAAGAGCCGCAGCGCCGCGTCGCCTAAAGCGCGCAAACGCTCCTTGCGGTTGGTGTCGCGTATTCCACCCTGCGGACCGGGCCGCCGTTGCGTCTTTTGCAAAATCATGACTGAGTGGTCACACTTTCTCTGGCGAGTGAAAACGTGGAGCGATCATGATCGGTATCCCCATCGGGCTCGTCTACTGCAATCTCGGCGAGTGGCTCATCCACAAGCACGTCTTGCACGGTCTGGGCAAGCGTCGCGACAGTTTCTGGAGCTTTCACTGGCACGACCACCACGCCAAGGCGCGAAGGCAAGCCATGGTGGACGACCAGTACCAAAAGTCGTTCCTCGCCTGGGAGCCGCAGACCAAGGAGGCCGTGGCGCTGCTCGGGCTGGCGCTCGCCCACCTGCCGCTGCTCCCGTTCATGCCCTTCTTCACGAGTACGGTGCTTTACAGTTGCGTGAACTACTATCGAGTACATAAGCGTGCGCATATGGACACCGAGTGGGCTCGCGAGCACCTGCCCTGGCACTACGATCACCATATGGGCATGAACCAGAATACCAATTGGTGCGTGACGCATCCCTGGTTCGACGAGCTCCTGGGAACGCGACAGCGGCCGATTGCGGCGGACGTCCATGTCGAGGCCGTCCGGGCTGCCTGAAGCCCCGAATCCAGGTCAGTTCGCCTGCCGGCTGTGAACGGCCAATGAGATCCGACGTCGTTTGACAGTCGAGGTCGAGACGCCGGGTCGAGGCGGGGATTGAGCGGGACGGAACCTCGTTATCATCGCCTTGCTGACTTGCTCGTGGCGGACTTGGAAAACCTTGCCGTCTGCCTCCACACCGACCTTGCCGTGCTCGAAACCTTTCAGGGTTCCGACGAACGTCTTGCGGTTTTCACAACTCCGGAACGGGACCGGTAGGTCTTTACCTGGACCTTTTGACCGGCCTACTTCAGGAAATGCCCGGGGGTGCGGAGCAGGCGATCCAGCCCCGGGCTCGAGACTTCGAGATCATAAGCGCCTGCGAGCGGGTCTTCCAGAAGGCTTCGGACAAGCCGCTGGCTTCGCTATTGATCGCACTCGCCGGTGGTGTCTCCCGAGTTGGAGACAGCTGCGGAGCGCAGCACCGATGTGACAGTGAAGGGCTGCACGTCGGAGAATCCCAATTTCTGCTTCTGAGCCGTGTTGGGCACCTTGGTCACTCCGTCCCGGTCCAGCAGGTATTTGTCGAAGTACTGCGTCTGCGGGAGCAGATTGATCCCCTGCTCATCCAGGTACGCCTTGAGCTTGGCGTCCTTGTACGGAAACGGCAGGCCGGGGAGGAACGGGTTGAACAGTCCGTCCCAATGGTTGGGGATATAGTTGCGAGGGTGCAGCACGGGGACAACCAGCTGGGCCACCGCCACGCTGCCAGTGCCAATCCAGAGATCGACGCTGGCCAGGCCCGCATCGGACATGGCTTTGCGCAGGTTGTCGAGCGGAGCACCGTAATTCACGCCCTCCACCACGATGTCCTGGGTCAGGTCCACGGCACTTGCGGAGTTATTGACGAAGAAGCTGAGTCGATGCTGTCCGTGGCCGACGGTGAAGAGGTACATGCGGCCGCCGCCGCCGTTAGGGAAGTCTTCGGCCACGCCGGCCCGCAGACCGCCGCTCACCGGGTCAGGAATCGGCGCGGCTTTCAGCTCCACCGGGTCGTGCTGCTCCGGGTTGGCCGCGTGGCTGCCGCTGTGGTTCCACCGCACCACGCGCATGGTCACGTTGTCCGAGAGCCAGAGACGCTCGCCGCCTTTCACGTTGAGGCATTGGCTTCTGGGCAGGCCTTCGGCCTCGGCCTGCAGGCAGGTGGAAAGACCGCCGATGATGGGCGCGTTGGTGAGGGCCGACCAGGTGGCGGTGTCGTAGGAATGATCGAAGTGGCTGTGGCCGGTGAGTACGTAGTCAAGGCTCCCGCCGGCATCCAGCGCGTAGCGCACCTTGAGCACCATCGGCAGGTCGACGCTGAACGGCGCGGTCGTGTTCTTGAACCCGCCGCCGCCTCCGAAGAAAAGGTTCCCCGGAACGCGCGTGAAGTATCCATCCATCATGATGCGCAGGTCGCCAAACTTGAAGTACCAGTTTGCGATCGACATCCAGGTCAACTCGACACTTGGGCCTCCTTCACGGTCGCGGCCCTCGTCCTCAGCGCGAGCGGGTCCGCTTGAGGCGATCAGTGCAAATGCGATCAAGGCAACGATAAACCTGTTCGGATTTTTCATTGGCAATTCCCTCGCGGCTAATCCTCGTCGTGCTCGCGCGCCTTGGCCCAGCGCGAGTCCTTCGGGTCGAACACCATTGGCTTCAGGTAGTCGTCCGGGTCGACCATCCAGCGTGCCTCGGGGCGCTCCAAGGGGGTCAGGGCCGGCTTCATCTGATCGAGTTGCTTCAGGTACGCAATCTTGAAATAGAGCGAGGATGTCGGGAGCGCAGCGTTCGTCTGGTGGATCGGGATGTAGACCTTGGGGTGAAGCGCGGCGCCATATTGGATTGGGTCGCGCATACCGTTCACGCGATAGCCGAGGCTGACCATCGAGCCGAACTCCAGGTCCGTTGGCGGGAGCGCGCGGATCTGGGCCTCCACCTGCTTGGCCACGCGCGCGCCCCAGCAGTTCGGCACGCCGCGATCGATGGTGCAGCCGTTCTGCAGATCGCCGGTGGTGTTGTGCCAGACGAAGGTGAACGAGTTTTCGCCGCGGAGGACGAACTGGTAATAGATGCTCACCGGCCCGCCAGTTCCGCGCGCGGCCGGATAGGAGTGCGGGGTGCCCGGCGGATACATGTCGGGGTCGCGCGAATCGGCGACATTGTTGACCGGCGTAATCGGGAAGCCCAGCTCGGGATACGACGTTCCGGAGTGCAGGTGGCGGAACGCCCTGATCGACGCCACCGGCTCGAGCGCGCGGATCCTCACGACCTCGGCGCCCGGCTCGGAGCCGGTCGAGGTCACGTCGTGGCACTCGACGTGAGGTGCGACGATAGTGCCCGCGTTGAACAGGTTCCGCGCGTCGGTCTGCATGTCGATACACGTCTCCGCCGAGGCGAAGATGGGAATCCCCAGCTTTCCGGAGAGGAAGGCGGCGTTGTCGGCGTGATCGAAGTGTCCATGACCGAGAAAGAGAGCCTCGGGCTTCAGGCTGACCAGATCCTCGACGACGAACGGAGTGCGTCCTGGAACCGTCTCCGCGCGGTGAACGTAGGTGTCGAGGAGGACGATGCGGCCCCGGATCGACACTGCCAGGGTGGCGTTGGTGAGCCAGGAGAAGATGACATTCTCGCGATCCACGTCGCCGGTCCTGGCGTTTACGTTCTCGATGCCGAAGACGAGCTGCCGCGCCTTGATCAGCTCCGGCGCAGCCGGCGGGATGGCGCGGGCGCTGGAGGCAAGCAACAGCCCCGATGAGAGGAGGAAGAGGACGACAGCACGGATCTTCATGGCTGAACCTTGGGTGGAGGGTGAAAGCTCTCGGGCTGTAACGAAAAGCCGGGCCGGCGGCAGGACGACTTACTGGTCGGAATTCTCCTCCTCCTGCTCATCGAACGCATCCCCATCCGGGCGGGTGATGTCGAACACCAGGTTATCGGGGGAAGGGCCAAAGGAGGCCCACGGCACGACGCGGCGAAATCCGACGCCCGGTTTCGACCAGTTGCAGACGCCGCCCGGAAAGATTCTCCGCAGCCGGGCCTGTTCAGCCGCGGTGAATGAAACAGTGTAGCCGCTCATCTCGATCGGCTTCAGCCGGCACTGGAGGTTGTTCGCCGCCAGCGGCCCGCCGGCGACGTAGCGCGGGAACGCGAACGACGGGAAGAGCGCATTGCAACGGGATGAGGCCGGGTCGCTGCTGAACGTCTGCTTCTCGGCAATGAACTCCATGGGACCGGTCCAGCAGCCATCCACGGCGGAAGCAGGCTTGTTGGCGACTACCTTTTCACGAGCCGGGCGATCGGAGGAATCGGCGCGGACAGCCTCCACCCACTGGATGAACATCGACCAGGACGGCGCCTGGGGCACCGACTTGCCCCGCCACATCACGTGATTGTCGGTATGGCCGTTCTGCTGCGCCATCCGCTCTCGAGTCGCGAAGTGAGTCCATTGATAATGATATCCGCCGTCATCGTTATAAATGCCGGAAATGTCCACCAGCGGAATCGACGAGAGTCCGCCGCCGCCTCCGAGCTGAAGACCACTTTGGTAGGCGCGCTCAATTGCACCGGGATCGCCGACGGACCGGGAAGACACATAATTGAAGTTCTGGTCGAAGCCGCCGATCGCTTCGTTCAGGTCGAGGAACTGGGTGGTGGTGATCTTGCGATCATTGAGCGCCTTCAGCCCGTATTGCACTCCCACGTTATCGAAGGGCCGAAGGGCGAATCCCGTCTCCGGGTTGACGCCGTAGATGTTGTGCCCGGCGTCGTACACGGTTCCGCGGACGCCTTTCGGATTCGTGACCGGGTCGTAGCGCAGCGCCGCCGGCACCGCCGCATTGAACGGCGCGGAGTGGTATCCGGGGAGATCGACGCGTCCCGGGACGGGATCGGTTCGCGCGGACTGGTTGGCCGCATCGATAAAAGCCTTAAGACCCTTGTACCCGGAGACGGACACTTGCTCGGATTCGGTGAAGCCGGCCGGGCTGGTCTTCGTGAAGTAATGCGTGAGCAGATGGCCGTCGGAGCCACCCAGGGCGATGGAGAGCGGGTCCGGGAACGTGCAGGCGATGAGCGCACCATCGAACAGGCCGGGCAGCTGGTCGGCGAGTTGGATGCTTCCGTACGATCCACCCGAACACCCGGTGCTGACCGTGTAGCGCGGCACCCCGTAGGTTTCGATGAAGTGCTCCTTGCCCATCATCGCCGCCTCGGCCGAGAGGACTGCATTGCAATTGTTAGACGCGTGCTGGAGCGTGTTCGAGAACAGCGCGTATCCTTCGCCCAGTCGCGTCGGGCTGAGCAGGTCGGCGTCCATCTGTCCTGGAAGCACGAGGCTGCCGATGGCCGCGCCCTGGATGTACCAGCCACCCGGACATCCGAAGCCTTCGATCGCAATCAGCCGGTGGTTCCAGCCCTTCGGCGGCGAGAAGACATCGGGCGGCGGATCGGAAGTCGGATCGTGCAGGATCGCGCTCTGATAGATGCCGCGGTCGATGGTGCTCGTCTCGACACGGACGATGAACCTCACCTTCGCACCGGTGGTGGTGGTGGTCATCGCCACGTCGGCGGGCAGGCTCGAGGTGCTCGGCAGCGGTTTGAGAGCCACTCCGCCGGCCGGCAGGTAGAGGTAACTGATCTTGGTGGGCGCCGAACAATCCGCGTCGGGGGCAAGTTCATAGGGCGTGCCATCGGGCAGTTTGAAGGCTTGCGTCTGGCAAATGAACGGCGTGATGTGCGGCCCAGAGGTGATGGGCCCGGTGATCGGATAGTTGGTGATCTCCAGGCTTCCGTTCCCCTGCACGCGCAGGGTGTTCTTGCCGACCGCAAGGCCAGTGACCAGGCCCAGCAGCGTATCGTCGCTGTCGCCGGGACGGAACAAGCTGGAGACGTCGCGCCCGTTGAGCGTGATGTGCGGCCGGCGGCTCTGGTTGGAGTGCTTCAGCGTGATCTGAACCAGCACGTCGCCGCCGCTGACGAGGTTGGCGCGCGTCGAGAGAGTGTGGATGCCGGAGCGCCCCGACTCGTTGTCGTCGGCGAGCGCATCACGGTATTGGAGCGCCAGCGACATCGTCAACAACGCCACGATCACCAGGAAACGATCTCGTGATTTCATCGCTGCTCCTCAGGTGAGACCCGTGCTAAACGCCAACGGGTCCCATGGAGTCAAGTCGGCGTGCGTCGGCGTCTGCCGCGTCTCCGTCGTGACGGGCAGCGTTTCACAACGCTTGAATGTACCAACCGTCACTTCGGGAGGTGGAGCGCGGAGCTGGCGCGCCGCGTCTTGACTACTCGCTGTGAAAGACGCAGGCACTGGCGCATCCCGGCTCAAGGAGATTTTCATGGCGCTCCATTGCTTCGCTCCCCGGATCTGCCTGTCGACGACGTGTGGACTCGCCTTGCTGATGCTGGCGACGGCCGCCCGGACGGAGGTGACAGCAATTCACTACACCAGCAGCTCGCCCTTCGGTGCCACCGCGTTTGGAAGCGCTGGGGTCTATGAACAACTCGACGGCACCGTGAGCGGCGAGATCGATCCCTACGATCCGTCCAACCAAATCATCCAGGACATCGAGCGAGCGCCGCGCAACCAGCGCGGCCACGTTGAGTACGGGATGACGTTCTCGGTCCTCAAGCCCGTCGACCTGGGCAAGAGCAACCATACCCTGCTCTATGACGTGGTGAACCGGGGGAACAAGCTGATTCCCGCGTTCCTGAATGTTGGAGCGAGCGCTGCCAATCCAGCCGGGGATGGCTTCCTCGAGAAGCAAGGGTTCATCCTGGTGTGGAGTGGGTGGCAGGCCGATGCGTTGCCCGCCACCGGACGGCAGACCATGACGCTGGTTCCGGTTGCCCGTCATAAGGACGGCTCGTCGATCACCGGCGAGGTGCGGCAGGAATACACCCCGTCCGCGGCCGTGCCCTTCGAGCCTCTGGCGGGCAACGCGAACACGGTGCCGATCGAGACGGCCACGCTGGACAACTCGACGGCTACGCTGACGAGGCGCGTGCACCAGGGCGATCCCAAGGAGCTGATTCCTCGGACCCAGTGGGCCTTCGCTGACTGCAACGCGAAAAATGTCTTTCCCGGCACGCCGAGCACTTCGCGCGTCTGCCTGCAAGGTGGATTCGATACCAATCACATCTACGAGCTGGTCTACACGGGCAAGGATCCAAAGGTGATGGGGATCGGTTTTGCGGCGACCCGCGACCTGGTCGCGTTCCTCCGCGTCAGCACGCGCGAGGACGATGACGACGAGGTGTCCAGTCCCGTCAATCCTCTGTCCGGCGCGGTTCGCAGCACCATTGGTTTCGGGATCTCGCAGAGCGGCCGCTTCCTGCGCACCTTCCTCGACCTTGGATTCAACCGGGACGAGAAGGGGAACCGGGTGTTCGACGGGCTCGACCCGGAGATCGCCAGCTTCCGCATCTCGCTCAACATCCGATTCGCGCAACCCACCCGCCTGGCGGGCACCCAGCACACGGAGAAGCAGTTCCCCGGCCAGGAATCGCCGACCACCTGGGGCGCGTCGCATGACCGCTTCTCCCACGTCGACGGAGGACTGTTCGACCGCTGCCGCCGGAGCCACACGTGTCCCAAGGTCTTCAACACCGTGAGCAGCACGGAGTACTGGCAAGCGGGCATGTCGGCCACGACGGTGGATGCCGACGGAGATGAGGACCTGAAGATCCCCGAGAACGTCCGGATCTATCACTGGGCGGGCACGCAGCACGGAGGATCGCAGCCCGCCGTGGCTGCATCGCAGAATTCCACCTGCGAGCAGTTCAGCAACCTAAACTCGTATACCTACAACTTCCGCGCGCTGCTGGTCCGCTTGCGCGACTGGGTCGTTGACGGCAAGAAGCCGCCGCGCAGCCGTTATCCAACCCTGAAGCGCGGTACGCTGGTGTCCGCCGACCAGATCAAGTTCCCCAAGATCCCGGGCGTGACCTTCGAAGGGATCTTCAACAGCCGGCAGGTGCTGGATCGCGGGCCGTCGTTCAGCGACAGGACCGACTCGGGCGTGATGGAGGAGCCTCCGGCAACGAGGTTCACGTACCGGGAGCTGCTCCCCATTGTAAACGGGGACGGCAACGAGCTGGATGGCGTTCGGTCGACGCAGCTGCGGGTGCCGCTGGGAACCTACTCTGGATGGAACACGCGTAAGCCCGACTTCGCTCACCCGGACCTGTGTGACTTGACGGGTCAGTACATCCCGTTCGCGGTTCACAAGGCCGACAGGCAAGGAGACCCGCGGCTCTCGGTGGAGCAGCGATACGGCTCGAAGGCGGGATACATGCAGCAAGTGAAAGAAGCCGTGGAAGAGCAGGTCGAAGAAGGCTTGCTGCTCCCTGGGGACGCCGCGACCATCATCAGCCAGGAGCAGGCACGAAACATCGGACTTCCGTAAAGGAGATCGCAACCTATCAGCTTGGCCGCTTTAGCCGGTCCAGGCCGATCAGCAGCGCGGCGATGGCGATGAAGCCGGTCAGCATACCGGCCGAATTCAGCATCACCTGCGCATAGCCCAGTTGAGCGGCATCGATGAACGGATAGGGGTACAGTCCGAACAGTTTCCCCCGCACCAGTGCATACAGCAGGTATAGCGCCGGATAGAGTGCCCAGGCAGCGATCAGCCGCCATCGCAACGCGCTCCTGGGTACGAAGCGCCACCAATAGAATAAATAGACGACCGGCATCACGTCATGCAACAGCATATCGGCCAGCAGTTGCAAACCTTGCGGCTGCCAAAGCTGCCGCAACAGCAGGCTGTACGTGATGCCGACCAAGGCAATGCTAGCGGCGATCCCGGTACTCACGGCGGGCCGGGAAAAGAAGGGTGCCGGACCCGATCCCGTACGCGGCAACGACAGGGTCAGCGCCAACGCGACCAGCAGGTTGGTCAAAATCGTAAAAAAGCTGATGAAGTTGAACAAGCCGCCAACCAGGCTCGCCCCGGTAGACAAGCGCAACGCACAAATAATGTAAAGCTGGACGACGAGCGCCGACCATCCGAGGATTGCGGCGCCGGCCGCATACCAGTGCAATTGCCGGTTTCGAGTGTGCATCAGCGATACCTCAATAAGAAAATTGCAACGTCACCAGCATGAAAACCGGCCACCGGGCGCAGCGTAGCAGACCGGTCCGCGGCCGTGCCAGGCACCGGCCGCGCAGGGACGGCCGCAGGCCGGTGTCCACTGATTCCGCGGTGCCTGCGTGCTCCCGCGCGTCCTGATTCTCCATACCGGCGGACCCTTCGGCATGGAGCCCGGCGTCTCTCTTGCTGCCGGCACTCTCGGCCGGGACGATATGAGTTCCTGCACATTCCGACGGAAAGGAAGTTGATTGCCTGCGTGGCCTCTCTGATTGCGGACCACCAATGCTGCACCCCAACCGGTTCCGACCGGTCACCTGCCCTCGGGCGCCGCCGCGGTGGTCCGCGCCGCGACACGTCGCGTCTTGATTTCCGGATCGTCCACGCCCACGGTGCGCGCGCATGCTGGGCCCGCGCCCGGATGCAGCCCATGAGCGTACCGGCGCTGCGCGGGCAAGCGACAAGCAGAGAAGTCCCAGCAGCTGGGCAGACCGCGCATACGCCAGAAAGGGGGGCCGTTCGAACGAACGAGTCGATGTGATTTGCAAGCACCTCTTTCTGCAAAATCGAAAATGTGGGGCAAACCATGGACCAACGAAATAATCGTACGATCGCGTTCTTCGCCGCATTGCTCGTTTCGGCCGCGGCACTCGCCGATTCGGGTGGCAAGTGGGTCGCGACCTGGAGCACCCCGCCTCAAGGGCCGTACCCGATCGGTTACGCAGTCGGGCAGCCGCTCCTCAAGTACGCTCTTCCCAACGACGTCGCGCACGAGCAGTCCTTCCGCCTCATCGTCCACCCGAGCGTCTGGGGCGAGAAGTGGCGCATCCGGCTCTCCAACAACTTTGGGACCACACCGGTCACCATCGGCCACGCGTTCATCGGCGTGCAGGAGAGCGGCTCCAACCTGGTTCCAGGAACGAACCGCGAGCTGACCTTCGGCGGTCGCAGAGAGGTGACCATTTCGGTCGGCACCGAGGTGTTCAGCGATCCCGTCCATCTCGAGACGGATCACGAGGGTGGCGGCGCACAGGCGCTCGCAGTCAGCCTCTACGCACCCGGGACGACCGGACCCATTACCTGGCACGCGGCCGCCTTTACGACGTCGTACCTTTCGTTCCCCGGCGTCGGCGATCAGACCGCCAAGGAGGCCGGCGATGTGTACGCGAACTCGACCACCTCGTGGTTCTGGCTGGACGGAGTCGAGGTGCGCGCGGACTCCGACACCAAGGTAATCGTGGCCTTCGGCGATTCGATCACCGACGGGTTCTTCTCCACCCCCAATGGCGAAGATCGCTGGGCGAACTTCCTCGATCGCCGGCTGAAGGCGGACTTCGGCTCGAGATTCTCAGTGGTGAACGAGGCAATCGGTGGGAACATGGTCATCGCTGTGCGGCCTGCACCGGGGTGCACGCTCTGCGACGGCGAGCGCGCCGGCATCCGGCTTCAGCGCGACGTGTTCGATCAGGCCGGGGTGACGACGGTGGTCTGGCTCGAGGGGATCAACGACATCGGCGGCGCCGATGCGAGCGCCGCAACTGTCATCGGCGGGATGCGGACGGTCATCGATCGGGTTCATGCCCGCGGCCTGAAAATTATCGGAGCGACGCTCACGCCAAGCGAGGGCACGGCCTTCGGGGGCTACGGGACCACGACGACGAACACGGAGCGAAAAATCGTCAACGAGTTCATCCGCTACGGCGGCTCGTTCGACGGCGTCGTCGATTTCGACGCCGCGACCCGCGACCCCGCCGCCCCTGGCTTCCTGCTGCCTCAGTTCAACTTGCAGAGCACGACCGGGGGAGTGGGCGACCACCTGCACCCGAGCCGCCCGGGATTCATCGCGATGGCGAACGCGTTCGACCTGTCGTTCTTCCACTGACCGGTCCCCGAGAGGAGCCGTCAGCTTCGTCTCCAGTGCGACAAGGGCGAGCTACTGAGTGAAGGCCTCGCCGGCAAGTTGCCGGCGTTCAATTGCAGTCAAGGACGGCACTCAGGCTCGCCCGCTTTATCGGGAATTGCCCGCTTTAGTGATGTTGTCGGTGGCCGAAACCCGATCCGATGGCTGTCGACCACGCGAGTACCCGATCAGCGCCGTCGATCATCAACTGGGTGGTGATCCGAGGCCGGTTGCCGGCCTTACGTAAGCTCCCTCCAGCAACGTCGCGACGTGGAGCTTCTGCGCGATGCTGCCCGAGTCCTCGTTCTTTCCCTTGAATGCGAACGATGACGTTCGGCCGGCGACGTCGAGTCCGTTCACCTGCGTGAGGACGTTGAGCAACTCCTCGGTGAAGCCGGGCGCGACCGTCATCGACGTCGGCATGAACCGCAACGCCCAGGGCGCAGCTCGGGCTCTAGACGGCTGGATCCGCTCCGCTGCTCCGGTGGTACAAGGCATACATGCTCAAACGGACCTTCTTCGCGGCCATCCTCCTCGCCGGCGCGGCGCGCGCTGACGACACCCAGCAGCTCCTGCAGCAGCTCGCCGATGCCCACGGCCCCTCGGGCTTCGAGGAGCCGGTGCGCAAGATCATGGTCGAGCGGATGAAGCCGCTCTCGGACAAGCTGTCGTACGACGGGCTCGGCTCGGTGATCGCCGTCCAGGGCAGCGCCGGGCCTCGCATCATGGTGGACGCGCACATGGACGAGCTCGGCGGCATCGTCCGCCGGGTCACCCCCGAAGGCTGGCTGACCATGCAGATGCTGGGCGGCTGGCTCGACCAGGCGCTCCTCGACCAGCGTTGGACCATCCTCGGCAGCAAAGGGCCCGTGCGGGCCATCACCGGCATCCGCGACATCCACCTCGTGCCGACCGAAGAGCGGACCAAGGCGTATCCGCGCGAGTCGGTCTTTCTCGACGTGGGCGCGAAGAGCGCGGCGGAAGTCCTGGCGCTGGGCATTGCGCCGGGCGATCCGGTCGCGCCCGACGCGCCCTTCGCGGTGATGAACAACACCCAGAACTACCTCGGCAAGGCCTGGGACGACCGGGTCGGCTGCGCGGTGCTGGTCGAGGTGATGAAGCGCCTGCGGGGCGGGCGGCACCAAAACCAGCTCTTCTACGCCGCTACCGTGCAGGAGGAGATCGGTCTGCGCGGCGCCCACACCTCGAGCGAGTTGGTGAAGCCGGAGGTCGGCATCGCCATCGAGGGCGGGGTCGTCAAGGACGCTCCCGGCAATCACCCCGAGGAGGCGCAGGAGGTGCTCGGGGCCGGCCCGGCCATCTTCCTCTACGACTCGAGCGCGCTGCCCAACCGCAAGCTGGTGGAGCTGGTGCGGCAGACGGCGGCGGACAAGAAGATCCCGCTGCAGGTCGACCTGGTGCAGGGCTACGGCGACGACTCGGCGGAGATGCAGAAGTCGAACGGCGGCGTGCCGACCATCAACATCGTCGTGCCGGTGCGCTTCACCCACTCGCACAACGGCCTCATCAACCGGCAGGACTTCGACCAGACGGTCGCGCTGGTAGTCGCGCTCCTCCAGCGCCTCGACGCCGACGCGGTTTTGCGCCTGCGAGACTTCTCGCAATGAAACGCGCTTGTGCCAGGAGGGATGAACTCTGGATCAATATCGCCGAGACTTCTTGCGCAACTCCGCCCGCGCGGGCGCTGTTGCACTTGCCAGCGCAGCGCTCGACCGTCTCGGGTCCGCGCGCGCAGAAAGCGCGTCCGGGAACGAGCTCGCCAGGATGACACGCATCGAGCTTTCGCGACTTTCTCGCCAGCCGGAAGACACCAACCGGCACCTCGTCGAGCAGTCGCTTGCGGCCATCCAGGACCCGCAGGGAGAACCTCGTCGAGTTCGCCCTCTCGGGCCTCGGCATCAATCCAGACTACGGAACGCCAAAAAACGTCTTTGATCGGGCGGCCGGGCGCATCCCGGATGGCTCGTCGTCGGGTGCGGCGAACGCGCCCATTCGTTCGAAGCAGGTTCGTTCAGGCAGCCAAAGCCCCGTAGCGCTTGTGCCCCTTGACGTCGTAACGGTCGAGCATCATCACTTTGTCCCAGGCTTTGATGAAGTCTTTGACGAAGCGCTGGTGGCCATCGCTGCCGGCGTAGACATCCGCGATGGAACGCAATTGCGAGTTCGACCCGAAAACCAGATCGTTGCGTGTCGCTGTGAACTTTGTTGTGCCGGTTTCACGGTCCTTGAGGGCGAAGCGCATTGCCTCTGCATCAGTCTTTTCCCACACCAGGTCGGTGTCGGTCAGATTCACGAAAAAGTCGTTGGTTAAAACGCCAATTCTATTGGTGAAGACGCCCATGGCCGATCCATCATGATTTACGTTCAGAACGCGCAGGCCTCCCGTCAAGACAGTCCACTCCGGAGCGGTCAACGTCAGCAGGTTTGCTTTATCGAGAAAGAACTCCTCGGGCGCGACGCCTTGCGAAAGCTGCTTGAAGTTACCATCCACATAATTACGGAAGCCATCCACAACCGGCTTCAGCCATTCGGTCATTTCAATATCGGTGAGTGTCTGCGTCGTATCCACACGACCCGGGGTGAAAGGAACGCCGGCTTCGACCCCCGCATCTCTTGCGGCCTTCTCGACGGCAGCGCAACCGCCCAGCACGATCAGATCGGCCAACGAGATTTTCTTGCCGGCGGCCCGTTTGCCGTTGAACTCCGCCATCACGCCGCGCAACTTTTCGATCACGGGCGCGGCGCGGCGATTGACCGCCCAATCCTTCTGGGGTGAGAGCGCCAGGCGGCCACCGTTGGCCCCGCCACGCTTGTCGCTGTCGCGATAAGTCGCAGCCGCGGAAAAAGCGGTGAAGGCCAAATCGGAAACCGAAAGCCCGGTCTTCATGATCGCCAATTTCAGCGCGGCGACTTCTGCCTCGCCGACCAACTCATGGCCGCGCTCAGGTAGTGGATCCTGCCATAACAGCCCGTCCTCGATTTTTACTTCCGGGCCCAGGTAGCGATGCCTGGGACCCATGTCGCGGTGGGTCAGTTTGTACCAGGCCTTGGAAAAAGCCTGGGTGAAGGCATCGAAGTCCTTCAGGAACTTTTCGCAGACCTTCCGATACTCGGGGTCAACCTTGAGCGCGAGATCGCTGGTCATCATCATCAAAGGATTCAGCTGGTTTTTGATGTGTGCGTCGGGGGTCTTGGGCGCGCTCGGGTCGGTCGGTTTCCACTGCAACGCGCCGGCCGGACTCCTGGTCTGCTCCCATTCGAATTTGAACAGGTTTTCGAGGTAGCTGTTGTCCCATTGGGTCGGGTTCTGCGTCCAGCTGCCCTCGATCCCGTTGGTCATTGTGTCCTGCGCGAAACCCGGTCCCTGCGGGTTGTGCCAGCCGAGTCCCATCGCTTCAATGGGTGAGATTTCGGGCGGCGGGCCGATCTTTTTCGACGGCACCATCCCATGGCTTTTGCCGAATGCGTGGCCGCCGGCGATCAGGGCCACCGTCTCTTCGTCATTCATCGCCATACGCGTGAAGGTGATTCTGATATCGCGTGCCGACCCTAGAGGATCGCCATTGGAGTAAGGGCCTTCCGGATTGACGTAGATGAGCGCCTGGTGCGAGGCCGCAAGCGGATTTTCAAGGTCGTAATCGGCATCAGCATTCTTGCCGCGCCAGCGCTTGTCGCGGGTGACCATGCTGTCGTAGCTGTCGACATGGTTCGGATCCCAGATTTCCGGACCCCAATAAGTTGCATTGTCTGCTTCCCAGGCGTCGAGTCGGCCTCCACCAAAGCCGTAGGTCGGGAAGCCCATGATTTCCAGCGCGCAATTGCCCGTCAGGATCATCAGATCGCCCCAGGACAGGCCATTTCCGTACTTGTGCTTGATCGGCTGCAGAAGGCGGCGTGACTTGTCGGTATTGCCGTTGTCCCACCAGCTACTGATTGGCGCGAAGCGCTGCATCGCCGTGCCGGCACCGCCTCGCCCATCTGCGATGCGGTAGGTCCCCGCTGCGTGCCACGCCATCCGGACCATCTGCGGGCCGTAGTTCTGGTAGTCGGATGGCCACCACGCGACCGAGCTCGTTAGAAACTGTTTGATGTCGCGTTTGAGGGCTTCGAAGTCGAGTTTTTTGAACTCGGCGGCGTAGTCGAACTCCGGGCCCAGCGGGTCGGCCTGCAGGCCGTTTTGATGAAGCAACTCTACTCTCAGGCGATTGGGATACCAGTTCTCGAGCGTTGGAGGCGTGCCGAACGCGCCGCCGATCCGGTCGCCGCCGAAAGGACATTTGCCAGCCATCTTGTAAGTGTCGGTAAAAGTTTTATCTTGAGTCGGATCTTTCATCGGATCTCCTTGGGCTAACTAAAGTCTTAGGCGGCTGGTCATGCGGCTTGCGCAACCCAGGATCGAGTGGCCAGCAGACCACCTTCGCCTGAGAGGTGCCGGAGTGTTGAATATTCGGCAACGACAATGGCGAGCTGTCCTGCGAACCCGGAAATATTGCGCGGCAAATCGTCTCGCGCATACGATTCTAGCGGCCTGCTGGAGGAAAACACTTTTGGAAAGCTCGTCATCCAATTCTTTCAAGACTGAATCGCCACCCACCACGAGATTGACGTGACCATATGAATACTGACCTCGCACGACCAGCTCGGCACCACTTGCAAGAAAATCTGCTTTTGGCTCTAGCAGCATCGTAACTTCCTAAACGCTGAACGATGCCGGCGCCAACGTTACCGAGGTCTCGCCGCAGGGCGGCCAATCCACCGCTCGATCGGAAAAGCGACGAGCCGGATGCGCAGAGCGCCGCCACTGGGCGTTTCAATGCGGACACTGCTGCGCAGGCTGTGCTCGTGGCGACCGGCAAGCTGTCCGAGGTGGAAGCTGCCGACTTCGACGCCGTTTGTTATCCGAGGGGACACGCGCAAGCGGACCGGCCCTCACGGAGAGCCGTTCCGGCTCTGAGCAGCCGATGAGGCGCAGGCCGTTCGCATGGCAGGTGCAGCTCGTCCCGGGACGAGTCCTTCAGGACCAGCTCTTGTAGTCCGCAGGTCATTTTGGACAACAGTGGGTGCCTATGTGGCGCTCTGGAAGAAGGCGCGCGCGCGTTCGGAGCGTGGGTGATCGCAGACCTGGTCGGGCGGCCCGTCCTCGACAATTTTGCCTTCGTCGAAGACCCAGATGCGAGAGGCGACGCCGCGGGCAAAAGCCATCTCGTGGGTGACCACAAGCATGGTTGTCTTGCCCGACCGCGCGAGATCGCGCAGCACGGCCAGCACCTCGCCGCGCATCTGTGGATCGAGCGCGCTGGTGGGCTCGTCGAGCAGCAGCACCTCGGGCTGCATCGCCAGCGCGCGGGCGATGGCCACGCGCTGCTGCTGGCCACCGGAGAGCAACGCAGGCCGGGCGCCGCAGCGGTCGCCAAGACCGACGCGCTCCAGCAGCGAGCGGGCGCGGGCCTCGGCCGAGGCCGGTGCGTCTCGCCTGACCTGCACCGGCGCGAGCATGACGTTTTCCAGCACGCTCAAGTGTGGAAAGAGGTGAAAGCCCTGGAAGACCATTCCGACGCGCGCGCGCAACGGCAAGAGCGCTGCCGAGTCGGGCGGCGTCTGCGGCTGGATTGGAATGCCGGCGATTTCCAATGATCCGGAATCAAATGAATTGAGTCCATTCAGACAGCGCAGGAACGTGCTCTTGCCGCCGCCCGATGGACCGACGAGCGCAATGGTTTCCCCCGCGGAGACCTCGGCGTCGACGCCGCGGAGGACGGCGCGCGCGCCGTGCGCCTTGACCAGCCCTTTGACTTGAACGACGGCGCTCAAGTTGCCAGCTCGGCTTTGCCTTCGAGTCGCGCCTCGAGCCTCGCCGCCAGCCGGCCCAGCGGATAGCTCATGGCAAAGTAAAGAAGCCCGCAGAAAAGCCCGGGCAGCGCCCAGGAACGAACATCGACGGCGGTGATGGTCATTTGCTTGGTCAATTCAACCACCGTAATCACCGAGACGAGCGAACTGTCCTTCAACAAGGCAATCAAATCGTTGGTCATCGCAGGCAGGGCCGTGCGCAGGGCCTGCGGCAGCAACACCAGCCGCAGGGATTGCGCGCGCGAGAGCCCCAGCGCCGCGGCGGCCTCGCCCTGTCCCACGGGGATGGCGCCGAGGGCAGCGCGGTGCACCTCGGCTTCGTAAGCGCCATAGTTCAGGCCCAGGCCCCAGATGGCGGCGGACAGCGCCGACAGGTGGACGACCGGCGCGAGGCCGTAATAGAGGAGATAGAGCTGCAGCAGCACCGGCGTTCCGCGGAACAGCTCGACATACCAATGCGCGGCGAGCCGCAGAGGCCGCCCGCCGTAGGTGCGCGCGAGCGCGAGCGCGAGGCCCAGCGGCACCGCCAGCGCCATGGCGAGCGTCGAGATCAAAAGCGTCACCCAGGCGCCGCGCAGGAAGAGAAGTATTTGCGGAAGGTCGAACTGCGCCTGCGGGTCATCGGAGACCGCGGGCGAGGGTCCGGCCGGCCCCGGTGAAGCTGTCGCAGACGACGCTGTCGCAGACGACGCCGCCGCAGACGACGCCGCCGCAGACGACGCTGCCGCAGACGACGCTGTCGCGGCCGGCTGGGACAAGCGCCAATGCTGATAGATGGCCGAGAGTTCGCCGCTCGTCTCCAGTGCCGCGAGCGCGGAATCGATCGAAGCGCGCAGGTCCTCGTCGGCGCGTCGCAGACCGATGACATAGGTGCCGCGGGCCACGTCCGGATCGGCCAGCTCCAGGCCGGGCTTGGTCAGGCCATAGCGGGCAGCGATCACAGAATCGAGCAGCACCGCGTCGGTGCGGCCCAACTCGAGGTCTCGATAAGGCTCTTCCTGTCCGCCATAGAGAACGATTTCAATGCGCGGGTGCGCGCGCAAGAGCAGCTGCGCGAGCGATGATGAGAGCGTCCCCACCCGGTGCCCGTCGAGCTGCGAAAGCGAGCGCAAAGGAGCGCCACGTCGCACCACCAATTGCTCGGCAAAGGCGAAGTACGGACGCGACAAGAGAATACGCCCTCGCGTCTGCGGCGTGTCCTCCAGACCATTCAGGATGATATCGAAGTCGCCGCGCTCCAGCGACGGAACCAGATTGCCCCAGTCGTTCTGAATGAATTTCTGGCGGACCTGCAACCGGGCGGCGAGCGCCTTGGCGAGGTCGACCTCGAATCCAATCAATTTCGACGGATCGCGCGGGTCGCGAAAGACATACGGCTCGCCGCCCTGCAGGTCGCCGGCCCAGCGCAGCTCGCCCTGGGCTTGTATGCGCGCAAGGCCGCCCGAGGCTGCGACGGCGCACAAGAGCAGGACGACGCTCAATTCGGGTTCACTGCCATTTCAATGCGGGGCCGCGGGGACAAGCGATGGAGGACGAGATAGAGCGCGGCCGAGCCGAACGCGCCCACGAACCAGCCGTAATCGACCAGCGGCGCGAGCGGCGGAAAGATCAGGCCCGACCAGGCCAGCGCGCACCCGAAGGCCGTTGCTGCCACGGCCTTGGGGCTCCAGCCGCCGCGATAGGTATAGGCCCCCTCGACCAGATACAGATCTTCCAGCTGCAGCTTCCGGCGGCGCACGACCCAGTAATCGGCGATGAGGACGCCCGCGATCGTGCCCATCCCGCCGCTCAGGGTAATCAGCCAGCCAATATAGCGCTCGCCAGATTCCAGCAGCCGCCAGGGCTGCATCGCGATACCGATGAGGCCGGTAATGAGCCCGCCGGTGCGGAAGTTGATCCACCTCGGGAAAGCATTGGAAAAGTCATTGGCAGGCGAGACCACGTTGGCGGCGATGTTCACACTCAATGTCGCCACCACGATGGTGAACATGGCGATGGCGACGACCAGCGGGCTTTGAAACTTTCCCACCAGCTCCACCGGCTCCCAGATGGCTTTCCCATAGATGATTGCGGTCGCGCTGGTAATCACCACGCCCATACCGGCAAAGAGGGTCATGGTGGTCGGGAGCGCCACCACCTGTCCGAAGGCCTGCTCGCGCTGGCTGTGCCCGAAGCGGGTGAAATCAGGCATGTTCAAAGAGAGGGTTGCCCAATAGCCGACCATCGCAGTCAAGGCCGGAAAGAAGGCCGGCCAGAAGGCAGCACCATTCAACCGGCCGGGCTGCGCCAGGATGGGGCCGAGGCCGTGCGCGCGGTCGATGGCCCACCAGACCAGCGCAGCCGTCATGACCAGCACGAAAGGCGCGGCCCAATTCTCGACGACGCGCAGCAGGTTCATCCCGCGATAGACGATGAGGATGTTGAGCGACCAGAAGAGCATGAAGCTGATCCATTCCGTGGTCGGATGGCCCCCGAACGCGCCCAGCAGCGCGGGCCACGAGGGAAACAGCACGCGCAGGAAGGTATAGACGGCCTGACCGCCAATCCACGCCTGGATACCAAACCACCCGCAGGCGACCAGAGCCCTCAGCAGCGCGGGAAGATTCGAGCCATAGACTCCATAGCTCGCGCGGGCAAAGACGGGAAAAGGAATGCCATACTTGGTGCCCGGGTGGCTGTTCATCAAGATGGGGACCAACACGATCAGGTTGCCGAGCAGGATGGTCCAGAGCGCCTGGCTCCAGCTCATTCCCTTGTCCATCAATCCCGAGGCGAGCATATAAGTCGGTATGCAATGGGCCATTGAAACCCAGAGCGCGGCGAAATTGTAGGTGGACCAGTTCCGGTCTTTGACCCGGACGGGCGCGAGGTCTTCATTGAAGAGCGGCGAGTGCTCCACGCGCAGATTGTCTTCCAGCTCGACGCGACCGTCCGGGTAATGAATCTCGAGGGCCATGGTGGCGCACGGTACCTTAGTCGCGGTTCGCTGGTACATATGACCGTATGCTGATTGCCCTGCTGGCGGCTCAAACCATCCTGGTCGCGCCGTTTGCCGTGCAAGGCGAGGCTGCGTGGGCCGGTGTCGCCGTGGCCGAGAGCGTGATCGACGTGGTGGTGCAGGCGAATCGCGGCAACTTCATCACCTTGGAACAGCTGGACGCGGTGCTGCGGCGGCGCGACCTGAAGCTTGAAGAGGCGACGACCCTGCCGCGGGCCGGCGAGGCCGCTCGGGCGCTCGGTGCGACGGACCTGGTCGTCGGCGAGGTCACCGTTCGGGAGAACAGCTTCGCGCTTTTGGCGCGGCGCTTGCGGGTGCGGGACGGCGTGGTTCTGGTCACCGCGAAAGAGGAAGGAACGCGCGCGCAGCTGCCGGTGCTGGCGCAGAAGCTTGGGCGCGCTTTGCTGGGTGAACCGGGCACGCTGGGTCCCATGACCAGGAGCGTGCAGGCCCTGGAACACGCGGTGCGTTGCGAGCTGGTGCTGGTGCGGCAGCAGCTGGACTCGCGGTCGCAGATCCCGGTGACCCGGAGCAGGCGGGACTTGCGGAGAAGGAGTGCGGGCTGGCGATCAACGCCGACCCGGGCTGCGGTCTCGCGCATGCCGGTCTCGCGGTGGCGCTGCTGGCGCAAGGGAAACCGGGGCCGGCGCGGGAGGAGGCGCGCGCGGCGAGCGCGTTGCGGTTCGTTCCCCTGGCCTCGCTCGCCGATGCGTTCGCGGCGCAGCAGCTGCACGACCTCGGGGCCGCGCGCGGCGTGCTGCACGATGCCGTCGAGGAGCGGCCCGGCTTCCTGCACGCCCTCGGAATCATGGTCGAAGTTCGAATCGAGAAAGGAGAAGACCAGGAGGCGCTGGCGATCCTGAATCGATATCTCGCGCGGGCGCCGGGCCATCCCTGGGCGCTGGGCAAGAAGTCGCGCGAGCTGGCCAGGCTGAAGCTATTCGATGAGGCCATTGAAGTGAGCGAGAAGGCGCTGGCTTTGAGTCCGGATGATCCGGAGGTGCAGATAGAAGCGGCCTCGCGGTATATCGACGCGGGCCGCGACGCGCGGGCCGAGCCGCTCCTGCAGCGGGCCGCGCACGCCGTCCCGCCGCGTCCGCTGGCGCTCTTGCGGTTGGGCTATGTCTACTTTCGCGCCCACAAGCTGAAGGAGGCGCGCGCGGCGCTGGAGCAGTGCATCGCCGCTGCGCACCGCGACGACGAGGCGAAGACGCGCGGTCTCGCGCACAGCGATCTGGCGCGCATTGATGCCAGGCAGAACAAGTATGCAGAAGCCGTCGATGAATTGAAAAAAGCGCGCGCTGGGGGATTCAACAAGCTCCCTTGCGAAGAGCCAGAGTTGGCGCGCTGGAAGGAGCGACCCGAACTAGCCCGCACCTGTGCCGAGGCCGCCGCGGCGCTGTCGGACGAGAAGGCCGACGAGAACGCGGTGCCGGTCGACCTATAATGCCTTTGCTCAGGCCGCGCGCGCCCATGAGGCCCCGCGGCGCCGGCGCGGGACGCGGCCCAGCGAGCGTGCCGTCCGCGCCGCCGACAGGTCGCACAACTCGACGACCCGGGCGCCCAACAGCTTTCCATTCTTCATTCGCAGGCTCTTCGTCTTCATTGATTTCTCCCACGCAGCGCAGCTTGCGTCCCTTGGCCCGCAGTCACTGCATCTTCAAGGCCACTTTCTGAGCGAGACCGCGCCGCCATAAGTGGCGATGTGCAGGGCGGGAGGCGACACCATGGTGTCGAGTTCCATTCGCAACACATGCGGGTCCGGTAATCCGGGAATGGACATGTGCGCGCCAGTCTTCGGGTCCCAGACGGTCACGCCGGTGGAGGCGCCCGCAATCGCGAGCCGTCCGTCCGGAAGCGCCACCAGGTCGCGCACGTCGCTCTCGGCCATTCCGAGGTCGTTCCGAGGGTCATAATAGCGAAAGTTTTTCCCCTCCCAGACCGCGAGACCGCGGGGCTGATCGGAGCCATTGGTCTTGCCGCTGGCAAACCATGCCCGTCCGTCGGGGGTGACCGCGACCGCTTGCACCGAGACCACGTCGCCCTCCTGCGGGACCATGAACACCGGCTGGTTGCAGAAGCCCTCGGCATTGCAGTGGCCCGAGACATAGCCGTCGCCGAACGCCAGCGCGTAGATCTGGTCGCCGGGGCGGTTGAGCCAGTCGCGCAGCGCGGCGGTGGTGCGGATGAGGCCGCCGGTCCAGCGGCCGCCGACCCAGAGGTTGCCGTCGGGGCCGAGCGCGAGGCCCTTCCAGTCGCCCAGCATGAGGCCGCTTTCGGACGTGTCGCAGGCGCGGTGGAAACAGACTTGCGGGTGCAGGTGATCGCTCATCCAGTCCTGCGTTGCGGCGAGAAACCATTCGCCCTGCCGGGGCGCGCGGTACTGGTCCGGCAGCAGGCGATCGACGCCGTGATTGGTGCCGACGTAGAGCTCGTGCGGGTGCTGGAAGTGATCGTAGAGGAGCCGCTGGACGGTGCGGTTGTGCCAGAACTGCGCGGTGGTGCTGGAGACCAAATCGAACCGCTCGACGGCGAGACCGGTGGTGCTCAAACGAACGCGATCGAGCTTGCCGCTGTGGCGGGCCGCGTCGCTCCAGTCGCCGTTGCCCTCGTCGTCGCCGAAGTAGCCGACGAAGACTTCATTGGGCCCCCCGCCAACGATCTCGCTGATGCCGGCGTTGCTGGCGGCGCCCTGGATGGGGCACGCCTTGTCTCCGCCGGCGAAGGCGCTGTCACAATAGGCGACGGGATTTGCTGCCAGGTGCAGCCCGTCGCGCGCGTCGAAGCGACGGAAGGACTTTTCGCCGGGCTTGAGCAGGTACAGCGCGGCGTTGGTGGCGATCCAGAGATTCTGCGACTCGTCGGTGGAGATGCCGACCACCGGCGCTTCCCGGATCCCTTCGGCAGCGCCGTAGACCGCGTTGTCCGCGCCCCACGGGCCGGGGCCGCCGAAGCCGCCGCCGCCGCCGCTGCCGCCGCTGCCGCTGCCGCCGCTTCCGGGCAGGGAGCCGCTGCGGCTCCCGCACCCCACCAGACCCATCACAAGCTGCAGCGCGGCGAAGACCAACGAGGGGCGGAGGGCGCTCACTTGGGCAGGCGAATCGAGGTCGCCCCTGAATTCGTCGAGACGTGAAGGATCGGCGGCGAGACCATTAGATCCAGCTCGATGCGCTCGACCGCGTCGTCGGGCAGGTGGCGCGTGCTGGCGTTCATCGGGACGATCAGCTTGGTCTTCGGGTTCCAGATGGCGAGGCCGTTGCGGTGGCTCGCGAAGACAATGCGGCCGTCCGGCAAAGCCATCATGTCGCGCACGTTGGGGTCGGCCAGACCGACGTCCGCCGCAGTGTAGTAGGCGAACTGGCCGGTCTTCGGATCGTAAGACGCCACGCCGAGGTCCCTGTCGCCCACGTTCTTCTGCCCTTTATAGGCAACTTGATCCGAGCAGAGCTGGTCAGGCTGGGTTCCGTACGAGCCGCTCGCGAACCATTGCAGCCCATCGTTGGGGGTCTCGGTCACCGCGCTGATGGCGACCACGTCGCCCTCGCGGCTCACGCAGAAGACCGGACGGCCGCTGGTGCAGCCGCCGCCATACCCGTCGCCCATCGCGAATTCGTAGGCCAGGTTGTTGCGCTGGTACCAGCCGCTCTTCTGATCCGCGCTGCCGTTGATTGCGTCCCAGAGGATTTTGCCTGCTCCCCACCGACCGCCAACCAACAAATTGCCGTTGGCGGTGACCGCGAGACCGCGCCAGTCGCCGAGCAGCAGGGAGCCCTCGGTTTTGTCCGGGCATGGACCGCACGAGCACACCTGAGGGTGCAGATGGTCGGATAGCCAGGGATACGTCTGGGACGGATTCGTCACTTCGCCTTCGAAGGTTGCCGCCTGCGCCACGAACGCGTCGGGCGTCATCTTGTCGATGCCGTGGTTGGTTCCCACGTAGAGGTCGTGCGGATGCTTGAAGTGGTCGTAGACCAGGCGCATCACGTCGCGGTTGTGCCAGAAGGCGACGCTGTTGCCGGCAACCATCTGCAGTCGATCGATCTGGAGGGTCTGGTCCGGCTTGACCTTCACGCGGTCGAGCATTCCTGTGTGACGGAGCGGGTCGGCCCAGGTGCCGTCGTTCTGATCATTCCAATTGTGCGTGCCGTTGTAGCCGACGAAGACCTCGTTCGGCCCGCCACCGACGATTTCGGAAATGCCGCTGTTGTCCGCCGCGCCATAGATGGGACAGGCCTTGTCGGGCTCCGGAAGCCCGGCCGCACGGCCCTGGGCGTCGAGGAAGTTGCTGCTGTCGCAGTACTTCGTGTTGTTGCCCGCCATATGCAGCCCACTCTTGACGTCGTAGCGGGTGAACTTCAGATCCGTGGGACGCCGCAGATAGACCGCGGCGTGCGTGGCCACCCAGAGGTTCTGCGTCTCGTCGGTGCTCATGCCGACGATGGGCGTTTCCTGGATTCCGTCGTTCTGGCCGTAGGTGACGTTCTGCATTGGCCAAGGGCCAGGGCCCCCGAACCCGAGGGTGCCCCCGTCGCCGCCGCCATCGGCGGGGCCGCCATCTGTTTGGCCCGCATCGGCCGGACCGGCGTCCGGGAGACCCGCGTCAACCAGACCGGCGTCCGGTTGACCGGCATCGACTCGACCCGCGTCGGCTGGACCGGCGTCCGGTAGACCGGCGTCGATCAGACCGGCGTCGGCCGGACCCGCGTCCGCGGGACCTGCGTCAACGCCTGGGTTCCCGGGGCCGGCGTCGGGAATGCCCGCGTCAACGGAGTTCACCTCGACGTTGCCTGACCCAGATGATCCGCGCACGCAAGCGCCCAACACCACCACCGCACAAAACCCCAACGCCAACGCTTTCATATTTCAGCCCCTCGCGAGTCCCCTAAGAATGTGCGTTGCGAGCCGCGAGCCAACCGCAGTCGCCCGTGCGGGCGAGACAGCGGTCGCCGCAAACGGAAATCGATTGTCCATTTTCGCAGAAGCGTTTTGCCCATCTCGCGGCGGGTCTGGTACTTCCTTTCCCCAATGGCCCCGGCGATTCCCTCCTGGCAGGCAGCGTTCGGCAGCCGCGTGATTGCAAGCCAGCAGGCACGCATTCTCAATCGGACGCTCGAGGCGCTGACGCCCGAGCGCCCGGCCGCAGCCTTCGATCTCGACAGCACGCTCTTGATGAATCACGTGCGGCAGGCGCGCATCGTCCGCGAGTTTGGCGAGGCGACCGGCGACGAGCGACTCGCTCGCTGTCCGCCCGAAGCCATCGTCTCCTGGGACCTGCGTGATTCGGCGCGGTTCTGCGGCTTCACCGAGGCGGAAGCCGAAGAAATCCATCCGCGGCTGCAAGAGTTCTGGCGCGAGCGCTTCTTCACCAGCGCCTACTGCCGCGAGGATCTACCGGTCGCGGGCGCGCGCGACTTCCTCCAGGCGATGCTCGAGCGCGGCGCCGAAATTCTTTACATCACCGGCCGTCCCCAGGAGATGGGCGAGGGCACCGTCGAGAGCTTCCGCCGCGCAGGCCTGCCGCTGCCCGATGGCGCACGGGTTCAGCTCTGGCTCAAGCCGGTGCTCGCCGATGACGACGATCGCTGGAAGGAGATCTGCCACGACCGGCTGCTGTCGATGCGCGGCATCGCTAGCGCTTTTGACAACGAGCCCACGCACGTCAATGCGTACAAGCGCGCGTTCCCGGACGCGGCCATCGTCCACCTCGACACCGACCACTCGCGGAGGCCGGTCGAGGTGCTGCCCTCGATTCCATCCATCGCGGACTTTCGCATGGACGCACTTTGAGGAGAGCGGGGATGGTCCTCGCGGTGGTCGACCTCGGCTCCAACGCGGTCCGGCTCCAGATCGCGCAGGCCTCGCCCGACGGATCGGTGGTCGTGCTGTCGGAAGATCGCGCGGCGGTGCGTCTGGGCGAGCAGGTCTTTCGCACCGGGCGGCTGGCGGCCGATGCCATCGCGCGGACCGCAGTGGTGCTGGCGCGATTTGCCGGTCTGGCGCAGCGGGCGGGCGCAACCAGCGTGCGCGCAGTGGCGACGGCGGCGGTGCGCGAGGCGTCGAACCGCCAGCAGCTGGTGCGGACCATCCGCGCTCACTGCGGAATTCATATCGAGGTGATCAGCGGCGCGGAAGAGGCGCGGCTGGTCTGCCTGGGCGTGCTGCAGGGCGGCCCGCCGACCGAGCGCGCGCTGCTGCTGGACATCGGCGGCGGCTCGACCGAGATCATCGCGGCGCGTGGCGAGGAGCCCGAGTCGTCGATGAGCCTGCAGCTCGGCTCGGTGCGGCTGACCGAGTTCTTCGTCAAGACCGACCCCATCAGCCGCAAGGAGATCCGGCTGGTCGAAGAGTCGGTGCAGGACGCGGTGGCCCAGATCGATCCGCTGCTGGTGGGCAAGTTCAAGCGCATCACCGGCGCGGCGGGGACCACTGGCGCGGTGGCGGCGCTGTCGCGTCGCTTGCACCACCAGGCCCCGGGCGGATCGGCGCCGGTCAAGCACGAAGAGGTGCGGCGGGTTCTCGAGCACCTGCGCGGCACGACGGCCAAGCAGCGGCGCAAGCTGGGCGTGGACTAGCAGCGGCTGGACATCATCTACGCCGGCACCGCCATCCTTGAAGGGGTGATGCGCAAGCTCCGCATCGAGGAGCTGACCGTCACCACGCGATCCTTGCGCGACGGTCTGATGGCGGATCTGGTGCGCCGCGTGGTGCGGGTGCCCAAGGCGGGGCTGCACCAGGAGGCGGCGGTGCTGGAGGGGCTGCGCGCTTTCGGGCGGCGCTGCGGCTATCGCGAACAGCACGCCGAGCAGGTGGCGCAATTGAGCTTGAGCCTGTTCGACCAGACCCGCGAGATCCACCGGCTGGGCGAAGAGGAGCGCGCCCTATTGAATGCGGCGGCGATGCTGCACGACGTGGGCGCCTTCGTCAGCTACAACCGGCACCACAAGCACAGCTATTATCTGCTCTACCACGCTGACTTGCCGGGCTTCACCGACCGCGAGCGCGAGCTGGTGGCGACCATCGCACGCTACCACCGGCGCGGAACGCCCAAGGACCGCCACGCGGAGTTCCAGCGGCTCACCATGGAGGAGCGCATCGTGGTGCGCCGGCTGGCGGCGCTGCTGCGGGTGGCCGACGGGCTCGATCGCGGACACAAGCGGCAAGTGCGATCGGTCAAGGTCGCCCGCCGCGGGACCGGGCTGCAGATCGATGTGGTGGCCGAGGCGGGGTCGGACCTGGAAGTCTGGTCCGCCAAGCAGAAGTCCGATCTGCTCGAAGAGATCTGCGGCGGCGAAATCCGCTTCAAGCTGTTGGAGAAGAATTAGAGACTTCTTCAAGGAGTGACGATGATCCGGATTTACCTGGTGAGGCATGGGATCGCGATCGAGCCGGAGGGTGGCATCGCCGATGAGTCGCGGTGGCTGACGTCCAAAGGGCGGCGGCGGTTCAAGCGTCTGGCGCGGGCCTTTGCGCGGCTGGGCGAGCCGCTCGAGCACCTCTTCTCGAGCCCGCTCGTGCGCGCGGTGCAGACCGCGGAGATCCTGGCTGGCACCACGCTCCACCACGACGTGACCATCCTCGAGGAGCTGCGGCCCGAGGGGGGCGTTGGGCGGCTGCTGGCGGAGATCGCGCGGCGGGTCAAGGACGAGGAGGCGGTGGCGCTGGTCGGGCACGATCCGCAGATGTCGGCGCTGGTCTCGGCGCTGGGTGAGGTGCCGAAGGATCGCTCGGTGGATTTCCGCAAGGGGTCCATCGTGCGCATCGACGTGGGCGCGCTGCCGTCGGCGCGGCCGAGCCAGCCGCGCTGGTGGCTGAAGCCGAAATCGCGCGAGCTCGCCCGGGGCCTGCCGGTGCGCAAGACCCGCGAGGAAAAGGCGCTGCAGAAAGCCGTCAACGGGAAGGCGAGCCCGGGCGGAGCCGGCGCAGCAGCCTCAGCAAACTCAGCGAAGGAAAAACCCGCCGACACGCCACCCGCGAAGGGGCGCCCACCCGGCCCGCGCTGACTTAGCTAATATGGGGACACCATACGCATTAACGCCGGTTCAAGCGGTCTGCTTGAGCCAAATGCGTATGGTGTCCCCATATTTAATAGCTACTCGAGCACCCGGACCGGGAGGATCACCATCGCCTGCCCGGCGAACTGCAGGCGCCGCTGGATCTGGTAGGCGGTCTCGTTGTGCAGCAGGCGGTCCCACCATTTCTCGCGCTCGAAGATGAGCTTGCCGGCGAAGAAGATGGCGCGCTGGTAGTCCTTGGATATTTCGACCGCGAGCCGCTCGCACTCGCTGACCGCCTATGTGCCCATCGAGACGCGCGAATCGGCGGGCAGGCCCATCCGCTGCGCGAGCGCGACATATTGCTTCATCGAATCTTCGGCTTGCTGCCGGACGCGGTCTACCTCCGCCACCCCTTGGAAGGTCGCGCTGTCGACCACGCCGACGCTCATGAAGACGACGTTGTGGAAGTGGCGCGGGAACAGCTTCAGCACCGTCAAGAGCGAGTGCACGCCGAGGCCCGAGTAGCTGCCGACCAGCAGCACCGCGGTCGCGGCCGTCTTGTCCAGCGGCAGCTCCTTCGCCGGCCCGGTGGGCAGCGCTTCGATGATGGAGTCGAGCCGCTGGAGCCGCGCGGACACGCCCGTGTAGTGGCGCTTGATCAGGATGCATAGGCCCACCAGCACGCTGGTCGCGACGATGGTGAGCCAGCCGCCCTCCTTGAACTTCTCGGAGACGGTGATGACGAGGATGGTGACGCAGAGCGTGCCGCCGACCATGTGGATCCAGATGTGGCTCTTCCAGTCCGGATGCTTGACGTGCGTCTCGTGCTGGAACCAGTAGCGGAGCATGCCGACTTCGGTGAGCGAGAAGGTGAGGAAGACGTTGATCGAGTACATGACCACGAGCGCCTCGACCGCGCCCTTTGTGTAGAGCAGCACCACGAAGCTCGCGCCGCCCATCAGCAGCACGCCGTTCTGCATGGTGAGCCGATCGCTGAGCGCGCTGAACCGGTGCGGGAACCACGAGTCGTGCGCCATGTTCGCCATCACGCGCGGGCCGTCGATGAATCCAGCCTGCGCGGCGACGAAGAGCAGCAGCGCCTCGGACGCGAGCGTGACGAAGACGAACCACTTGCCGAGCGGCAGGCCCCCGAACGCGAAGCCGCCGGCGATCTTGTCGGCGAGCAGCGAGTTCATGGTGTGGTTGTCGTCGAGATAATGAATATCGAGCAGAAGGTAACAGAGGATGATGCCACCTGCGGTCACTGCCAGGCTGACGGCCATGTAGACCATGGTCTTCTTGCCGGTGGCGACGCGCGGCTCGCGCATGATGGACAGGCCGTTCGAGACCGCCTCGATGCCGGTATAGGTGCCGCCGCCCATCGAGTACGCCTTGAGGAAGATGAGCGCGAGCGCGCCCTTTCCGATCGAGTGCAGGTCGTTCGACAGCCCGGTGCGGACCTCGTGCACCACCGCTGCTGTGTGGCCCAGATTGAGGCCGATGCCGGCGACGATGATGATGGCGTGGGTGATCAGGAAGACGACGAAGATGGGCATCAGGATGCGGACCGATTCCTTGACGCCGCGCAGGTTCAGCATCACCAGGAGCACGACGGCAAAGAGTTCGACGTGGAGCTTGATGGGCAGGCCGATGAGGGTGAAGGTCGACCAATGCTCGCCGTTGGGAAGCACCGAGAAGATGGCGTCGCCGCCGGACGAGATCGAGGTGGCGATGGTCAGGACATAGTCCACCAGCAGCGCCGCGCCGCTGACCACACCGAACCTGGGTCCCAGAAGCCGGCTGGCCACCACATAGCCGCCGCCGCCGAAAGGGAAGTGCTCGATGACGCGGCTGTAAGCGGCCGCGATGATGAAGACCGTGAAGGCGGTGGCGAGCGCGAGGAAGACGGCCAGGTAGGTGTGGGTGCCGAGATTCTTCGCGGCCTCCTGTGGACCGTAGGAGGACGACGAGAGCCCGTCAGCGCCGAGGCCCACCCAGGCGAGGAACGCCGCCAGCGAGATGCTGTGGAAGATGCCCGGGTCCTGAAGATTCTTGGGCCCCCCCAGGATCGCGCGCTTGAGCCGCTCCGATGCCCGGGCGGGCGTCTCTGACGGTCCGTCTGTATGCATTGGCGCGGCGGTCTATCATTGCGGCAAGCGGCGCGCTACCGATCAAGGGCCGTCGCGACTACTCCAGCACTCGCACCGAGCCGCGCGTTGCCACCGCCAAGCGGCGGCCTGTGCCACAGAGTCCTTGGGTGGCGTCGGGCTCGGGGGAATTGCCGGACGCAAGTTCCACGAAATGCTCAGGTGGCATGAATTGCTTCGGCTGCGCGGCGGCCCTGGCGAAGGCAATCGAGAACCGACACCCCGCGGTACCACGCGCCCGCCAGCAGCACGCCAGCAGGGAGCGCTCGTTCCAGAGCGGCCAGGCGCTGCGCGTGACCCGGCCGCGGCTGCGGGATGGCCTGGGGCCAGCGCGTGATGTGCAGCGGCGCTTGCACCTCGAGGTGCAGCGTGCGCGCGAGGTGGCCGCGGGCGAGCGCGGCGAGCGCGTCGTCGGGCAGCGCTGCCGCGGCGGGATGGCGCACGCTGCCGACGATGGCGGTGACCAGCGCGCGGCCCGCGGGAGCGCGGCCGGGCCAGAGCGCGGACGGGAAGAGCAGTCCGGGAACGGGTTGTCCGGGCGCGAGCAGGCCGAATGACTGCGGGCCCGGCCCGTCAATGTCGAAGTGCACCAGTGCGAGCGGCGCCGATTCGAACAGCGCCAGATGCGGAGCAAGCGCGGGGAAGAGCGCGGCGGCCGCGGGGGCGGGCAGGGCGCAGATGATCCGGTCGACGTGCAGCTCGCCGTCGTCGAGAGAGAGCATGAAGCCCGGGCTCCCTGCGGACGCGTCGCGGGGCTGGCCGGCACCGCGAGGGAGCGTTCCGGCAGAGCGCGGCTGCGGGAGACTCGAAGCGCGCCCGGATTGCAGGTCTGAACTCACCGCGCGCACTCGCGCGTTGAGCCGCAGCGCCGGGCCGAGTTCGCGGGCGAAGGCGTCCACCAGCTCTTGCAGGCCACCCGCGAACGAGCTCAGCGGCCTTCGCGCGCGCTGGCCCAGCGAGGGGAAAGCACTCGCCATCTCGAGCCGCGCAGGGTCGCCGGCGTAGACACCGGTCTGGATAGCGTCGGCGACGAAAGCGCCCGCGGGGCCCGCGCGGCGTTGAAAATAGTCAAGGACCGTCTCCTGCGGGCCGGGTGCGCGCCGGGTAAATGGCAGCCTCGCCGCGCCCAGCAGTTCGCGGAGGGTGAAGACGCCGGGACCGAACTTCCGCACCACTCCAGCGCGCTGGACGAAGCGCGCGCCCGGCCGCGCCGCGAGGAGTTCGAGCTTGAGCCGGGCGCAGAGCGGCGCCAGATCTCCATGCCGATCCAGCAGGCCGATGGCCGCGCTCTCAAGGAGAAAGCCGTCTTTGCGCAGCGACGCGAGCTTGCCGCCCGGGCGCGGGGCAGCGTCGAACACGGTGACGTCGGTGCCGCGGTCGCGCAGCGAAAGGCCGGCCGCGAGCCCGGCTGCGCCGGCGCCGAGGACAGCAATCTTCAAGCTGCGGCCATTGGCAGGGGCGAGTGCACGCGCGCGGTTCTAGCCTTGACGCGGGGTCTGCTGCCACTGACCTCGCGAATCAGGCGCTATTGGCCTCCGTCCCTGCCACCAATGACCGGCCCGACGCCGACCGATGGCCCCGCCGAGACTTGCGGCCCCGAGCCGACCGATGGGCCGGCCGCGCCGTTCGGGTCGCCTGCGCCGCCCGCGGGCTGGGAGCCATTTCCGCTGACGTATCCAACGCCGCCGTTGCCCACCGAAGCTCCCGAAGGATACACCAAGCCCGGCCCGACCACGCCGCTGTTCACGCTGGTGGCGCCGCCAGTGCCTGCATTGACGGAACCGTTACCGGTCTGCGCGCTGCTCGTGACGCTCGTCTGAGGGCTGGAGGTGTTGGTTGTTTGAGGCGAGTTCGTGTTGGTGGTCTGCGGGCTGTTGGTATTTGTCGTCTGCGGGCTGCCGGTGTTCGCGGTCGGGGCTCCGCCCGTGCTGCTGCCGGGAACCAAGAGGCCCCCGTTGGTGATCACTCCCGCGGAGTTAAGGCCGTTGCGGTTCAATCCGTTCGAGGCGTTCTGGTTCATTGGAATTCCGGGGCCGCCGCCGTCGAGCGCGCCGCCGGAGCCGAGGCCGCCATCGAGCGCGCCGCCGCCGCCGGAACCGCCGTCGAGGGCGCCACCCGCTCCCGTGCCGCCATCGAGCGCCCCACCGGCGCCGGAGCCGCCGCCGAGCGCCGCGCCCGCGCCAGCGCTCGCTGCGCCGCCCGAGGGGACCCCGTTGTTCAGTGCGCCGCCAGCGCCCACGCCGCCGTTGAGCGCCCCTCCGGGCGAGCCGCTCGGCTGCGGCTGGGTGGTCGTCGCTGCGGGCTGTGTCCCGGCGCTGGCCCCGGCGGTTGTCGAACCCGAACCGACAGCGCCGATGTTGCCTCGCTGCACCGGTGCGCCCATGCCGTTACTACCTGCTGCTGTGGCCGGCATGGCGGGAGTCGCGGCGGGCGACGGCGCTGTCCGGACGGCGGGCGCCACGGTGACTGGCACCGCCCCGGCGGAAAGCGCGAGCGCTGCTCCGATGAAGAAACTACCTGTCCCAAGCGCGCTCTTCCCCATGGCGATCCTTTCGGAGCTCAGCAGGAGCCCACAGAGGAACGTGCGCCAGCGGCATGGCAGGTGCAATGAACGGGCAAGCCCGCGACCGGCGCCGCTCAGCGGGCGGGAGAGTGAGCGTGGACCACCTCGACCAGAGCCTGCGCGGCCTCGACGGGAGTGCCTGGGAGGATGCCGTGTCCCAGGTTGAAGATGTGACCGCCGCCCGCCAGATCTGCCTGCTCCAAGACGCGCCGCGCCCGTTGTTCCAGGCGCGCGCGAGGGAGGAACAAGCTGGTCGGGTCGAGGTTGCCTTGCAGGGTGACGGTGGGTCCGACCCGCCCGCGAGCCTGGTCCAGCGGCACGCGCCAGTCGACCCCGACCACGCCCGCGCCGGTCCCCGCCAGCTGGCTGAGCAGCTCTCCGGTCTCGACGCCGAAGACGATGACGGGCTGGTTTGAATCGCGCTTCAGTCCTCGAATGACGCGTGCAATGTAAGGAGCGCCCAGTCGCGCATAGTCCTCGGGGCCGAGAGCACCGGCCCATGAGTCGAAGATCTGCACGGCCTGCGCGCCCGCCGCGAGCTGCGCATTGAGATACAGGATCAGCGCGGCCGAGAGCTTGCCCAGCAGCGCTTCTGCGAGCGCGTCATCGGCGAGCAGCATGGCTTTGGCTTTCTCGAAGCTGCGCGAGGTCTTTCCTTCGATCATGTACGCAGCCAGCGTCCAGGGCGCGCCGCAGAAACCGATCAGCGGCACGCGCCCGTCGAGCGCACGCCGGATGCGCCGCACCGCCTCCGGCACGAACGCAAGCTCGGTCTCGGGGTCGGGAACATGCAGCTGGTCTACGTCCGCGCGCGACTTGAGCGGCGAGGGAAACTGCGGTCCCTGGTCTTCAAGGATGAGCTCCATTCCCATGGCTTCACAGACGAGCAGGATGTCGCTGAAGAGGATTGCCGCATCGACGCCGAGGATATTCACCGGCTGCAGCGTCACCTCCGCCGCGAGGTCCGGCGTCTTGCAGAGCGTGAGGAAGGGCACCTTGCCGCGGACCGCGCGATACTCGGGCAGATACCGCCCGGCCTGCCGCATGATCCAGATGGGAGTGCGATCGACGGGGAGGCCACGGCAGGCGTTCAGGAACCGATCGGCTTGTGACATGACGGAGGGTCTATCAGATGAAACTGACAGCCGGACATCTTCGCCGGTGGCTGCTTTGCCAATCAGCTCCGCCGGGCCACTTGCTGCAACTCGAGCAGCGCCTGCCCGCCCTTGAAGATTCGGACCGTGCCGCTTGACTGCGAGACCGAGATCGCAATGGCCGAGGTTTCGACCGTGATGGCTGCGGCCGCTGCGTGCCGCGCGCCGAGGCCCAGCTGGAGCTCCACCTTGTTGCCGTCGGCAGCCTGCAGGTAGCGTCCGGCGGCGAGCACCACCCCGTCCTCCCGGATGACGAACGCTCCGTCGAGCACAGCAAAATTTTTCAGCGCCTCGCGGATCTTCGGGTCGAGCACGTTGCGCTCGGCCTCGCTGATGCCCTGGAAGGGATTGATGGTCAGCTGCTTGCTCTTCTCCATCACCTCGGTCGAGTGACCCAGCACGAAGATGGTGCCGATGGGATGGCCCTCGAACCCCTCGTGCCCGACGGCCATGGCGAGCGAGACCAGCGCCTCGACCACCTGAGAGGAGAATTCGGCTCCGAGGCCCTGCGTGTCGATGGCCGCTTTCTCTTCGAACCCGCGGCCGATCTGAAGGTGCACCACCGTGTCCGGAAGCCGCGCGCCCGAGCGACCCGTGAGGCAGAGCACGTCCTCGCCTTCCCGGAGCACATTCGCGGTCATCGCCGCCACCAGCGCGACTTTCACCTTCTCGACGCGCGAGTAGTCGTAGGGCGGAACCGTCACGCAGACGTAGCCATTCTTGCGCAGCGGCACCGCGAGCTGCTCCTCGGTGACGGCGTAAATGATTTTCCGTTTCAGCGGGCGCCCGCGCAGGTCCTGGGTCGAGAGCGGTACGTCCGTGACCATGAGCAGATGGTCCACCACCGGCTTCGCCGCGAGCGAGAGAATCGACTTGAGAAACTCTCGGTCAAGCTTGCTGTCGGCCATTGGTTTTCGCTTTCGCCGGGGAGCTGTCTCTTCCGAAAGGAGCCTTCGGTCTTGACTCAGCTATAGCGACTCCCTAAGCTCCCGCCTCTTTTTTGCCTCGAAAACTGGAGGCTGAAAATAGGCAGCAGCGCGATTCCCAGCACGAGCCGCGGGGGCAGCACCGTGAATCAGAGAGACCTGAAGCGCTTCAAGAAGAAGCTCGAAGACGACAAGAAGGGGCTGCTCCAGAGCGCTCGCAAGACGCTTTTGGAAGAGGCAACCTTCGACACAGACGATCTGCCGGACGAGATCGACCTGGCGTCCTCCGAGTACACCCAGAGCATGGTCTTCAGGCTGCGAGACAGGGAGAAGTTCCTGCTCAAGAAGATCGACAACGCCATCGGCCGCATCGACGCCGGTACCTATGGAGTCTGCGAGATCTGCGAGGAGGAGATCTCGGCCAAGCGGCTGGAGGCGCGGCCGGTCACGACCATGTGCATCCGCTGCAAGGAAGAGCAGGAAAAGCAGGAGAAGAGCTACGGCTGAGGCGACCTGCAAGGGTCGCTCCTGTCAGGCTGTTCCGAAGCACGCAGCAATGTGACGCGGCCACCTCCTGGGGTGGCCGCTGGCGCTTCGCGCGGCGTCGCCGTCACTCACCCCCCGGCAGGGCCGAAGGCTCCGTTACGTGACGGCGCCGCGCCTTGGCGCCACCGCGCAACTCGCTTCAGTATATTCCGCCAGCAGCTCGCGCATGGGCGTGCTGCCGCAGGCCGGGCACGCGGGGTCCTTCGCATACTTGACCTCGCGGAACCGCTGCTCCAGTGCGTCGTAGAGCAGCAGCCGGCCCGCGAGCGGCTCGCCGGCGCCAAGGATGAGCTTGAGCGCCTCGATGGCCTGGATGACACCAATGATGCCGGGGAGCGCCCCCAGCACGCCGGCCTCCTGGCACGAGGGCGCCAACTCCGGTGGCGGCGGCTCAGGAAAGAGGCAGCGATAGCAGGGCCCGCCGGGAACGAAGGTGGTCGCCTGCCCGTCGAAACGGAAGATCGACCCGTGGACCTGGGGCTTGCGGAGAATCGTGCACGCGTCGTTCACCAGATAGCGCGTGCCGAAGTTGTCGCTGCCGTCGACGATGAGGTCGTAAGGCTCGAAGAGCTGCAGCGCGTTGTCGTGGTTGAGCCGGAGCCGGTGCTCGTCCACCCTCACGTCCGGGTTGAGCCCGACGATGGTCTTCCGCGCCGACTCGGTCTTGGCCATCCCGACGCGGTCGTTGCTGTGGATGATCTGCCGCTGCAGATTTGAAGCATCGACCACGTCGTCGTCGATGAGCCCGAGTCGTCCCACACCGGCAGCTGCCAGATAGAGAGCAGACGGAGAACCGAGCCCGCCCGCACCGACGAGCAGCACTTTGGCCGCCAGCAACTTCGCCTGCCCGGCTTCGCCGACCTCCGGGATGAGCAGGTGCCGCGAGTAGCGACTGCGCTGGGCCTCGGTCAGGCGTGGCGGCACCTCTACCGGAAAGCCGCCGTCTTTCCAGGCGCCGTAGCCGCCCGTCAGGCTGCGGACCCGCGTGTAGCCCATCTCCTGCAGCGTGCGCGCGGCCAACAGCGAGCGCGTGCCGCCAGCGCAGTAGAGCACCACATCGGCATTGCGGTCGGCCACTGCCTCCTCAATGCGAAGCTCCAGGAAGCCGCGCGGGACGTGACGTGCGCCCGGCAACATGCCCGCATCGGTCTCCTGCTTTTCGCGGACGTCGAGGAGCACAGGGCTCGTCCCGTCGCGCGCCAGCTCCGCGGGTGAAAGTTCAGTGACCTGCGTTCGTGCCTGCTTGAGAAGCTGCGCTTTGGTCTGCATGTAGCAGGCACTCTAACCGGGGTTGCACCGTCGAGCCTGTGCCGCGCCCACCTTTCGGCGAGGTGAGGCCGCGCGGGGACAAAGATGCAACCAGCGGCCCGGAGCAGGAGCCCTTCAGGCGGGGTCGTCCGGGACTGCAGGCGCGCTGCCTCGCAGGGCGCCTGCAGCTCACCGCCCGATCCTACTTGCGGCGGCGCACCAGGCCCAGGGCCCGGCGGCGGCGCAGTCCCACCATCGCAAAGAGGGGGAGAGCGAGCCACGCCGTCTGCGCACCCCCGCTGGAGCAGCCGCCGGCGTTCGCCTTCAGGACCGGAATGACCGGAGGCTGCGTGGTCGGAGTCGCGCCCGTGCCGCCGGGCCCAGTTCCGCCGGTGCCGGTGCCGGTTCCGCCAGTGCCGCCGGTGCCAGTGCCGGTGCCAGTGCCGCCGGTGCCGGTGCCGCCGGTGCCGGTGCCGCCGGTGCCGGTGCCGCCGGTGCCAGCGCCGCCGGTGCCAGTGCCGCCGGTGCCAGTGCCGCCGGTGCCAGTGCCGCCCGACCCGCCGCCGGTGGCGACGACGTCCTTGCCCAGCGCGTGGAGGATGAGGCCGGCCAGCTCAGCGCGGGCCGCGTCGATGCTGTCCGCGGTGATGCTGGACAGGTACGTGTGCGGGAAGAGGCCCTGGGCAATTTTCAGCGCCTGCGCGCCGGCGCCCAGCCTGGTCGCCAGTGCGAGGAATTCGTAGTCTTCCATGCCGTCGCGGATGCCCTTCATGCGCAGCGACTCGACCGGGATCTCGGTGGTGCCGCCAATCTTCGCCGGGGTGCCCGGGTAGAAAAGGTTGCCGTCGCCGGTGCCGCCGAAGTTCCACTGGTTCGACCACGGGTCGCCGTTGAAGTAGCCCTGCGTGGTCTCGTAGTAGAGTTCCCCCTGCATGTTGTACGCGAAGGACATCCACTCCTGCGCGCGGTTGCGGGTGCCGTCGGTGTCGATGGCGTAGGAGGGCCAGCCGGTCTCGCCGGTGCCGTCGCGCCCGCCGCCCACGCTCGAGCAGCCGAACGACATACACGACTGGTACCACCACGCGGTGGCGCCGTACTTCGCGCGCTGGCTGCCCTGGTGGTCGGTCTTGCCGTCCATGAAGTTCACCACCGGCACGAAGAGGTCGATGCCTGTTGCGCCCTGCTTGTTGGCCTCGTCGGTAGTGGTGGTGACCAGCGTCGGGACCGAGGCGTCAGCAGCGTGCGAGGCGGCGGTGCGGCTCGCGATGTCCGACCAGTTGCAGGTCAGCGGCGGCTCGTCGCAAACGTAGGTGAAGAGCTGCGGCCAGCCGTGCTGCTTGAAGTGCTTTGCCCAGGCACCGACGACCGGCGTGGTGGTGGGGCCATTGACCTGCACCGCCGTCAGCTTCGCGCCCTGCAGGCGGGTGGGGGCGGTGCCATCGAGCACCGGGCCGACGTACTGATCGAAGGCGGTCCAGTTGGTGTCGTTGCCGTTCGCGTCCACGGTCGAGGTGTAGAAGGGCGCGTAGATCGAGATGTGGTTGTCGAGCGCGGCCTGCACGTAACGAGCGCGAAGCGCCATCTCCGCCGCGTAGTTGCCGCAGCTGGCGTCGCCGTGACCCATGCAGGGGCCGTTCCACGACATGCCGTACGCGCTCTTCAACGTCGAGGTCGAGGGCACCGCGAAGTCCCACACGGTCAGCGTAACCGGGATGTTGGCGGACACGCTGCCGGTGACCACCACGTTGCCATGATAGGTGCCCGCGGGCGTGCCGGCCGGGGCGTGGATGTCGACCAGCACCACGCGGTTTTCTCCCGCGGGGACGTCGAAGGGGAAGGCGTTGCGCTTCTCGCCCACGATTGGGTCCACATCAGGGATCAGCGCGTCGGGCCAGGCACCAGCGGCACCATCGCCGCCGCTGGGGAACTGAACATTGATAATCGCCTCGCGGTAGAGCACCAGCTCGCGGCCCGAGATGCTGTGGCCAGCGCCGTCGGTCATGGACTCGAGCGCCATCGACATCCCGGTGGCCTGTCCGCTCACCACGACTTGAAACGCTTCGAACTCATTCTGGGCTGCGGAAAGGTTCGCCACGACGGGGGCGTTCGCGGCCGGCTGCATGGCCGGGCGGACCTTCATGGACGACGGAGCGACCCAGACCTGCGCTGCGGATGCGCTTCCTGCGACGGCAAGTGCGGCTGCGATACCGAAGATGAATGACTTCAAGATGCCTCCAGGTTGGCTGCTTACCGAAACGCCGGGTGCTTCGCGTTTCGGTTGACCAACTCAGGAGGCTTGCCCCGTATTGCACGAATCTTTGGCGGGCAAGTGCCACTTTGGGCGGGCTTATCGTGCGACCGGGAATGGGGTCAGAGGTCAGCCGACAGCCGCACACTCCCCGCTGTGTGCGTCACCCCGCCCAGATAGAGCCGCAGAACCATCAGGTGCTACAATTGCAGCTCTCGGAACGAGTCAGGGCTTTCTCAATCGAAGAGAAGGGTAGCGATCAAGCTTTTGAAGAGGCTGTAACTCTACCGACCAAGCCTTCAGCTGTCGCTTGCCTCTACAGGGCAGGGAGCCCAAGGCAGCCTTTGGCTGCTCACCAATGAACAGCGAGCAGTCCGCGAGTGGAAGCAGGCGGCTTCTCGCCGGCCCGGCAGTGCTTAGGTTGCGGCGGTGCGCGGCTTCTCCGCGTTGGAGGTTCTGGTGCAAATCGCCGCAACGCAGGATCTGGTGATTTCCGGAAGCGGAGATTCAGCGCGCCGCTGGCAAGCATCGACGATCGCCAGCATCGGCTTCTGGGCGGTCGCCCTCTTCACCGCGCAGTCCTATCTGTCGCTCGGGCAGTGGCAGCCGTGGCTGGAGCCGCTCCACTTGCCGCTCATGCTTTCGCTGGTAGGCCTCCTGGCGATCTTCCTGCACCGCGTGCTCACGAACCAGCCGCTCTGGATGGGCTGGCGCACCGCTCTCCTCGCGGTCTACGCGGGTACGGCAGTGCTTTCGCCGATGTGGGCCATCGATCGCCCAGCCACGATCTTCGGCGCCATGGAGGTCGCGAAGCACTTCATCTTCTTCCTCTCGGTGTTGAACACCGCCAATACGCCCAAACGGATCCGGACTTCGCTGTTCCTCTACTGCGCCGCTGCCATCATTCCCGCCTGGGGAACCTGGTGGAACTACAGCCACGACCTCCTGCTGGTGGAAGGCTTCCGCGGCCGCTGGCTGGGCGTGCTCGCGGACCCGAATCACGACGCCATGGCCCTGGTCGGCGTGGTGCCCATTCTTCTCTTCTTCGCCATCGGCAAGAACCAGCACTGGTTCAAGCGCATCGTCGGCGCTGTCGGCGTGGTCGTCTGCCTGATGGGCATCATCGCGACCCACTCGCGCGGCGGTTCGCTGGGACTCGCCGTCAGCGTGGTGGTCTTCGCGCTCATGTCGCGGCGCAAGGCCGTTGCCGGACTGGTCGTCCTGGTGGCCGCGGCTGGCGTGCTCATCCTCGCACCGCAGAGTTTCTGGCAGCGCAATGAAACCATCGCCGGATATGCCGAGGACGTCAGCGTCCAGGGCCGCGTCAACGCCTGGCACGTGGCCTTCCGCATCGTCCGCGAACGCCCGCTTCTGGGCGTGGGCGAGGCCAGTTTCCTCGCCGCCTGGAAGCAATACGCAGCCATCGACGCGCCCATCGATCACCCCTACGTGGCTCACAACCTCTTTCTCGAGGTGGTCGGCGAGCTGGGCCTGGTCGGACTGTTCGGCATGGTGGGTCTGCTGCTCTGCTCACTCTGGTCAGGCTGGCGCGCCCGCAATGGCGAGCTCGGCGGAGAGGCGCGCGCCGTCTTCGCGGCGCTGGTGGGGTACCTCGTCTGCCAGCTCTTCTCGGGCTACTCGTTGAGCTGGTTCCTGTATGCGCTCTGCGCGTTTGCCGCATGCCTGGACATCTGGGGGCATAGGACAAAAAGCCAGCCGGCAGTGCTGCCGCCCGCGAACAGCGAGCTGCCCGCGCTGGGCCTGGTGGGGTGATCGTTCGTGGCTTCCAGGCAAGAGGTGCCCGTCCTCCAGCTCGTCAATCAATTCGCGATCGGCGGTGCCGAGGAGCAGTTCGTCGCGCGCCTTCGCGGCCATCCCGCCGGGTTTCGGCCGGTGGTTGCCTGCATCAACAAGGCGGGTCCGCACCTGGCCGAGATTGAGAAGCTGGGCTTCTTCGTCGAGGAGTTCGGCCTCAAGGGCGGGCTCGCGCAGCTCAACACCGGTCACCAGATCTTGAAGCTCGCGGCATTCCTTGAGCGTGAAGGCGTGAAGCTCATTCACGCCAACGACTTCTACGCCAACCTGCTTGCGGTCCCGGCCGCGCGGCTGGTGGGCGCAAAGGTGATCTGCAGCCGTTTCGATCTTGGGCACTGGTACTCGCGCGCTCACCACCTGGTCGAAGCGGTGGCGTGCAGAGCGGCCGATGCGGTTTACGTCAATGCCGAGGCCGTGCGAGCGCTCTGCGTGGACGAAGAGGGCGTGCCGGCAGAGCGCGTGTGCGTGGTGCAGAATGGCCTCGATCTACCGGCCTTCGACGCGGCGGCGCAGCGGGAGCCGGAGCTTCCTTTCCCCTCCGGCCGGCCCACGGTGGTCGCGATTGGCAACCTCTCCCCCGTCAAAGGCCATCTCGATTTGATCGAGGCAATCGATCGGGCCCGCCTCGCGGTCCCCGACGTGCTGGTGCTCTGTGCCGGCGAAGGGCCGATGCGCGCGACGCTCGAGCAACAGATCGCGGAGCGCGGCCTCAAGGAAACCGTCTTGCTGCTCGGACACCGCTTCGATGTCCCGGCCTTGCTGGCGCGGGCAAATGTCGCCTGCCTCGCGTCGCACGCCGAGGGACTCTCAAACGCGCTCATCGAAGCGATGGCCGCGTCCCTTCCGGTGGTCGCCACCGCGGTGGGCGGCAATGTCGAGCTGGTGCGCGTGGACGGCCCGGACGCCTCGGGACGTCTGGTCGCCGCGCACAGTCCCGACTTGCTGGCGGAGCAGCTCATCGGCCTGCTCCGCGACTCCTCACTCGCGCGCAGGCTGGGCGCGGCTGGGCGCGCGCGGGTCCAGGCGGAGCTGACCTTGCCGGTCATGAGTCGGAAGACTGGCGAACTGTACCGGCGAGTGCTCGCTGGCCAGCCGGCCCAATCGCTTCCGAAGGCAGCCTGAAGAACGTTGACACGAGCTACCCGGTCGGGCTACACCCGCGCGGCTTTTACGGGGCGTTAGCTCAGCTGGGAGAGCGCCGCAATGGCATTGCGGAGGTCGCCGGTTCGATCCCGGCACGCTCCACTCCCGTTTGTGGAACTGGGGCCTGTATCCGAAAGGATGCAGGCCCCTTCTTCTTTCAGGTGCGACGGCGGTTGTGAGTCGTTGCGCTGATCGCAACCGCGGACCTCGTAGCCAAGGCCGCCCATCCAGCTCCACGGCTGAAGCGTTGGCGGCTCACCTCGCGAGCCGCGGGCGGGCCGGTGAGGCGACCCTCGGCCCGAGCGGGCGCGAGATGGACTCTTTGAGCCACTTAACTTTGATTACATCCTGAGCCCCGCTCCGGCGAAGAGGGAACGATTGAATACCTGGTGGGCATCACGCGCGACGTGCACGAGCTGAAGCGGGCAGTGCGGGTGCGCGATCAATTCCTTTCAATCGGCGTTTAAACTCCGGCAAGTTCGGTATCAACCAGGAACCCGTCGAATTCAACCGGTTCGAATCAGCGTCGACGAAACTGCCGCGTGCGCTCGCATCGTGATTGAAGATTTCGGCATCGGCATCGCCAAACAGGACTTCGGCCGCATCTTCAAGCAATTTGAAAGAGCTATATCCGCCAACGAAGTCAGCGGGCTTGGCCCCGGTCTTTATATCGCCAAACAAATCATCGACGCATATCGCCAAACAAATCATCGACGCGCATGCCGGCTCCATTCGGGTGGAGAGCGAGCCTGGGGTTGGCTCGCGGTTTACGGTTGAGCTGCCCGGCTAGAGCGTGGCTGATCGACCAGCGAGCAGGTGGGTGGGAGCTATTGAACACTCCGCCGGCACCTGGGAACGATTGGCTAGCTGGTGCGTCGCCCGTGAAGTAAAATTGCCAACTTTGGACCCGAGATTGTTCACTTGGAGGCTTCATGACTGAGCAGCTTTGGCCAGCATCCATTGCAGGCGGCAAACTCGATCGGTATTTCCATGTCTGCGGCCTTTTCAATGGCACAGAGGAGGAGTACCGCGTCCTGCTGCCCTTCGTGCGCGAGGGGTTGGAGAATCACGAGAAGGCCCTCCACATCTGGGACCCGAAATTGCGCGAGCAGCATGCGCAGCGATTGGCCAGCGCCGGGATCGGCGTCGCCGACTGCGAGCGCGACGGCCAGCTGGCGATCCTTTCGACGGATGACGTCTACCTGCAGGACGGACGATTCGATCCAGCCCGCATGATGGAGACGTTCGAGGGCGCTTTGACGGAAGGAAAAGAGCAGGGCTATGCGCGCATGCGCATTCTCGGTCATACCGACTGGTTGCTGGACGGACACCAGGGCGCCGAACAGTTCGTTGAATTCGAAATCAAGGTGAATGCCGTGCTGGCCCGCAGCCAGCAAATGGCCATCTGCGTCTACGACGTCAACAAGCTGAGTGCGAAACTGATGATGGAAGTCCTGCGGGCGCACCCGCTCACCATCGTCGGCGGTGTCCTGCACGAGAATCCTTTCTATACGCCTCCGGACGAGTATTTGCGGGAACTGGACGACCGGCGGCGCGCGGGAGCGAGAGCCGTCGCGTGAGCCGTTCGGCGGGAGAGGCCCTCGGAGCGGCAGCCCTGCGACGGGAAGCATCGGCAGAGGATTCCGCGGCCGTTGAATTGACAAAGCTGCGCGGGGCCATGCTCAACATGGTGACGCTGCTTGCCCTTCCGGCTCTTTGGAGCAGCCGCTCGCCCACCGCAACGCTCGCTCTCGCCGTTGATACGCTGTCTTCGCTGGTGCATCTCGACCTGGTCTATGCGCGCCTGACACCGCGACCGGGGCAGCAGCAGTGCGAGGAGGCGACGCACTTTCTCGGGAAGGCGACTGTCGACGAGAAAGTGATCGCGAGGGTGCGCGCAGGAATGGACGAGAGGCTCAAAAGCCCCGGAAGCGCTTCCTGCGATCTCCCCGGCACGGGCGTGATCCCGTTGCAGGTGACGCAGCTCGGCTTCTACGGCGGAACCGGCGTGATTGCATTCGGAGCTTGCCGGCCTGGATTCCCCGATCCTGCTGAGTCAATGCTGCTGCGCGCGGCAGCGAACCTCCTCGCCAACGCGGTCGAAAGCGCCCGACTGGTGGAGGAGGCCGAGGCTGCACGGTCCCGGGCCGCATTCCTCGCCGAGGTCAGCGCAGCGCTTTCCTCTTCCTCGCAGCTCGCCGAAGTTCCGCTGGCGGCCGCGGCAAAGATCGCCGTCCAGCGCGTGGCAGAAGTTTGCGCCGTGGAACTCTTGCAAGCTTCCACGGGCTTTCTTTCGATTGCTGCCCTTGCGCATCGGAATCCCGAGAAGGTGGCCGAGGCGCGAAAAATGCAAAGCCAGCCGGCCGTACGCGAGCTGGTGGGCCGGGTCATGCGCGACGGCCGCGCCCTCATGGCTCCTCTCGCGGCCGGGTTGGCACTCAAGAAAACGGCGGTGACGGCGCCAATCATTACCGGCGGCGAGGTCATTGGAGCGGTATCCCTTTTTCCCCCGCGCGAGGGTATTGATTACGGAGCCGCCGATCTGGAGATGGCCGAGGACTTCGGTCGCCGGCTGGGTGGGGCGTTGGAGGTCGCCCGCCTCGCGCAGGAAGCGCGCGACGCCGCAGTCCGTAAAGACGAATTCCTCGCCATGCTCGCCCACGAGCTGCGCAATCCGCTCGCGCCCATTCTCAGCGCCATCCAGCTTCTGCGCCTGCGCGGAACCGCCGCTGACCGAGAGCACCAGATCATTGAACGCCAGGTCCGGCATGTCGTCCGGTTGGTCGACGACCTCCTGGATATCTCCCGTATTACCCGCGGCAAGGTCGATTTAAAAGTCGAGCCGCTGCTCATCGCCGAGGTGCTCGCCAAAGCGATCGAGATCGCGCACCCGCTGATCGAACAGGCTTCTCATCACCTGACCTTGCGAGTGGACCCTCCCGCGGCTCGCGTCATGGGCGACGGAGTCCGGCTGGCGCAGATCTTCGCAAACCTGCTCACCAACGCAGCCAAATACTCTCTCCCGGGCGCCCGGATCACGGTGGTCGCAAGCTGCGACGGCACTATCGTCAAGATCGTAGTCCGGGACACGGGTATCGGCATCTCGGCGGCATTGCTCCCCAAAGTATTCGACCTTTTCGTGCAAGGGGAGCGCGGTCTCGATCGGTCGCAGGGCGGCCTCGGGATCGGCCTCGCCCTGGTCCGCAGCCTGGTGGAGAGTCACCACGGAACCGTGTCAGTCCACAGCGACGGACCGGGGAAGGGCAGCGAGTTCGTGGTCCGGCTGCCGGCGGCGCAAGAGCTCGCGCAGTCTCTGCCGGCGGTGCTGCCGTCGGCAGGAGAAAGTGCCCCCACGCGCGTGCTGGTCGTGGACGACAACGCCGATGCCGCCGACCTGCTGGGTGAGATGCTGCAATCGTGCGGCCACCTGGTGGCGGTTGCTCATGACGGCGCGGAGGCCCTGCTGCTGGCTGCCAGTTTCCAGCCGAGCGTAGCCGTGGTCGATATCGGACTCCCGATCATGGATGGATATGAGTTGGCAGGCCGGTTGCGTTTACTTCCAGGTCTGCAGGATCTGCGGTTGATCGCCCTGAGCGGGTATGGGCAAAGCGCGGACAAGGCCCGGAGTCTGCAAGCTGGATTCAATCTGCATCTGGTCAAGCCTGCGGAGCTGGAAGCGATCGTTGCAGCGATTTCAAATTCTGCTGATCCGGCCTGAAGTCTCGAATCAACTCGATAAGATGTGCGCCGCTTTATAGATCGGCCGCGGCGACGCCGGTCGGGAGCGGCGTGCCTTTCCCCAGATAGATCAGATCGTCCGAGCCGGTCTTGCTGACCACGCGCGCGGGATTTCCTACCGCGGTGGTGCCTGCGGGCACGTCGTCGAGGATGACCGCGCCGGTGCCGATGGCGGCACGGTCGCCAATCTTCACCGCGCCCACTACCTTGCAGCCCGGCCCCAGATAGACCCGCGCGCCAATCACCGGCGCCGCGCCCTGGATGGCCATGGCCGAACCGACATAACACATCTGACCAATGTTCGAATCGGGACCGATCCGGCTTCCCGGCCCGACATAGATGGCTCCGTGATGCCCGACATAGAAGCCCGGACCAATCTCCGCGCCGATATCGAGTTGAATGCCCGTGAGGATCCGGACCGCCATCTCCCAGAGGGCAAAGAGGGGCCAGAAGACCAGGAAAGGACCGCCCCGCGTTCGCAGGCTGCGGCCAAAGCGATAGACGGCCATGGCCCAGATCCCTTCGACCATCAGGCAGATGGTGAGCTTCCGGAGGAGGCTCGCATCTGGACGGTAAACGAAGTGGCGGTGCAGGTCGGCGCGGAAAGCTGGCCAGAAAGGCTCGCTCGGCGACCGCACCGCAACGATGATGCCTTCGCTCATGATTGAAATCCTCCAGCCCGAGCCGGGTATTCAGGAATGAGCAACTCAGGCGCACGTTTCCAGCGCATGGCAGGTGCACCGAGCCACGCGGAGACCGTCGAAGGCGTGCTCGTCATCAAGGTGTTTGGACCCAGGACGGTGCCGTCCGGGACCAGGACCGGGCCCACGATACTGGCGCCGGGCCCGACAACGACGTTGCGGCCCAGCGTGGGCATGCCGCGCGCGCCGCGAGCGCCGCCCGCGCCCAGCGTGACTCCGCCGTGAATCATGCTGCCGCTGCCGATGCGCCGGGCCCCGACCATGATGGGCGCGAAGGACCCAAGCCAGACGTCCTTCTCGAGCTCGGCCCAGGTGTGCAGGAGGATGCCAGTCAGATGGCGCGACATCTCAAAGAGCGCGATGTAGAGGACACGCAGGGGAAGTGCCAGTGGCCGCGGCAAGCGCGAACCAAAGTGCAGCCAGCGGCCGAATCGATAGACCGCCAGCGCAAAGAGGGCTGGCGCGCGCAGCGGCAACAGCACCCGGTCGAGCGGGGTGGTTGCTCCGTGCATGCGGCAATAGTGGGCGTAGTCCCCGCGGAATCCCCTGAAGCCGCGCGGGACGCTCGAGTGCTCGACGTTCATGCGGTGAAAATCTTGAGCCACCAGGGTCCGGGCGCAAGCCGCCGGAGGCGATTTTCTTCGTTCAGAGAGAGACAGGGCACGCTTGGCAGGTCAGAGCGCAAGACTTAAATCCTTCTCGTGAACCTTGAGCCCGTGAGCCCGCCGCGCACGAGCGACGTTCGAGGTTGGGTCGCCACCCGCCAGCTCCTCGGGACGCCACCAGGCGCCTCCGCGCTCCGACGTCTGAAGCCGGCCCGCACAGGCAGGCTGCTGCGCCTCCGCTGCGACCGCTCGCTGCCATTTGAATTCGTCGATGAGTTTCTTGATGCCTTTCTCGACACCTGGGGCGCGCATCACCAGACCAGCTATTCGGACTATGACCCTGGGCTTTCTCAAATCGACGCATCCGGGTTGGAAGCCGACGCGCGGCTCATCTTTCTTGATTGGAGGCTTCTGGCCGACCGGCTTACGCCCGCGGAAGCTGCCGAATGGGTAGCGGGACGCGCGCAAGCGGCCATTCGCGCAGGTGGCCGGCGCTCTCCTGTGCTGCTGAACAACTGGCCCATCAAGTCCGGTGACCGGCTCGAGAAGTGGGGCCGCGCATTGAATGCGGCGCTCGGTGCCTTGCCCGCGCGGTTGCCGGGACTCAGCCTGATCGATCTGGAGTCGGTTCGCGCCGGCTTCCGGGGCGAGTTCTTCGACCCGCGCAATGACCAGGTCAGCAAGTTTCCCTTCGCGAGCGGCGCGGCAGTGGCCATTGCGCGGCACCTGGGCGCAGACCTGCTCCCTTCGCTTTTGGGGGAGAAGTTGAAAGCGCTGGTGCTCGACCTGGACGACACGCTCTGGCGCGGCGTGCTCGGCGAGGATGGCGTCGGGGGGGTATTGATTGAACCCGGACACATCGAGTTGCACGAGCTGCTGAAAGCTCTTCGCGCACGCGGCATCCTGCTCACGCTCTGCTCGCGCAATGAGCTCTCCGATGTCGAGGCTGTCTTCCGGTCGCGGCCCGGGCTGGGACTCGCGCTCACGGACTTCGCCTCCATCAAGGTCAATTGGTCTCGCAAAGTCGATAACCTCGTCGCCATCGCTGCTGATTTGAACATTCACGCTTCAGCCATGCTCTTTGTCGACGACAACGATTCCGAGTTGGCGAAGGCGAGCGGTGCGATCTCCGGGCTCCGGACGCTGCTCGCCGATCCCTCCGGAGTCGAGACGGCCAGCGCGCTGCGCCACTATCCGGGGCTCTTCGCGGTCAGCGATGACAGCGCTGCCTCGGTGCGTACCGGGGACATTCAAGCCAACCGCAGACGCCAGACCCTCCGCGCGGAGGCGGGGGACTTGAATGGATACCTGGCGGCGCTGAAAATGGAGATCGATCTCCACCGCGATTGCCGGCCGCACCTTTCGCGCGTTCACGAACTCTCGAACAAGACCAATCAATTCAATCTGGGACTGGCGCGACTATCGGCCTCCGAAACCGAAGAAGTTTTTGCTCCTGACCATCTGACCATGACGGTTTCGCTCAGGGACGCGCTGTCCGACAGCGGCCTGGTGGGTGTGCTCATCGCTCGCCTCAATGGCGAGCTGGCCACGGTCCGCGAGGTGCTCTTCAGCTGCCGCGTGCTGGGGCGCGAGGTAGAGACCCTTTCACTGCTGCGCTTTTGCGGCTGGCTCGAGGAGCGCGGGGCGCGGCGCGTCCGCTTCAATGTCGTGGAAGGGCCGCGCAACGGGCCAGCGCGCGACTGGCTGAAACGCTTCCTGCCCGAGGGGACCGAGGCGGCTATCCTCGACGTCAAGGCGCTCGCGGCAGAGGCCTGCAAGACCCACCCGGCCACGATCAAGGAGCATCGATGAACAGCACGGGAAACAAGCTGCGGGTTCTCATTGCCGAAACGCTGGAGACGGAGTTCGCGCCAGGCGTCGACGTGCAGCGCGCGTCCCTGCCGGTCTGGGACTCGTTGAACCATCTGCGCCTGATCATGGCGGTCGAAGAGGAGTTCGGGGTGCGATTCGACTCCGACGAGATCGTCCAGATCGATTCGCTCTCTCGCTTCCAGACGCTGCTCGAGGCAAAGCTCGCGGGACTCGAGACATTGTCGGCTTAGCGCTGCTGCGCCCTGGCCGGGGCGGCGGCTGGTGACATAACGGGCTGCGCGGGAGCCATGCCGCGATGATTCGGAGCTCGTGAGAGCGGAGAACGGCTCACTGCGTCTGCGATTCAGGGTCTTGCTCAAATTGAGTCTGGAGATTCAGTCGTGGGAGGTTGACCGAGAGCGCGCCAGCGAGCGCGGCGAACACCACGGAGCCCCAGAGGCATCCGGGGATCCCTGCACGCTGGAAGAGGAGGCCTGACAAGAGGGTGCCGGCAAGTCGTCCGCCCGCATTCCTCATGTAATAGAAGCCGACGTTCATCGCGACCTGATTGCCGTCTGAGTAAGCAAGAATCAGATACGAATGAATGGAAGAGTTCACCGCGAAAAGAATGCCAAAAAGCGCCAGGCCCCCGACGATGAGTGTGACCGGCTGTACGCTGAATTGAAGTTCAATCGCCATGCCCGCCGTGACCCCTGCGAGCAGGAACGCGAGCACCGAGAGACTCCTGCCACTGGGTGCAGTGCCGCCGGTCCAACGCCGGACCAGCAATGGCGCGAATGACTGCACGACGCCATAGCCGATGACCCAGAGCGCGAGAAAGGCGCCGACTCGAGCGAAGCTCCAGCCGGCGCCGTAGAGAAAGACGGGCACGCCGACCACGAACCAGACGTCGCGCGCGCCGAAGAGGAAAAAGCGCGCTGCCGAAAAGCAGGTTGACCGCGCGATTTCTGGAGAACATGCCCGTGAACTTCGCCTTTGCTTTGGTACGGCCCAGGTCTCGCGGCAGCGCTGCCTGGGCTCCGATCAATACGAGTGTAACGACCACCGACATTGCCAGCAGCGAGTCTCTGAAGCCCAGCCGGGACAAGAGCAGTCCACCGATGAAGAACCCGGCTCCTTTGAGCGCGTTCTTGCTCCCGGTAAGGAGCGCCACCCATTTGAACAGCGTGCCTTTGGCATCCTCGGGAACAAGCACCTTGATGAAAGACTTGGCGCTCATCTTGGTCAGGTCCTTGGCGATGCCCGAGAGTGCTTGCGCGGCCATGACATAGGCGACGGAGGCCGGGATGCGTAAGGACTGTGGCAATCCCGCGAGGGCCAAAAGCGCCACGACTTGAACCACCAGACCGAAGGTCAGCGTGACCTTGAGGCCCAGGCGAGCCGCGAGAAATCCGCCCAGCAGATTGGTGACGATGCCGAAGAACTCATAGAACAGGAACAGGAAGGCAAGCTGTACCGGCGTATATCCAAGCGCATGGAAGTGCAGCAGGACGAGCATCCGCAGCGCGCCATCGGTGAGCGCAAAGGCCCAATAGGCGGCGGTGACGACGGCGTAGTTGCGCAGGGCGCAAGAACATACCGCGCCCGGGTCCAATCCGTTTTGGCTATTCGGCGCAGCAGGAGAGCTTGGCCGGGTCCTGGTAGCGCGCACCAGCAGGGATGGCCCGCGGCCACCGCCTCTTTATCCGTCAACCCCACGGCAGCAAATGGGATCGAAGGCCCTCGCTCGACCAAAGTCACCTCGGTGCCGAAGTGGCGGAACATCTGCCCGAGCTCCAGCGCGATGTAGCGAGGATGGACCGCTTGAGCGTCTCGTTGAAGGGATAGGGTCAGCGCGACCTCAAGGTGCCGCTGGCATCCAAATGAACATGCGCATTGCAGTCATCGGTGTCGGCGGGCTCGGTGGGACCCTCGCGGCCCTGCTCTCGCGGGCGGGGCATGAGGTGGTGGCGGTCGCACGAGGTGAGCACCTGGCGGCCATCGCGCGCGACGGGCTGCGCCTCGAGAGCGAGACACTCGGCACCATCACCGCGCGCCTGCACGCGACCAGCGACCCCTCGCGCGCGGCGGGCGCAGAAGCCATCATCGTCGCGGTCAAGACTTTTCAGCTGGCTGAGCTGGCGAGACGAATACCGAAGGCGCGCGTCGTCCTGCCGCTTTCGAATGGCGTCGACGCGGGCAGTCTCCTGCCTGGCTCGATTCCCGGCGCCTGTTTCGTCTTCAGCTGGATTGCCGCGCCCGGCGTCATCCAGCACAAGGGCCTTGCGCCGCGCGTGCTGGCGGGGCCGGGTGCCGAAGGGCTGTGCGATGTGCTGCGCTCGTCGGGCGTCGATGCCCAGGTGGTGCCGGACATCCGCGCGACGCTCTGGGAAAAGCTGCTCTTCGTCGAGCCGCTGGGCGCGGTCGGCGCCGCGTCGCGGTCCCCGGCCGGCGTCATTCGCGCGGTACCCGAGACGCGCAAGCTGCTCGAGAGCGCGATGCGCGAAGTCGCGGCCGTCGCGCAAGGTCTCAACATTGCTTTGGCTCGCGAGGCGGTGGCTGCGGCGCTCACTCGCCTCGACTCGCTGCCGCCCGATTCAATGTCGTCCATGCAGCGCGACCTGCGCGACGGCCGGCGCAGCGAGCTGAGCGAGCTGACCTTTGCGGTCGTCCGCCATGGTCTCGCGGCTGGCGTGGCCACTCCAGTCCACGACTTCCTCTACGCCTGCCTGCTCCCGCAGCAAAAGAGTTGAGCAAGCCTGCAGCTGCAGCCGCGGAAACCTCTACTTCCGCGGCTGCAGGTGCCCTGTTTTGATCGATTAGACGGCTGGAGCGGGGAGGACAGAGTGATCGTCCTCGAGGTTTGCGTGCATCCGGATGTTGCGCAGCGTCAGCGCCCCGATCACGACGGTGATCAACGCGATGATCACCGGATACCAGAGGCCGTAATAAATATCTCCGCTTGACGCCACCATGGCCGTGGCCAACAGCGGCAGCATGCCGCCGAACCAGCCATTGCCGATATGGTACGGCAGCGACATCGACGTGTAGCGGATGTTGGTGGGAAACAGCTCTACCAGGAAGGCCGCGATGGGCCCGTACACCATGGTCACGTAGATGATCATGATGATGAGAAGCAGCTCGGCCATGATCCAGTTGACGCGATTCAAGTCGGCTTTGGGCGGATAATTCGTCGCCTTCAATGCGGCGCCATACTTCGCGGCGTCGAAGCCGTGCAGTTCGTTATTGCCGATCATCGTGATCACATCCTGGCCCGCCGCTGCCGCCGTCGAGGTGAACGACAGGCCGGCCTTGCCGAGGAAGTCCTTGGCCTTGTCACATGAACTCTGCGTCGTCCCAGGCACGATGAAGATGTGAAAATTGCAGGTGGCCGGGTCGGCAGTGACCGAGATGGGCGTGCTCTGCTGGTACTCCTCGAGGGCTGGATTGACATAGTGAGTGAGTCCCTTGAACAGCGGGAAATAGGTCACCGCGGCGATCAGGCAGCCGGCCAGGATGATCTTCAATCGGCCGATGCGGTCCGACAGCGCGCCGAAGAAGAGGAAGAGCGGTGTGGCGACGATGAGCGCGATACCGATGAGGATATAAGTCTGGAGGTAATCGAGCTTCAGATAGATCTGCAGGAAGAAGAGCGCATAGAACTGGCCCGTGTACCAGACCACGCCCTGGCCCATGACCGCGCCGAAGAGCGCCAGCGCCACGAACTTGTTGTTGGGGTAACGGAGAAAGCTGTCGGTCAGCGGTGACTTCGAGCGCTTGCCGGACGACTTCATGCGCTGGAAGACCGGCGACTCATTGAGTTTGAGGCGGATGTACATTGAAATCAGCAGCAACGGCAGGGACACCCAGAAGGCGATGCGCCAGCCCCAGTTGCTGAAAGCCGCCGGGTCCATTGACCTGCGGCAAACGGCAATGATGACAAGAGCGACCAGCATTCCCACCGTGGCTGTGGTCTGGATCCAGGCGGTAGAATAACCGCGCTTGTTGTCAGGCGCGTGCTCGGCGACATAGGTGGCTGCCCCGCCGTACTCACCGCCCAGCGCCAGTCCTTGCGCGAGGCGCAGGATGATCAGGAGGAGCGGCGCGGCGAAGCCGATGCTCTTGTAGGTCGGCAGGAAGCCGACAATCACGGTCGAGAGGCCCATCACCGTGATGGTGACGAGGAAGGTATACTTGCGGCCGACCAGGTCACCGACGCGGCCGAAGATCAGCGCACCAAAGGGCCGTACCAGGAAACCGGCGGCATAGGCTCCGAAAGCGCCGAGCAGAGCCGCGGTCTGGTTGCCGGGTGGAAAAAAGAGGGTGGCAAAGAAGGGCGCCAGGATTGCGTAGAGATAGAAGTCGTACCATTCAAAGATGGTACCCAAAGAAGAGGCGATGATGACGCGCCTCTCCTCGGCGCCGGAGGGCGCGGTGATGTCGGATCTACCAGTCGTCTCGAGTGCACCACTCATTGGGAAGCCTCCAGAGGGTTATCGAAATCGTTAATGCGTTTCAGACAAACTGTAAAAGTCCGTACCACAAATCCGCACATAGCAAAATCACCCGCCCGAAATCGTCAGGCGCCAAGGAACGCTTTTTTGACGTCGGGGTTTTCCAGCAGCGCCTTTCCTTCGCCCTGCAGCACGACGCGACCGCGCTCCAGCACATAGGCCCGCTGCGCGATGTGCAGCGACTGGTAGACGTTCTGTTCGACCAGCAGTATCGAGATCCCCTGCTGATTGATGGCCACGATGGTCTCGAAGATCTGCTTCACGATGATGGGCGCGAGGCCCAGCGACGGCTCGTCGAGAAGGAGCAAGCGCGGGTTCGCCATCAGCCCGCGGGCCAGCGCCAGCATCTGCTGCTCGCCGCCCGATAGCGTTCCGCCCAGCTGCCCCTCGCGCGCGAGCAGCACAGGGAAAAGCGCGAACGCCTTTTCAAGGTTGCGCTCACGATCCGTACGAGTGGTGAATGAGCCCAGGCGCAGGTTCTCGCGCACCGTCATCTCGGGAAAGATGCGCCGGCCCTCGGGAACATGGATCAGCCCGCGCCGCACCACCTCGTGCGCGCGCAGGCGCGAAAAATCCTCGCCGTCGAGCGTTACCTTGCCGGAGACCGGCTTGACGAGCCGCGAGACAGTGCGGAGCAGCGTTGTCTTGCCGGCACCGTTCGCCCCCACCAATGCGACGATCTCGCCCTTGCCGACCTCGAGCGAGACCGAGTCCAGTACCTGCGCATCGCCATAGGCGAAGCTCAGGGATTCAACCCGCAGCAATGGGTTCCCCCAGATAAGCGGAAATGACCGCCGGTTCGCGCACCACCTCGGCCGGCGCGCCGTCGGCGAGCTTCACTCCCGAGCCCAGCACCACCAGCCGATCGGAAACGCGCAGGATCGCTTTCATATCGTGCTCAATCACGATTTGCGTGAGGCCCTTTCTGCGCAACTCCACAATCAGCTCGGACAGCTCCTCCTTTTCGCTCGTATTGAGCCCGCCCATCACTTCGTCGAACAGCACCAGCCGCGGCTGGGTCGCGAGCACGCGCGCGACCTCCAGCTTCTTGCGCTCGCCGATGGGCAGCGCGCCGGCCAGGACGCTGGCCCGTGCATCCAGCCGCACCAGCTTGAGCTGCTCATGCGCGATCTCCCGCGCCTTCTTGACTGAGCCGGTGCGGCAGAGCGCGCCCACCACCACGTTGTCCAGCACCGAAAGCTTCGCGAGCGGCCGCACCTTCTGCCAGGTGCGCACCACGCCAAGCTTGCAGACGCGCTCGGGCGAGAGGCCGCTCAGGGATCTTCCCTCGAATCGCGCTTCGCCGTGCGTGGGTTTCAGATAGCCCGTCAGGCAGCTGAACATCGTTGTCTTCCCCGAGCCATTGGGGCCGACCAGGCCCAGCACGGTGCCGGGCTCGACCGAAAACGAGACGTCGCTCAACGCCTTGACGCCGCCGAAGTGCTTGCTCAGGGCAACGATTTCGAGGAGGGCCGTCATGCGCGCGACCTCTGCCGCAGCCGGGTCACGAGGCCCATGAGCCCGTCCGGGAGAAACAGGATGGCGGCGATCAAGAGCGCTCCCAGGCCGAGGAGGTGACTCTGCGTGAGATAGCGCAACAGCACTTCATCGAGCAGCGTAAAGACGATGGCACCGGCGACCGGGCCCCAGATGGTGCCGACGCCCCCCAGGATGCAGACCAGCACCGCTCGCACCGAGACGTCGAGTCCGAGCATCGAGTTCGGGTCCATGAAGGAGACATAGGTCGCGGTCAATGCGCCTGCCTGCGCCGCCAGCGCCGCCGATATGAGTAGCGCCGCGTTCTTGTAAAGCGACAGCGGGATGCCCAGCGACCAGGCCGCGTCCTGATCCTCGCGAATGGCTTGCAGGTAATAACCAAGCTTGGTGTGCGCGATCACCGCATTGACCGCGACGCAGAAGACCGCGAGGCCCAGCGCCATATAGAAGAAGGGCGGCTTGCCGGTGAAATCAGTGATGGTGTGGCCCGCCAAAGTCAGCGGAGGAAACTCGCCCACCAGGATCCCTTCGGCGCCATTGGTGATGGATTTTGCCCAGAGCGCGAGCAGCCGCAGGATCTCGGCCACGGCGATGGAGGCGAGCACGAAGTATGCGCCGCGCAGCCGCAAAGTAATGGAGCCGACCAGCAGCGCTACCGCAGCGGCAATGAAGGAGCCGGCGAGGGCCCCCCACCAGGGCGCGAGGCCGCGTCCGAGCAGCACCACGATGCTGTAAGCGCCGATACCAAAGTACGCGGAGTGACCGACCGAGTATTGCCCGGCAAAGCCGCCGATGATGTTCCAGGCCGCGCCCAGCGAGATGGCGAGCAGCACGCCGATCATCACGCCGAGCGGGTAATCGGATTTGACGAAGACCGGCAGCAGCGCCACCAGCGCGACGCCGGCCACGATGACGGCAGGGATCCAGGCGCGCTTCATTCCGCCTTGCCGAGCAGCCCGCCCGGCCTGGCGATCAGCACGATGAGGAACAGCGAATAGACGCAGACGTCCTTCAGCTCGGTCGAGATATAGGTGGCCGAGAGGGATTCGGTGATGCCGATGATCAAACCGCCGAGCATGGCGCCGACCACGCTGCCGAGGCCGCCCAGCACCACCACGACGAAGGCTTTCAGGGTAAATGAGCCGCCGACCTGGGGGAAGATGTAATAGGTGGGCGCGATCAATGCTCCAGCCGCGCCGGCCAGCGCCGCGCCGATGCCGAAGGCCAGCCGCGACATGCGGCGCACGTCAATGCCCATCAATTGAGCTGCGTCGCGGTCCTGCGCGGTGGCGCGGATTGCCATGCCCGTATCCGTGCGCGCGAGGAAGACCCACAGAGCGGTGGCGATGGCCGCCGTCAATACGAAGGAGACCGCGAGTGGCTGGCTGAGCGCCACGCCGGCCAGCATGAAGCTGCTCGAGGAATAGGTGGTGCTGACCAGCCGATAGTCAGAGGTGAAGGCCATCATGGCGCCATTCGAGAGCACGAGTCCAAGGCCCATGGTCAGGAGGATCTGGTTCTGCGGCAGCGCGCCGTGCATGCGGTCGAGCAGGAGCGCCTCCAGCGCCCAGCCCAGCATCCACAGCACCGGCATCACCACGATCAGGGAAACAAATGGATCGAGGTGCAGGAAGGTGAAGAGCAGCCAGGTGAGGTACATGCCCAGCATCACCAGTTCGCCCTGCGCGAAATTGATCACGCGCAGGACGCCGAAGATGAGCGAGAGCCCCGCGCCGATGAGCGCATAGACGCCCCCGGTAAGGAGCCCGCCCAGCACGGCCTGCAGGAGGCGGATCACCTATTTGAATCCCGGGAAGGGCCAGACCGCCTTGCCCTTGGCAAACTCTTCGGGAAAGACGGTGACGAAGTCGCCATTCTTGATTTGAACCACCAGCATCTGGTGCTTGTTCTGGTTGGTGAAGCCGTCAAAGTCGGCGAACTTCACTTCTCCGAGAATTCCATTCCATTGCCCGTCGTGCAGGGCGGCGCGGATCTTCTCGTGGTCGCCGGCGGCCTTGGCGGCGACCTCGCCCATGATCAGCAGCGATTCATAAGCGCAGGCCGCGTGATAGGTCGCGGTCTTGCCGAACTTCTTCTTGTAACGGGCGCCCCATGCGCCGGCGCCGGGCCAGCTCACGTCCTCGGTCCATTGCGTGCTGGAGAGAACGCCTTCGGAGATGGTCTTCTCCGAGGCAAACTGGGAAGTGGTGAAGCCGGCGCCGCCGCCCAGGAACGCCATTGGCTTGAGGCCGAGCTCGCGCGATTGGCGCATCAACAGAATGGCGTCGGCGACATACGAGACGAAGAGCACCAGATCGGGATTGGCCGCCTTCACCTTCGACAGCGTGGGCCGGAAATCGGGCGACCCGGCCGAGTAGGCCTCGGTGCCCAGCACTTCCAGCTTCATCTGCTTGGCAATCTCGGTGGCACCGCGCGCCGCTGAGGTGCCGAAGTCGGTGTTCTCGTGGACGATGAAGACGCTCTTCGGCTTGCCAAACTTCGCCGCGGCGTCGAACAGCACCTGCGCATACCAGCTGACCACCGCGCTGGTGCGGAAGACCCATTTGTACTTCTGTTTGGTGATCTCGTCCTTGGAGGCGGCGGGGATGAGCAGCGGGATCTTCGAGCGCTCGGCGAGGCGCGCCGCGGCATTGGACGAGGCGGACGTATAGGGACCGACGATGCCGGCGACGCCGTCGCGGGTGACCAGTTTTTCCAGGCCGCCCATCGCGGTTTGCGGCTTGCCGGCGTCGTCCTCGGTGATGAGCTCAACCTCGATTCCCTTCGCCTTCAAATCCTCGACGGCCAGTGCATAGCCGTGGCTCATGTTTTCACCGATGGGCGCTTCGGGTCCGGTGACTGAGTTGATAACGCCGATCTTGATGGCCGCCGCAAGCAGGAGTGCGAGCATGAAATAGTCCTTTGACACCGCGCCGCAATTGGGAGCCGACGCTGCAGGGAGGGCGGCGAAATAATCACCCGCCTGACCAAATTGCAAGCCGCGCAAAATCAGCGTTTCGGTAACGTCACGCTTGCAACATTTGCAATTCGATAGCCGATGAGTAGAGTGCGCACCAGTTGGCAGCCGCCCTCCGAGAGCGCTCCCGCACCACAGCTTCCCCCTGGTCCCCGAGGAAACGACCCATGAAAGTCACAAAGGTTCTCACCGTCGCCCTGGCGACTCTCCTGATTCCGGCAGCGGCGCACGCTGTCAAGATCCCCATCCCCATCGAGGGCGCGACCCTGAACTTGAGCTTCCAGCTCCAGACGCAGTTCCTGATGCAGGAGAACGGCGCCGTCAACGCCAACGACAACAGCTACGATCTCTTCATCCGCCGCTCGCGCCTGCTGCTGAACGGCGACATCAACCAGAACTTCAGCTACCTGATCCAGGTCGATAATCCGAACTACGGCAAGAAGGGCAACTTCAACTCTCGCGCGATCATTCAGGACGCGTGGGTTGGCTGGGCTCCGACCGGCATCACCGGCCCGAACGTCCTTTATATCGACGCCGGCCTGCTTTTGATTCCGTTCAGCCACAACGGCCTCCAGAGCACGACCAACTTCATCACCGCCGACATCCAGACCGACGCGGTCCGCGGCCTGAACGCGGGTTCGCTCACCGGCTTGCGCGACACCGGCGTGCAGGTTCGCGGCTGGGCTTTCAACAAGAAGGTTGGCTTTCGCGGCGGCGTCTATGAAGGCGTTCGCCCGGGAACCAGTGCTGTCGCTGACCCAGGCAAAGCCGGTAATCAGCTCACGCCGAAGTCGAACCCGCAGTTCGCCGGCTTCATCAACTTCGACATCATCGGCAGCGAGGAAGGCGGCTGGCTGTACGGCGCGTACAAGTGGGGCAAGGACCCCATCCTCAGCGTCGGCGGCTCCGCTCTTTACCAGTCGCAGGCGCTGCGCAAGAACGGCGACGCGACCGGTGCCCTGGGCATTGCCGACCAGCAGCTGTTCTCGGCCGACATGTATCTGAACCTGCCGATGACCGAAGCGGCCGAGCTGGTTGCCGAGGCCACGGTCTATTTCGACCGCAACGGCAGCAACTCCGTGGACACCGGCATTGGTGGCTTTGGTAACATCGGCTATCGCTTCGGCGCCATCGCCCCGTATGTCGGTTACGAATTTTTCTCCGCTGATTCGTGCGACGGCGCCCTTACGGTTGCGCAGTGTGCGCCGCTCAACGGCACCAAGGGCGACAGCCGCAACTTCAAGGTCGGTTTGAACTTCTTCTTCAACAAGAACTTCAACCACGTCAACGCCGAGTTCACGGTGAATCACGGGCAGTCGAAGGACGCTGCGGGCAACACCACGCTGTCCGCGGCCAGCACCAAGTCGTTCCTGCTGCACTGGAACAACATCTTCTAAAGATCACTGACTCAAATGCACGAAGGCCGCCGCGCGCGATGAGCGCCGGCGGCCTTCGTCGCTTCGGGTGCCGCTTACTTGTTGTCGGCGGGCGCGGCCGGCGTGGCCATTGGTTTCGGGTCGGTGGCCTTCCGGTGAGCAACCTTGTGGTGCCCTTTGTGATTCACCACGCTGTGCGGATTGCCCGCCTCGGCATTCCCGGTCGCGCTGGGCCCGGCGCCCTCGGGAGCGACGCGGTTCTTGTTGTCGGTGCTGTCGACGTTCGCGTCCTCCGCCGGCCTCGCCATCGCGTTGGTCTCGGCGCGCGGCACGTTGTTGTCCGGCCGCTTGGCATTGTCAGGGCTGTGAGGGTTTTCCACCTCGGCGGTGTTGTTCTGCGGGGTCTGCGCCGTGGCTGCACCTGCGCTGAGCAGGCCGGCGAGCGCCAGCCCTAGAGTGAGGGAAGAAAGCTTCTTGACCATACGTCGTCTCCTTGGCGGCAATGCCGCTCGATTGCAGAAGTTGGCGACGGCGCAGTCATTACGCAAATTGGCAGGACTGCATTGGCCGGCTTACTGGTGAGCCCTTTATGCAATAAATGCGCTGAGCACCCGCGTGACCACGAAGACCGCGGCGGCCACGCCCGCTGCGGCCGGGATGGTGAAGATCCAGGCCCAGACTATGCGGCCGGCCACTCCCCAGCGCACCGCGCGATTGCCGCGGGTAGCGCCCACTCCGACGATGGCGCCGGTGATGGTGTGCGTGGTGGAGACCGGGATGCCTAAAGCGGCTACCGCGAGAATGGTGACGCCACCCCCGGTCTCGGCGCAGAAGCCGCCGATGGGCTGCAGCTTGGTCAGGCTGTGTCCCATGGTGCGGATGATGCGCCAGCCGCCGAAGCTGGTGCCGAGCGCCATCGCCGCGTGACACAGCAGGATCACCCAGAACGGCACCGCGAAAACGCGGTCCTTCCAGATGGTGCCGTAGAGCACCACCGCGATGATGCCCATGGTCTTCTGCGCGTCGTTGGTGCCGTGCGCATAGGAGAAGATCCCCGAGGAGACGAGCTGCAGGCGGCGGAACCACTTGTCCACCTGCCAGGGCGAGGACTTCCGCACGATCCAGCTGGTCGCGATCATGAAGACCATGCCGAGAATCATGCCGACCACCGGCGAAATCACGATGAAGATGGCGATCTTGAAAATGCCGTCAGCAACCAGTCCCTTGACGCCCAGCGCCGGCAGCATCGCGCCGATCAGCCCGCCCGCGAGCGCATGAGACGAGGATGACGGCAGGCCCCACCACCAGGTCAGCAGATTCCACAAAATGGCGCCAAGCAGGGCCGAGAAGATGACGGTCAGCACCAGCGCCGTCCCCTGGGCTTTGAGCATCTCGAATTGAATCACTCCCTTGCCCATTGTATTGGCGACCTTCACCCCGCCGCCGAAGGCAGCAACGAAGTTGAAGAACGCGGCCCAGGCCACTGCCAGCCCGGGCGAGAGCACGCGAGTCGAGACCACGGTGGCGATCGAATTGGCCGAATCGTGGAAGCCATTGATGAAGTCGAATACCAACGCCAGCACGATCAACGCGACGACGACCGGGAACATCTTAAGCGTGCTCCAGCACGACGCCCTCAATCACATTCGATACGTCCTCGCAGCGGTCTGTGGCCGTCTCCAGAAGGTCGTAGATCTCTTTCCACTTGATGATGGTCAGGACGTCCGCGCCGCTCTTGAAAAGCGCCGCGATGGCGGTGCGGCCCACCGCATCGGCCTGGCTCTCCAGCGTCTTGATCTCGCGGCAGGCAGTCAAGATCTGTTCGGGATGCTTGATATGCCGCAGGCCGCGCACCGCCTCCAGCATCTTGCGGGTCATCGGAACCAGCACCGCCACCAGATCTTTCGCCGCCTGCGGAACAGTGCCGACTTCGTAGAGCATCATCCGCTCGGCGGCGGAGTCCGTGAGGTCGAGCACGTCGTCGATGCGCGACAGCAGCCGGTGGATCTCGGCCCGGTCGAAGGGCGTGATGAACTGGCGGTGCAGGCGCTCAAAGGCGCGGTGCGTGACGTCGTCGCCCTTGTGCTCCAGGTCCTTGATGGCCGAGACCTTGCGCTCGACGTCGGTGAAATCATCGATCAGCGCCTGCAGCGCCTCGGCGCCCTGCACGGTGGTCACGGCCTGTTCTTCGAAGTCGTCGAAGAACTCGTCGGACTTCGGCATCAGCTTCTCGAGCACGGTCGCCTCCCTTGAGGAGCGCAGCCCATACCGCGGCTACATGGCGGCTGAGCGTCGTCCAGGTGACAGCTGAGTGACGAAGGTCGAGTTTTTAGCCTTGCGTGAACCGCAGCCAGAAGCGACTGCCCGCGGGACTGCTCTCCACAAACACCTCGCCCCCCTGCAGCTGGGCCAGGTGCTTGACGATGGCCAGACCCAGCCCCGTGCCGCCCGCCGCGCGCGAGCGTCCCGGGTCGGCGCGATAGAAGCGCTCGAAGAGCCGCTGCTGGTGGCGAGGCTCGATGCCTGGCCCGGTGTCCGTCACCGAGAGCACCACTTTCCCGCCGCGCGCCTCGGCCACCATGGTGATGCGACCGAGCGCGGGAGTGTATTTGATGGCGTTGTCGAGCAGGTTGACGAAGATCTGCTCCAGCGCTCGAGCGTCGGCCAGCACGCGAAGACCCGGCGGACCCTCGACGCGCAGCTCGAGCTTCTTCTCGGCCGCCTTGGCGCGCACCAGCTCCAGCGCGACGCTCATTGCCAGCGTCGCGTCGAGCGGCTCCATCTCCGGCCGGAACTCGCCGCTCTCCAGACGCGACAGATCGAGCAGGTCGCTGCTCAAGTTGCCCAGCCGCTCGGCATGCCGCGCGATCATCTCGACGAAGGGCCGCGCCTCCTCGGCAAGCGGCAGTCCCGAGAGGAGCGTCTCGACCGCGCCGCTGATGGCGCTGACCGGCGTGCGCAGCTCGTGGCTGGCGTTGGCGATGAAGTCGCGCCGGACCAACTCCCGCCGCTTTTGCTCCGTGAGATCGCGCAGCACCAGCAGCGCGCGCGCCTGCGAGAGCGGCGCGAGCAAGGCGCCCACCACTTTGTTGGGACCGGGCAGCGTCATCTCACGGCTTGCGGGCCAGCCGGCGAGCGCGCGCCAGGCCGCGTCTGCCAGCTCGTGGCTGCGCGTCGCCTCGAGCAAGCCACGGCCCAGGACTTTCGCGCCGAGCAGCATTTCGAGCGGGCGATTGGCGGCGATGAAGCGACCCGCGCCGTCGATCACCGCGGCCGCGTCGGGCATGGCAGCGACCATCTCGGGAAGGCTCGGATCGCCTCCAGGCCGCGGCGATTCGCGCAGCGCGAGGCGCTGTCCCAGATCGACCAGAGATTTAGGAAGCGGCCCCTTCTCGTCGAGGCGACGGCGCAAGACCGACAGAGCTTCATCCAGCGTCGGCTCGCGGCCAAAGATTGCCATTGATCAATCCGCGGGGTCGATGATCCGGTAGCCGATCCCGCGCACGGTCTCGAGCAGATCGCGCCCGCTGCCGAGCTTCTCGCGCAGCCGCTTGACATGCGTGTCCACGGTCCGGGTCTGCAAATCGCCCGACATGCCCCAGACCTCACGCAACAACTGGTCGCGCGTCTGCACGCGCCCCACCCGCGAGAGGAGAGTGCCCAGGAGCTTGAACTCCAGCGCGGTGAGCGCGATTTCTGCACCGTCGACGAAAGCCCGGTGCGCGTCGGGCTCGATGCGCAGCGGCCCCACGCCCAGTCGCGGATCGCCGCTGGCGTCGGACCCGGCCCCGCGGCGCAGGATGGCGCGAATGCGCAACACGACCTCGCGCACGCTGAATGGCTTGGTCACGAAGTCGTCCGCGCCCAATTCGAAGCCCACCACCCGATCGACCTCGTCCCCGCGCGCGGTGAGCATGATGACCGGCACCGCCTGCGTACGCTTGTCCGCCCGCAGCTGCCGGCAGACCTCCGTGCCGGGCAGGTCGGGCAGCATCAGGTCGAGGACAATCAGATCGGGGACACGCCGCCTCGCCTTTGCCAGCGCCGACTCTCCGTCGGCCGCCGTGGCCGTCTCGAAGCCCGCTTGCTGCAGGCTGTACTCGAGCAGGCGGATCAGGTCCGGCTCATCGTCGACGATGAGGATCTGCTGTTTCAATTCAGCTTGCCCGGCTGCGTGAGCGGGAAGGGCGCGATCTCCGCGTCAAAGTGGCGGCCTTCCTCGGTCACCATCCGGTAGGTCCCGTGCATGGACCCATGGGGCGTCAAGAGCACCGCGCCGCTGGTGTATTCGAACTTCTCGCCAGGCTTGAGTACGGGCTGGTTGCCCACCACGCCGTCGCCCTTGACCTCCTCCCGCTTGCCGTTGCCGTCGGTGATGATCCAGTGGCGGCTCTTGAGCTGGGCTGTGACGCTGCCGATGTTCTCGATGCGGACGGTATAGGCAAATGCGAATTTGCCTCCCGCCGACTGGTCGGAGAGAAAGCGGCTCTTCACCGTGATACGGATTCCCTGCGTGATGGCGGTCGACACTGGAGTGAGGTTGCCATAAGGCAAAGCGCCGTGGAACAAGCACGAAAAAAATACATCACCCGCGCGGGCTTCGAGCGACTGCACGGGCAGCTGAAGCAGCTGCTCTACAAGGACCGGCCGCGCGTGACCGCGGAAGTGTCGGTAGCCGCGGCGCACGGGGACCGCAGCGAGAACTACGAATACAAGCTGGGCAAGAAGAAGCTCCGCGAGATCGACGCACGCATCTATCGGCTGCAGAAGCAGCTGGAGAAGTATGAGGTGGTCGATCCGGCTCTGCGGGCCGCGACGTCGCGCGCCTTCTTCGGGGCCACGGTGACGGTCGAGGACGAGGACGGCGCGGAGCACATCTATCAAATCGTCGGCGGTGATGAATTGATTGAAGAGCTAGGCCCGGGCCGCATTTCCTACGAAGCGCCGCTCGGGCTCGCGCTGCTGGGAAAAGAGCAGGGCGATACCGTGCGCGTGCGCCGCCCCGCGGGAGAGCTGGAGCTGACCGTCTTGCGCGTCGAATGGAAATGATGAAGTAAGCAGCCGGGTTGCCGCTCCCTGCTGCCAGGGGGGAGGGCAGGGTCCGGCGGCGAGCGTACGTTTCGTACGTTTCGCCCCCGGGGAAGACCGGTGTCGGGGCGCTCAAATCGGTCAGAACGTACGAACCGTACGGTCGCGCCGCGGACCCCCTCGACCCCCTGTCTGCTGCGTCTTCAGGCGGTTTGCGGGACAGGCGGGATTGGCTGGTGCACAGGCTCCGCGGGCTCGAGGGCGCGCATCGTCGACGGCGCGACCAGCAGGAAGATCACCGGCACCAGGAAGAGCGAGAGCACGGTCGAGGAAGTCAGGCCGCCGACCACCACCAGCGCAAGCGGGCGGTTCGCCTCGGTGCCTGCCTCGAGGCCGAGCGCGGTGGGGACCAGGCCGATGACGGTCGCGAAGCTGGTCATCAAGATAGGCACCAGGCGCGTACGTCCTGCGTCGATGATGGCCGCAAGCTTTCCCAGGCCGTCGTTCGTCATGCGCACCACGGCGTGATCGACCAGCAGGATTCCGTTCGCGACCGCGATGCCGACGACCATCAGTATTCCCATCAGCGCGGTGACCGAGAAGCCCTGGCCGGCCGCCATCAGCGCGATCACGATGCCGATGAGCGTGCAGGGGATGGTCATCAACATCACGAACGGCAGGCGCAGCGACTTGAATTGCGTCGCCATGATCATGAACAGCAGCATGATGGCGAGGCCGATGGCGACGCCCAGGCCGGAGAAGGTGTTGCGCATCAGCGCCACCTGGCCGACGAATTCAAAGTTGATGTCGCGGGTCCGCGGGTCCGTGTGCAGACGCTGCTCCAGATCGGCCGCGGTGCTGCCGATGTCGCGGCCCTCGGTCTGCATCAGGACGTGCGCGGCGCGCTCGAGCTGGTTGCGCTCGATGGCGATGGGCCCGGTCGAGCGTCGAATCTTTGCGTAGGCGCCGAGCGTGACCGCCGCGCCATTCTCGCCGACCCGCACCGGTACGCGGGTGAGGCCGTTCGGGTCCGGCACCGAGGCCGCGTCCAGCGAGGTGACGACATAATAGGACTGGCCATTGGAACCATCGACCCAGACGCTCGGCGAATTGATGTTGCCGAGCGTCGCTTCCAGCGTGGCCTGCGCGGCGCCGCGCGCGTCCACGCCGACCAGGCCCGCCTCCTGCCGGTCGGTCTCGACGCGCACCTCGGGATAATCGAGCTGCAGCGTCGGATAGATGTCGCGCAAGCCCGGCACGGTCCGCGCTACCTCGGCGACGGCGCGCGCCTTCTCGTCCAGCTGCGCCAGGTTGTCGCCGCGCACCTCGACGACCAGCGGCGCGATATATCCATTGGCAAAGACGCTGGCGACCAGGCCTCCCGGCCACTGCAGGCACTCGACACCCGGGAATCGCCGATTAAGGATCTCGCGGATCTTGTCGGCGAGCTCGCGCTGCGACAGCGACCGCTCCCCGGCATCCACCAGCGCCAGGCGGATGAAGCCCATATGCGGGCCGGCGTTGGGGCTGTTCATGGCGCTGCGGGCGTTGGCGGGAGATCCCACATTGGTCAACACCAGCTCGACGTTGCCCTTGGGGAGTTCGTCCTTGAGCACGCGGCCCATGTCATTCATCAATGCTGCTGAATCGTGCAGCGAGGTGCCGGGCGCGAGCCGGACATAGATACGCTCCATTGATTCGTCGATCTCGGGAAAGAAGGTGCTGGGCAGCTTGATGGCCGCGATGACGCTGGCCACCACCAGCACGGTGCAGGCAGCAATGACCGCGAAGCGGAAACGCAGCACGCGCTCCAGCAGGCCGGCATATCCCTCGACCAGACGGCCGATGCCGCGGGAGACGTACTGCGCGAGCGGTCCGGGCTTCGCGTGCCCGAGCAGGTACCGCGAGGCCACCGGAGTCACGCAGATGGAGACGAAGAAGGAGGCGGCCATCGCCACCGCGACCGTGAGCGCGAGCGGGACGAAGAGCTTCTTTGCCAGCCCGGCGAAGAGCACCACCGGCAGCAGCACGGACATGGTGCAGAGCGTGGAAGCGAGCACGGGCAGGACCACTGCCTCGGTGCCCCGCAGGGCTGCGTCCAGGGCGGAGAAGCCTCTCAGCCGGTGCCGGTGAATCGATTCAAGGACGACCACCGAGTAATCGACCAGAGGGCCCATGGCGAGAGTCAGGCCTCCCAGGGTGAAGGCATTGAGTGTCTGAGCGGAGATATAGAGAACGATCAGTGTAATGGCATACGAGAACGGAATGGCCAGGGAGACGATCACCGTCCCGCGCACGCTCTGCAGGAAGAGAAGGATCACCAGCGAGACCAGCACCAGCGCCTGCAGGATCTCCTTCTTGAGCCCGTGATAGGAAGTGCGCACGAAGGTTGATTGATCGAAGATGGCTTTCACTTCCAGACCCGGCGGCAGGCCTTTCAGGCGTTTCACCGCGAGCTGCACCGCATCGACGATCTGCAGCGTATTGCCGCCCGGAACCCGCAGGACATTCAGATAGACCGCATCCTGTCCATTGACCGCCACTGCCTGTGTTTCGGGCTGGCCGCCATCTTCCACTTTGGCCACGTCGCGAATCAGAACGGGTTTCCCGTCTTTCACCTTGACCATTGCCTCGCCGATGTCGGAGACGCGCGCGGCGACCGCGTTGGTATAGACGTTGGCGTCGAACTTTGGATTGATGAATTCGCCCGATGGAAGCAAGGCATTGGCCTTGCCCACCGCGGCCGCGACATCGCCGGTGGTCACCTTGCGGGCCTGGGCCCGGGCGGCATCGACCAGGATGTTGATTTGCCGCTGGCGGCCGCCGTTCAATGATGCGCTCGCCACGCCGGGAATGCCCTCGAGCACCGGCTCGATGTTGTTGAGTGCGAAGTCATAGAGCTGCGGCCCGGTCAGGCCTCCGCCGGTCACCGTCACCTGCACCACGGGCGCATTGGAAGGGTCGTATTGCAGCACGAAGGGCGGCAGGACGCCCAGCGACTTGGGGACCGCGCTCATCGCGAAGGCGACTTGTTGTTGCACCAGCGTCTGTGCCGAGTTGAGGTCGGTGCCCCACTGCAGCCAGACATAGACCACGCTCAGGTTGTTGCGGCTCGCGCTCTCGACATGCTCCACGCCCGGCGTCGCGCTGACATATTTTTCAATGCGCCAGGTAATGGTCTTCTCGACATCTTTCGGACCCAGCCCCGGCGCCAGCGTGCCCACCACCAGCACCGGCGGCGTCAGCTCGGGAAAGGCGTCCACGCTCATGCGCGGGGTCACCACCAGCGCGAAGACGACGAAGGCGATGCACGCCATCAGCACCGCGATGGGGTTGCGCAGCGAGAGCCCGGTCATGGCCGCCCCTCGCCTTCCAGGTGGCCCTCGGGCGGCGGCCGGGCAGGAGCCTGCGCCTCGCTGATCCGCGCCGCTACCTTGTCGCCCTCGGCGAGAGCGGAGCGACCCTGCGTCACCACCGGAGTGCCAGCTGTCAGCGAGGGGTCGAGAAACAGCGCGCCTTCGCGTTCGCCCAGCATACGGAAGCTCTTCTGGTGAGCGACGTCGTTTTCAATCACGAACACCGTCGCCTTCTCGCCGCGCACGGTCGCCGCGGCGAGCGGGATCTGCGCTGCGTCGAGCGGCTGGCCCACGTCGAGCCGGAGCTCCGCGGTCGTGTTCACCGGGATGCGGCGGTCGCGATTCGGCAGGTCGATCTCAATGTGCACCGTGCGCGTCGAGAGGTCCGCGCCGGGCGCGCGGCGAGCCACCTTCCCGGCGAGATCCTGGCCGGTGGCGAGCACATGGACGGCGACCGCCGCGCCGGGCGCGACGTCGGCGAAGTCGTCTTCGGGCACCTCGGCGGTGAGCCGGATGGTGCCGCGATCGATCTCGCTGACGATCGAGGAGCCGGGGCGGGCAAACGCGCCAGGGTCCATCGAGCGCTCGGAGATTTCGCCGTCGAAGGGCGCGCGCAATATGCAATCAGAGACCTGCAGGCTCGCGCCCGCGAGCTGCGCCTGGAGGGCCAGCACCTGCGCCTCTTTGCTCTCGCTCTCGGCTTGCTTCTGCTCCACCTCGTCGGGCGAGACGAAGCCGCCGCCGAGCAGGCTGCCGACGCGCGCCGACTCGCTCGCGACTGCTTTCTGGGTCCGCTCCAGCGCCCGCGCCTGCATCGCCACCGCCTTGCTCACCGCGGAGCTGTTGCGGCAGTCGAGCGTGGCCACGACCTGTCCCCGCTTGACCACCGCGCCCGGCCGCACCAGCACGGTGTCGAGATAGGCCGAGACGAGCTGGGGACCGATGCGGGCCGCGACCCACGGCTCGAGCGTGCCGACGTAGCGGCGCGTCCTGCGGTACTTCGCGGCGACGACGCGCAGCGCGGTGACGCCTTTGGGGGTGGAGACCAGCGCGACATCATTGGTGCGGCCGTGCGCGCGGGCGAACAGCGCGCCGCCCAGGACCAGCAGCGCGACCACGCCGGCTGCGATGGTGAGCGGGATCCGCCGGCTCTGATCCGACGCGAGCGCGCTCGCCGGGGGGGCGGGTGTGGCCAGCGATTCAGGTTTCGTCAAGGTGCCTCCGAAGTCAGTCGTGCCAGGCGGGCGCGGGCGCGCGCCGCCTCGAATTCGCCCAGCGCGAGCGAGATCTCCGCGTCAACCAGCAGCGCGTCCGCGTCCGCGAGCTCCAGCTGGCTGCTCAGCCCCGCCCGCGCCCGCGCATCGGCCTGGGCGTAGTTGGCGCGTGCCGCCTCGACCGATCGCTGCAGCGCGGGGACCGCACGCTGGGCGGAGGTCAGGGACACCGACGCCTGCTGGACGCCCGTGACGACAGTGGCGCGGGTCGCGTTTGCCTCGGACCTCCGCACCGCCTCCTGCGCCCTCGAGGTGTCGCGCCGCGCGCGAACGACCTGGTCGAAGAAAGGCCACGACAACATCAAACCCAGGTCCCAGTTCTGCACCTCCGGGAAGTAGCCGCTGCCGTCCGGCAACCCGCCCGCCGTGGGTGTGGCGCCTCCCGCCCGCGCGGAAAGCGATGCGGTCAGTTGCAGATCCGGGCGCAGCTCCGCGCTGATGGCCGTGGTCTGCGCCTGCTGGGCGACGACCAGTGCGTTGGAGACGCGGAGGAGCGGATCGCTCGCCAGCGCCTGCTGCAGCGCCTCCTCCATGCCGGGCGCGGCCGTGGGCACGGTCGCTTCTCCGGCCGCGTCGAGCAGGGGGGAAGGGACGCCGGTCGCCGCGGCGAACAAGCTCTGGGCCGCGGTCACGCCGCCTTCGGCGCGGACCCGGCCGACCTCGAATCGCGCCACGTCAGCTTCGGCGCGGGTCAGATCGATCGGGCGGCGCAGGCCGGTCTGCACGCCGGCGCGCGCGGCGTCGCGATGAACTTCCGACCGTCGCACCGCCGCCGCCGACGCGCTCAGCACTGCCTTGGCCGCCTTGACCGCGAGGAACGATTCTTCGATGGCAAAGTCCACATCGAGGACCGCGAGATCCCCGCGCGCGCGTTCGACCTCGGTCAGGGCGTCTGAAGCGGCCGAGAGGGCGGCGAGGCGTCCAAAGTCGAAGACCTCCTGGCGCGCGCCGACCGCGCCCAGCGTGGAGGGGGAGGGACTCCAGCTGCCGGTCGCGGCGGTGCGCGTGCCGCCGATGCGGGGGAGATCGATGCCATACGGCGCGGCATAGGAAGCGGTGGTGTTGTTGGTCGTGCCCTCGAAGATCTGCGCCGAGGCCGAGGCGCGCGGATACCAGGCCGCGCGCGGGATCAGCGCCGCGGCCCGGCTGGCTTCGATGCGAGCGCGCGCCGCGAGCAGCGACGGCTGGTGATCGTGCGCGAACCGCAAGGCTGCCTCGAGCGTCAGCGCAGCAGGAGCCGGCGGCGACTGGGCGCCCGCCGCGGCAGGCAGGCCTAGACTTGTGAACAGGGTCAACAGCAGGAACGAGCGACCGGGCATGCGGCGCCGAAGAGCAGGGTTCATGCCATGCACCTGCTCCGTCTTGAAGGAGGTAGGTTGCGCGCCGGACAGTCCGGAAAATTTCCGGATCACCGCAGGAGATTCTCCGGATTCGCGGCGGCCGGCCGCGAGCCCGCAGAGGGCTGCAGCGGTGGTCCGCGCTTTGCTTTTCAACCACCTTGGCAATGACTTTAGCGCGCCCACCCTGGCTGATCCTGTCGATGGCTCTCGCCGTGGCGGCGGTCGTTGCGCTCGCCTTCTGGGATCAGCAACGCGAGGCCGCGCTGGCGCTGGAGGAGTTCGCCGAGGAGCAATCCACACTCGCGTTCAGCGTCGCGGGCGGGCTCGCGGTCCGCCTCGAGGGAGCGCGCCACGACGCGATCCTGTTGGCGCTCGCGCCGATGCGAACGGAGATCTCCTTTGCCTATCTCGCGACGCGCATCCGAAGCGCCGACGCCCAGGCGGCCGCGCTTCCCGACGCGCCGGCCGTGCTCCTCAGCGTTCCCGTGGGAGACGGGCGAGTGGTGGACCTGACCACGCCCACCGCGAATCTGCTCAAGCCGCTCGCTCGCATCGATCACGGCACCCAGCGGCTCGTGCTCCTGCTGCCGCCGCACGCGGGGGCGTTCTACACCTCGGACGGCCGGCGCCTCGTTGCCGACGAGTTGCGCGAGCCGCTCGAGAGCGGCCGGTCCACCGTCCGGCTCCCGCAGGCGGTGGCCGCGCGCGTGGGGCTGCCGCCGCGCACTGCCATGGCCGGGCTGGCGATGGTGAATGATCCGCTGCTCGGGCGCTGGGGCGTCGCGGTGGTCACCACCGCCAGCCGCGACCGGGATCGCGCGCGCCGCGCCAGCACGCGGCTGCTGTTGTCGACGGTGCTGGCGGGCGGGCTGGTCCTGCTCTTCGGCGGGTTCGCGCTGCGGGAGCGCAAGCGGGAACTCGAGACTTCCAGGTCGCTCTCGCTCGAACAGCTGGCCCGCGAGCGCGAAGTCCGGCTCGATCGGGAGGGCCGCGCGGCTACCGTGATCACGCTCGCCTCGGGGGTGGCGCACGAGATCGCCACGCCGCTCGGGGTCATCGTCGGACGCGCCGAGCAATTGCGCACGCGCGTGAATGGCGACGAGCGCGCCAACAAGGCGGTGCAGGCCATCATTGATCAGGCGGAGAGCATTCGCGAGGTGATCCGCGGCTTCCTTGGACTCGCGCGCGGGTCGGCGCCGGCGCTGACCAGCCTGCGCCCCGCGACGGTCGCCGAAGCCGCGCTGCTGCTGGTCGAGCACCGCTTCACCCAGGCGGGCGTGACGCTCTCGGCAATGGTCCCGCCCGAGCTGCCGCACATCTCCTGCGACGCGCGGCTGCTCGGCCACGCCATCGTCAATCTCCTGCTCAACGCCTGCGATGCCTGCAGCCGGGGCGGCTCGGTCGTGCTGCGCGCCGAGACGCGCAACGGGTTCGTCGCCTTCCTGGTCGAGGACGACGGCGAGGGGATCTCCGACGCCATCGCCGCGCGGGCGACTGAGCCATTCTTCACCACCAAGGCGCCGGACCGGGGCACCGGCCTGGGTCTCGCCATCGCCAACGAGATCGTCAAGACGCATCGGGGTACGCTCAGCATCGGCCGCGGGGAGCAGCGCGGGACGGTGGTCAGCATCGCAATCCCGCTCGCCAAGGAGGACGCGTCCAGTGCCTGAGCGAAAGCCGCGCGTGTTGATCGTGGACGACCGGCCCGAGATGGCCGAGACGCTGGCCGACAGCCTGTCGGATCATGGCTACGAGGCTCTGGCCCTGCCCTCGAGCCGCGAGGCGCTCGCGCGCATCGACGAGCCATTCGATGCATTGATTACCGATCTGCGCATGCCGGGAGTGGACGGTCTCGAACTCCTGACCGCCTCGCGAAGGGCCGCGCCCGAACGCCCGGTCATCGTCATGACCGCATTTGGCGCGGTCGACACCGCGGTCGAGTCGATCCGGCGCGGCGCTTATCATTACCTGACCAAGCCATTCAAGGTGGAGGAGCTGCTGCTCTTCCTCGAGCGCGCGCTCGGCGAATCGACGCTTCGCCGCGAGGCCCGGACGCTGCGGGCGGCCCTGCGGGAACGGCTGGGATTCGGCAATGTGATCGGCAAGAGCGCGGCGATGCGCAGGACCATCGAGGTGGCGGAGCGCGTCGCCACGACTTCGGCGCCGGTGCTGTTGCTCGGGGAGACGGGCACCGGCAAGGGGCTGTTTGCGCACGCCATCCACGCCGCGAGTCAACGCGCCGCGAGGAGCTTCGTAGCCGTCAACTGCGCCGCGCTGCCCGACGCCCTGCTGGAGAGCGAGCTGTTCGGGCACACCAAGGGTGCCTTCACCGGCGCGAGCGAAGGGCGCGCGGGTCTCTTCGCCGAAGCCGACGGCGGGACGCTTTTCCTCGACGAGATTGGCGAGATGACGCCCGCGCTGCAGGCCAAGCTGCTGCGCGCGCTCGAGACCGGCGCGGTGCGGCCCGTCGGCGCCTCGAAAGAGCGCGCCGTCGACGTGCGCATCATCGCGGCCACCCACGCCGACCTGCGCGAGCGGGTGAAGGACGGCTCGTTCCGCGAGGACCTGCTCTATCGCCTGGAGGTGGTCGCTCTCGAGCTGCCTCCGCTGCGCGAGCGCCGGGAGGACCTGCCGGATTTAATCGCGCACTTTCTCCGCGAGGCGAGGGGTCGACATCCGGGCTCGCCCGTCGAACGGCTCGCGCCCGCGGCCCTGGCGCGGCTGTTCGATCACCGCTGGCCCGGAAACCTGCGCGAACTCAAGCACGCCCTCGAGCGCGTGGTCTTGCTGGGCCAATCCAGCGAGGCGCTGGTGATCGACCTCCCGCCGGCGCTGGGCGCGGGGGAGAGCGCTTCCACCTCCGGCCCGCCGCTCGGCGAGACGGTGCTTCCCATCCGCGAGGTGCAGCGCCGCTACGCCGCCTGGGCGCTGGAAAAATGCGGCAACCACCGCACCAGCACAGCCGAGCGCCTGGGCGTGGACGGCAAGACGCTGGCGCGCTGGTTGAGCCTCGCTGTCGACGCCGACGACAAGCAATAACTTAACGCTTCTCGTGGACGACCAACACGCTGCGGTCGGCGTGGTCCGCGACCTTGCTGGCGGTGGTGCCGAGGATGCGGTCCCACCCGCTGTAGCCGTGACTGCCGACGACGATCAAATCGGCGCCCAGACTCTGCGCCGCGTCGAGGATGGCGCGCCACGGCTGCCCCGCAAAGACGACCGGTGCGGCCACCGTCAGGTTTGCGTGGCCGCGAGCGAGCACTTCAAGCTCTGTCGCCGCCTCCTGCACCAGCGCTTTTCCGAGTGGGTCGTCGAGGTTCGCCGCAGCCGCCGGATACTCTTGTGGCACCGCCAGCACGCGCAGCAGCACCACTTGCGCCTGGTATCGGGCTGCCAAATCTACCGCGGCTGCGACCACGCTGGCGGCCCGCGGCGACGAATCCACCGCTGCAAGTATTTTCTGGATCATCATAGGAACAGCTTAAGAAAAGCAGCATTGGGCAGCAATGAATTGGTCGCGCCAATTGACAGGGCACGGGCGGCTTTCTAGGGTGCGCGTCATGCGACTCTCCTTCTCGATTTTCTTCCTCGCGGCACTCACATCCTGCAAGCATGAAGAGCCAAAGCCGGTGGCGGAGCCCATCGCGGCGTCGCTCGACGGCGGCATGGAGTTGTCAGGCCAGGCCACGGGAATCGGTCCCGCGGCCGCCGACGCGGGGACGAGTGGTGCCGATGCCGGTGCGCCCGATGCGGGTCCGGTCACGGCCCCGGCTGCAAAAGCATCGATCGAGGGAGTGGCGCTGCCCGATGCGCCGGCCATTCCAAAGACGCCGGCGTTCCTCGGCGAGGTGACCGCGCCGGCCGACAACGCGACGACTCCCGAGAAGGTCGCGCTGGGATACCAGCTCTTCTTCGACAAGCGGTTATCGAAGAGCGGGACCCTGTCCTGCGAGAGCTGCCATCACCCCGAAAAGGCATGGACCTCCGGCGAGGCGGTGGACAAGAAAGACGACGGCAAGCTGAACAAGCGCAATGCGCCCGGTATGCTCAATGTCGCTTATCACCAGGCATTCTATTGGGACGGCCGCAAGCCCACTCTGGAGGCAGTCGTCGAGGCAGCCTGGACCGGCCAACTCGTGGCCAGCAAGCAGGGCGTCGCCGACCAACTCAATGGCATCGCGAATTATCGCGCCGCGTTCCAGCGCGCCTTCAAGGAGAATGCGACCCCCGGCAACATCCCGCAGGCGCTGGCGGCATTCCTGCGCGCGCTGAAGACCGGCGACGCGCCGTGGGACAAGTTTGAAGGCGGCGACAAGAAGGCCGTCTCCAAGGAAATAAAGCACGGGCACCAGGTCTTCGAAAACGCCCGCTGCACGCTCTGCCACGTCCCTCCCTTGTATACCGACTCGCAATTTCACAATGCAGGCCTGGGATATACCGAGCCCGCGGCCGGCGGCCCTGGAACCTTCGCCGATCACGGCCGGATGGACGCCACCAAGGACCCCGCCGACGATGGCAAGTTCAAAACCCAGCCGCTGCGCGAGATCACGCGCACGGGGCCGTACTTCCACGACGGCAGCGCGAAGTCGCTGGAAGAAGCGGTGGACCTGATGCTCGCAGGCGGCAAGCAAAACCCGAAGCTCGACGAGAAGCTCAAGCCCAACAAGCTGTCTGCGAAGGATCGCAAAGCGCTGCTTGCATTCCTCGGCTCATTGAATGGCACCGCGACCTTCAACGCCGCGCCTGACCTGCCCTGACGATCCTGCGGCAGCTAAGCGCGGATCGCGTGAACCACCGGCGCCCAGCGCAGGGAGAGTGCGTCGGCGAGCACCAGGTGCGTCTCGCCGGTGAGCAGCAATTGCCGGAAGGGCGGTCCGTTGTAGGCGCGCGTTCCATTGGTTGAGGCGGTGTCGATGGCCCAGACCTCGTCGTCGACGCTGAGCAGCACCAGATGCACGCGGCTCAGGTTCCCCTCTTCGACGCCGCCGTGGCTGCAGCGATCGTCGCGGCCCACCAAGATGCCGCGCTCCAGTTGATCGCTCCAGACAGCATGAGTCGAGGTGAGGTCTCCCGCCTGCGGCGAGTTGGAGGAAATCGTAATGGTGGCCAGCCGCACCGAGCCCGCTGATGGCGCCGCGCGCGACTTGAGCGCTTGCGGCGCCGGCAAGATTTCCTGATCGCGCGGGGCGAAGCCGCGCCAGGTGGCGTCCGCGTCGCCGGCCCAGGGCTTGAGGGCGGGCCCGGTCGGCAAAAGAAAGAGCACGTAGCTCGCGACCTGGAGGAAGAGCGGTCCCTTGGACGCAATGGCCTCGCAGCGCTTGCCGTCCTCACTGAGCAGACCCACCCGCGAGCGCAGATCGATTGCGCGCAAATGAATCTGTCCCTTCGGCCCGCGGGTGGCGCGGATGAGCATATGGCGCAGCGACACGTCGGTGTCGCGCGAGAGCACCACGTCGCAGCGCTCGTGCCGGCCGACGATCAGGTGGGCGATGCCGGTCTGTGGCAGCCGCAAATGCGCGTGCGCGTCGAAGAGTCCGTTGCCGTCCACTGCGGCAATCAGCACGCCCTCGTGGGGTTGCGCTTCGTGCGCGGCCTTCAAGGCGGCGAAGTGCTTGCGGAAGACAGCCGCGAAGGGCTCAGTGGCGAGGTCGTTCGGAAAAGAATGCTTCGAGAGCGGGGCGTCGTCCGGCGGCTCGTTGGACATTCAGGCAGACTTATCACGCTGACAACTTGATAGTGTCGCAAGCATGCTGCGCGAAATTGAGGGAAGCCAGGCCGAAGAGACGCGTCCCGCGACCGAGTTGAAGGTCGGCTACCAAGGCGAGCCCGGCGCCTATGGCGAGACCGCGGCGGCCGCGCACGGCGGCATTCCGCAAGGATTCGCCAGCTTCGAAAAAGTGCTCGAGGCGCTGCGCGAGGGAGCCGTCGACGAGGCGGTGCTCCCACTCGAGAACGCGGTGGTCGGCGCCATTACCGAAGCGCTGGAGCCGCTCGCGGTTGCGGTGGTGAGCGGCTTTGATCTGGTGGCGACCGCATTGACCTCGGTGCCGGTGAGACTGGCGCTGGCGGTGCGGAAGGGAACTCCGCTCAATGATGTCAAGCGCGCCTGGTCGCATCCCGCGGCGCTGCGGCAATGCACCGGCAGGCTGGCCGCGCTCGGTATCGAGCGGGTCGTCTGTTACGACACCGCGGGTGCCGCGCAGATCGTCGCGGCCGACTCGTCCACCGACGCTGCCATCTGCTCGCGCCGCGCCGCCGAGCGGCATGGGCTCGAGGTTTTGGTCGAGGACGTCTCGGACAAGGAGCAGAACGGGACTCGCTTCGTTCACTTGCGCATGGCGGACCACGCGCGCGCGCAGGTCCCGCTCGCCTTTCTGCGGACCTCCTCGATGACCGCGACTTCGAAGCTGGACGTTCTCACCGGCGCGACGCTGCTGCCGCTCGCCGGCACTGCCGAGTTCCCGGTGCGGCTCTGGGTACTGGGCGCCGACGCCGCCAGGCTGCAACAGCTGGCGCCCGCGCGGGACGTGCAGGTTGTCTCGCTCGGCCAGCCGGCGGCGCACGCGGCTCGCATTGCCGGCAAGGCGGGCGCCGAACCTGTCGTCAAGTCGCTGCCCCACGCCACGGCGCGCAAGCCGCAGACGGTGGTCGAGGTGGGGCCGTTCCGCGTTGGCGCAGGGGCGCGCGCGGTCATCGCCGGTCCCTGCACGGTGGAGTCGCCGGAGCAGGTGATGCGCATCGCGCGCGAGGTGGCAGCCTGCGGGGCGACCGCGCTGCGCGGCGGGATCTTCAAGCCCCGCACCAACCCGTATGCATTCCAGGGTTACGGCCTCGAAGCATTGAAATGGTTTGTCGAGGCGGGCAAGGCGGTGGGCCTGCCCATCGTGACTGAGGTGATGGCGGTCGATCAGGTGGCCGCGGTTGCCGAGCACGCGAACGTGCTGCAGATCGGCGCGCGCAATATGCAGAACTACGACCTGTTGCGCGCGGTGGGCCGGGCCGGGCGGCCGGTATTGCTCAAGCGGGGCGCGGGCGCGACGGTGGATGAATGGCTGGGAGCTGCTGAGTACGTCATGGCTTCCGGAGAGTTGCGCGTGATTCTTTGTGAGCGCGGGATCCGCACCTTCGAGCCGTCCACGCGCAATACGCTGGATATCGGAGGATTGCTGGCGGCGCGCGCGCTGACGCATCTGCCGCTGATCGCCGATCCGTCGCACGCGGCAGGGCGGGCTGACCTGGTGGAAGGCCTCGCGCGCGCGGCGTGGGCGGCCGGCGCCGACGGCATCATCGTCGAGGTGCACGACGACCCGGCGCGCGCTCTCTGCGATGCGGACCAGGCGCTGATCCCGCAGCGCTTCGCCGAGCTGGCGCGCGCGCTGGCGTTGCGGCCCGACGCGCGGCTGCCGCTGGCGCAGCTGCGGGCCTGGGTCGACGCGATCGATCACGATCTGGCCGCGCTGGTGCAGCGCCGGCTCGAGGTGGCCCGGGTGATTGGCGAGAGCAAGAAGCAGACGGGTAAAGCCGTGCTGGACCCACGCCGCGAGGCCGCGGTGCGGCGCACTTATCACGAGGCGCTGCCGACCTCGAGCGCGCTGGCGGAGAAGATGGTGGACCTGCTCATCGAGGCGGCGCGCGGACAGCAGTCCATCGAGGACTAAAAGCCCAGTGTGGCAGAGTGGCCGCGATGGGCCCGAACACACTGTTTCATGGCGACAACCTGGACGTGCTGCGCCGGCACGTCACCGACCAAAGCGTCGACCTCGTTTATCTGGACCCTCCATTCAAGAGCAATCAGAATTACGACGTCTTGTTCGAACAACAGGACGGGACGCGCCCGGCCACTCGATTCAAGGCATTCAAGGATACCTGGCGCTGGGACGAAGACGCTTCCCGGGCCTATGGCGAGACTGTCGAGGCGGGAGGGCCCGCAGCCAAAGCCATGCTCGCGTTCCGCGCTCTGCTGGGCGACTCAGATATGCTCGCCTATCTAGCCATGATGGGACCGCGCCTGGTGGAGCTGCGGCGGGTACTCAAATCAACCGGCTCCATCTACCTGCATTGCGACGCGTCGGCGAGTCACTATCTGAAAGTGTTGATGGACGCGATCTACGGCCCGCAGAACTTCAGGCGCGAGATCATCTGGCGCAGCGGATGGGTCTCTGGATTCAAGACCCGGACCCGGAACTGGATCCGCAACCACGACACGCTGCTCTATTACCGGCGCGACGGAAAGAAGGAGCCGGTGTTCAACAAGGAGCTGGCCTACCAGCCGCATGAGGCGGGCTACCAACGGCGCGGGGGCGGCGGCAATACCCTGGGTGTCGCGCTCGACGATGTCTGGGACGACGTCGCGCTCTACTCGCCGTGGATCAAGAGTTTCTCGCAGGAAAAACTCGGCTACATGACCCAGAAACCGCAAGCGCTGCTTGAACGGATCATCTCGGTTTCGTCCAACAAGAATGACGTGGTGCTGGACCCATTCAGCGGCTGCGGAACGACCATTGCCGCCGCGCAGAATCTGGGCCGGAGATGGATCGGTATCGACATTTCGCATCTTTCAATCAACTTGATCCGATATCGATTGCGGAACTCGTTTGCGCTCGACTCCTTTCGTGTCGTGGGAGGGCCGGTCAGCCTGGCTGACGCCGAGGCGCTGGCACAGGCAGACAGCTTCGACTTCCAGTGCTGGGCACTCGGCCTCCTGGGCGCCCGTACGGCGGGGCCCGGGAAAGAGGACATTGGCATCGCCGGCAGGCTGACCTTCGACGACAAGAGTGGCACTCCAGGGCAGGCCCTCTTATCGGTCAATTCCGGAGCCGTTACGGTCAGGAACGTGCGCGACTTCGGTCAGGTCGTAAAGCGGGAAAAGGCAGAGTTGGGAGTGCTCGTTACGCTCAGGGAAGTGACGCGGCAGATGCGGGCAGAGGCGGCCGGACAGGGCCATGCAACCTCGCGGGCGGGCATGCGTCCCAGGATCCAGATCCTCACCGTCAGCGAGCTTCTCTCCGGCAAGAAAGTGGATCGATTCTGATGAGACTCGCCTTGTCGTTCGCGCTCGTTCTGGCCGCCTGCAGCAGGCCTGCCGACGGCTCCTCCGCCGCCCGCGGTGAAGTTCTCTTCAAGCAGCGCTGCGCGGTCTGCCATCTGGGCACCAGCGCGAGCGCGCAAGGGCCCGGACTCGGCGGCGTCGTCGGAAGGAAGGCAGCCAGCGGGCCGCGGTTCGGCTACTCCAGAGCGCTGCGCGCGAGCGGGCTCACTTGGGACCCGGCCACGCTCGATCGGTTCCTCTCCGGCCCAACGCGACTGGTACCAGGAACAACCATGCTCGTCCCCGTCCCGGAGGCGGCCGAGCGCCGCGATGTCGTCGCGTATCTGCAAACGCTGCGCGCCACACCGGTCGAGGCGACTCCGGTGGAGAGCGTAGAGCGCGCAGGCGCAACCGGTGGCGCTCCCGCAAAGCCGTCGCTGGCGGTGCGCGCGGGCGCCGCCGCACTCAGCGATTTCACCACCGATGCACCGGGCGTCCGTCGCCGCATCACACTGAACGACCTCCCTGCGCCCTTCGCGACCGCCTCGGCGCACAATGGCCCAAGCGTGGTGGACCCGCCGGCGGGCAAGAAGCCAATCGCGCCGGCCGGCTTTACCGTCGAGCTCCTGGCAAAGGACCTGGACGCCCCGCGCGAGCTGCGCGTCGCACCCAATGGGGACATCTTCATCGCCGAGAGCGCCGCCGGCCGCATCCGTGTACTGCGCTCCAGGGGCGCCACCATCGAGCGCAATGAGATCTTCGCAAAAAACCTCGACCGCCCCTTCGGCATTGCTTTCTATCCGCGCGAAAATCCGCAATGGGTCTATATCGGCGAAGGCAATGCGGTCTTGCGCTTTGCTTATCGAGCAGGTGACCTCGCCGCCCGCGGCCCGCGCGAGACCGTCGTGAGCAAGCTTGCCAGCGGGAGCGGCGGCCACTGGACGCGCGACCTCGCCTTTTCGCGCGACGGCAAGCGCATGTTTGTCTCGGTCGGGTCGGAGTCGAACGTCGCTGAGCAAATGCCGAAGCGGGCAGCAAAGGAACTCGGCCAGATCAAAACGCTGGGCGCCGCCTGGGGCGAAGAAGAGCGCCGCGCCGACGTATTGGTCTTCGACCCCGACGGCAAGAATGGCGCAATCTTCGCCACCGGCCTGCGCAACTGCGTCGGCCTCGCGGTGCATCCCACGACGGGCGATCTGTGGTGCTCAACCAATGAGCGCGACGGGATGGGCGACGATCTCCTACCGGATTACATCACGCGGGTGCGCGAAGGCGCATTCTATGGCTGGCCCTGGTATTGGCTCGGCGACCACGAAGACCCGCGGCTCAAAGGGGACCGTCCTGATTTGAAAGGCAAGGTCTCGATGCCCGACGTGCTGGTCCAGGCGCACTCCGCCTCCCTGCAGATGACTTTCTATGACGGCGCGACTTTTCCGATTGAATATCGCGGGGACGGGTTCGCCGCCTTTCATGGCTCCTGGAATCGCGCGCGCCGCACCGGCTACAAGGTCGTGCGCGTGCTGCTGCACGACGGCATCCCGACTGGCGAGTATGAAGACTTTCTCACCGGGTTCGTGGTCGACAAAGACGGTGTCTGGGGCCGCCCGGTCGGCGTCGCGGTCGCGCGCGACGGAGCTCTCCTGGTCAGCGAGGACGCGAACGGAACCATCTGGCGCGTCTCCGCGGGCGCCTCTCCGCACTGAGAAGAGAGTTGCCCCTGGCCTGCCTGCTGGCTAGCTTCCCGGCGGGAGGCGTTCAGGATGGAACTCAGGGTTGCGCACTTGATGTACGGCCTCGATCTCGGCGGGCTGGAGCAGCTGGTCGTCCAGCTCTCGGTGCGCGGCCGCAAGCGCGGCATCGAGCCCACGCTCATCGCGCTGGGTCCGGACGGGCCCATGCGCGACCTGGCGCGTTCGCAGGACGTTCCGCTCGAACACATCACCAGCGACGGGCTCTCGCTCAAGGCCATCCTCGGCGTGCGCGGGGCCTTGCAGCGCTCGGGCGCCACCGTCCTGCACGCGCACGACCTCGGTCCCTTTCTCAATGCCGCGGCGGTGCGCGCCACCAGCCCCTCGACCAAAGTCCTCGCGACCTTCCACGAGCAGCGCACCCCGCAGGGCCGCAAGCGGCAGGCGGCCAATCTCGCGGCCCGCTTCTCGGAGGCGCTGGTCGCCTGCGGCGAGCAGGTTCGCGACGACATCCGCGCCTGGGCGCCATCGTCGTCGCGGGTGCCGGTGATTGCGAATGGCGTCCCGCTCGACGCGCCTGCGAGCGGCGCCCGCGGGCAGGCGCGCAAGGAGCTGCAGATTCCCGAAGGTACCCTTGCGATCGGATATCTGGGCGGCCTGCGGGAAATCAAGGGACCAGACCGTTTGATTGATGCCTTTCTCGACCGGTTCAGGGATCGCGCCAACGTGCACCTCTATCTGATTGGCAACGGTTCAATGGAGGCCGAACTGCGCGCGAAGGCCCATGGCCAAGTCAATGTCCATTTTGCCGGCGTCGTCATCAATGGATCTCGCCTGCTTCCCGCCTTCGACATCTACGCGCAGACTTCGCTCAGCGAGGGCCGATCGCTCTCGATGCTGGAGGCCATGGCGGCGGGCCTGCCCACGGTCGCGCACCGGCTCTCGGCGATCGAGGAGATCCACGCAGACGGCGAGTCGGCGCTGCTGGTGACGCTGGGCGACCGCGACGCTCTCGGCCGTGCGCTCGACCGGCTGGTGCGCGACGCAGACTTGCGCTCTCGACTGGGCCTGGCGGCGCAGCAGCGCGCACAAAAGCATTCCATCGAACCGATGGTCGACGCCTACGCAGCGCTGTACCGCGACCTGTCGTGATTGGCGTCCTCCATTTAAGGCAGGGCAAGCGGCTCTATGGCGCCGACCGCGCGGTGCTGGCACTCGCCGCCGCCACGGGTCAGCCTTTCCGTGCCCTGATCGGTGGCGTCTCTCCCCCCGGCGAGCCTTGCGAGCTCGTCGAAGCCGCCAGCCGTGCGGGCGTTCTGGGCATTCGATTCGATACCACGAGCCGTTTCGATATCGATTGCGCGCGTGCCGTGGCCAAGGTCGTCCGCGAGCGCGAGGTACGGCTCTTGCACGCGCACGATTTCAAGACTCTGCTGGTCGCCTTGATTGCGGGATTGATTGCCCGCGTCCCCGTGGTCGCGACCTATCACGGCGAGACGCGCAGCACGCCTGCCGTCCGCTTCTATGAACTGTTCGCGAGGCTGCTCGGCAACTTGACCCGCGCGGTCGCGGTCGTAAGCCGCAGCCTCGAAGACACGCTTTCGCGCTGGGTGTGGACCGCGCCGGTTTCGTTCATCCCCAATGGGCTCAGCCCCGCGCGGCCGATCTCCGCGGAGGAGCGCGCCGTCGCACGCGCACCGCTGGAGTTGAATCTCGATTCTGCATCCAATGAAGAGTTCGTCATCGCGGTGATTGGACGGCTCTCTGAAGAGAAGGGCATCGGTTTCTTGCTGGAAGCCTTGCGCAAGCTCAAAGAGCGCGCGCCACTGTTGCTGGTGGCAGGGGATGGTCCGCTGCGCCAGACGCTGGAAAAGAGCGCGGCCGGCCTGCGCGTGCGCTGGCTCGGTTATCTGGCCGACCCGCGCCTCGCCTTCGCCGCCGCGGATGCCGTGGTGATTCCGTCGCTGACCGAGGGCCTCCCGCTGGTGGCGCTGGAGGCCGCCATGCTGGAACGCCCGCTGGTCGCGACCGCCGTCGGCGAACTGCCGAGCGTGCTGCGCGAGGGGGCGGGCCTGCTGGTCCCGCCTGGAAATGCGAGCGCGCTGGCCGACGCGATTGAGCGGCTGCGCGATCCCGCACTGCGCCGCTCAATCAATGAGAGAGCCCTGCTGCGCTCCCGCGATTACGCGGTCGAAGCGATGGCAGCGTCGTACGCGGTCCTGTACCGGCGCGCGCTGTCATTGGTCCAGTCGCCGTCGATGCCCAGCTCTTCGCAATAGGCGGCCACCGCTTTCTCGGCGATCTTTGACTGCCCGAACGGCTCGGCGGACTCGCGGCCACCCTCGGCCAGCCGCGACGAAAGGTCTGGATCAGCAAAGACGGTCTCGAGCTTTTGCGCGAACTCCCCGGGGCTTCCGGCCAAAAGCAGATCTCGTCCGTCGCCGTAGGGCAGTCCTTCGGCGGCAATGCGCGAGGCAATCACCGGGACGCTCGCGGCCCACGCCTCGAGGATCTTGATGCGCGTCCCCGAACCCGCTCGCAGTGGAATCGCGGTGACGCGCGCCGTCTCCAGATAGGGCTGCACCGAAGGCACGCCGCCCGCGACGATGATGTCATCTGCTGCGAGCGCCCTCACCTGCTCAGGCGGATTGCGACCAACCAGCACGAGCCGGGCGTCGCCGAGCCTGCCTCGCACCAGCGGCCAGATGTCACGCGCCAGCGCGATGGCTGCATCGGTGTTGGGCTGCCAGTCCATTGAACCGACAAAGAGCACGTCGCGGCGGACGCCCCCCGACATCGGCGCGAGCGGCGGAACGCCGTTGGGGACCACGCGGACGCTCTTCGCCCCGAGCCTGCGAAAGGCGTCGGCGTCGCGATCGGAGCAGGTCAATACCAGATCCATTGCCTTGGCCAGCCCACGCTCGAGCGCGCGGATGCGCCGGGCCTGGAATCTGAAGAGCGGCCGCTTCCACTTTGGCTTGAGCGGTATCAGCCGCTCGAGGATTTCAGCCTCGATGTTGTGCGCGTCGAGCACCAGCCTGGCGTTGGGCTGCAAGCGACGCAAGAGCGGCCAGGAGAGCGCGGTATGCGGGTGATCGAAGTGAATGGCATCGAATTGACGGCTGGACAGCAGGGCTAGAATGCGCTTGGGAAACAGGCCGTACCTCGAGTAGCCGAGCGGGCGGCCGGTCAGTGCGCTGATGGCCATCGCAATGGTTGCATCGACCTTGTGCGGCTTGTTCAGGATGGTGACGTCCCCGCGCATCCGGGCGCGGAAACGCTCCGATTCCTGCCCATCACGCGCCCAGGTCAAAGTGCTGGTTTCGAAGGCGTCATCGAGCGCCCGCACGAGTGACAGCGTGCGGAGATTGCCGCCTGTATCGGCGGGGAGAGGCACGCTGGGCAAAATGCAGAGGACGCGCGCTTGTGGCTTCGAGGATGCGTTGTCGCTCAAGTTGGTTCCCTCCTTCGTGGATATAAACTATCCACTGCTCAACGCAGGGGGAGTGGCTTGTCGCGTTACTGCTTCGTACTGTGGGCGCTGCGTCGAAGAAAATCAGCGCACTGCAACCGAGCGCTCGATCCAGCCGGTGCCGCCACGTCCGTCGCGCACGACCACCCAGATCCGCACGGTCTGCGGCAAGAGCGGCGTCGTCCACTCAATCCAGATATCCGCTGGCTGGCCCGTTGAGGTGGTGTCCGTCGAACGCAAAGAGCTCGTGCTTCCGTCGGTAGTGAAAAAGCTGAAGCCGTAACGCTTCGACGGATCATCCTTGGGCCCCGGCACCGGAATGAGGTGCACGGTTGTGCCGGGCCGCAGCTGCAGTTCCGGCCGCGCCTCGATGGCGGGCAAAAGGACGCCGCCGTCCAGCTCTTCCGCGATTTGCAATCCGAGCAGCGTCGGATTGGTGTCGGCCGGCGCGCCGGTGCGCACGGTGACAGTGGTGAAACCGTTCAGGACTTGCAACGAGCCTTGCTGCGCGGGCGGGCCTCCGTCGGCATTGCCGAAGGCGGGCGCGTTCGCCGTGAAGCCCACCAGCAATGGAATGCCTTTGGCGAGCAAGCCACCAGCGTCGGCCGGGACAATGCCGCCATTTGCAAGGGCAAAGGCGAGGACGCGCGGGTCGGCGAGATCCAGCGTGGCCGAGAGCGAGCCAGCGTCGGAGTCGAGATCGATTCCGGCGTCACCCGGACAAGCGAGCTGCGCGGAGGGGACGCCGCTCAAGGTTTCACACAGGGCATACCGGATGGTGATGGGTGCGCCCGAAGGCTCGACCGCGAGCGCGGTGAAGACCGTGCGCGGCAGGCCGGCGTTGGGCTGGAGCAAAAGCTCGGAAGGCTCGGCCCGCACCGCGAGTACGCGCAATTTGCTGACGTGCGACTGCCGCTCGAGGCCGTCGGGGCAGCCGGCCAGCAGGAGTCCCGCGGCAGCAAGCATGAACGCACGCATCAGAATGATCCTTTCAGTCCCAGCGTGGGTATGATCGGCAGGCCGCGGAAATAGGCATGGCCGGTAAAATCATAGCTATAGACCGAGCCTTCGACACCCCGGTGGTTGTAGGCATTGAGCACGTCCAGATACGCGTCCAGCAACCAGGAGTCGAAGGTCCAGGTCTTGTCGAGCCGCACGTCGAGCTGGTGAAAGGTCGGAAGCCGCATTGAGTTTGCGGCCCCGTAGATCGGCAGGTACGCATCGAAGGTGGCGAGATAGCGGGAGCCAATCACGGGTGTATCCGGATTGCCGGTGATGATTCGATAACGCGCTCCCAGCTGCCAGCCGCCGCCGAGCTTGTAAGAGGCAATCGCGGTCAGATTGTGCGTCTGGTCGAAGTCGAAGAGGCGGCGCGGCTGGCCGGGCCGGTCGATGCGATCGCTGCGGCTGAAGGTATAGGCGAGCCAGCCGAAGAAGCGCGAGGTCAGCTCCTTGCGAATCAGGACCTCGACACCGAACACGCGTCCGTTGCCCGCGTTGTCGAGGACCACGGGCAGCGTCTGCCCGTCGATAGTCTCGGTCGCGTCGGTGCGGACGATGAGATCGGACAATCCCTTGTAGAAGGTTTCGGCTGTGATCAGCACCCCTGGAAGCGGCCGCAATTCGGTGCCCAGCGTGGCCTGCCACGCGCGCTCGGGGAGCACCCCCGGGTTGCCGAACGGCCTGGCCGCGTCGCCGTTGCGCGCGCCTTCCGAATAGAGGCCAAGCCCGCCCTTGAAAGCGACCTCGGGCGTGACCTCCCAGCGCGCCGACGCACGCGGCGTCACGGTCAGCGTGGTGTTCCTGTCTTTCGGACCATAGGTATAGGTATCGATTCGAATACCGGGTGTAATGACCAGGTTCGGGAGTAGATGAATGCGCGCCTCGGCCCAGGCGCCAGGGCTGAGCCGGTTGAAGAACGTGGGCGGTACGGTGATGGTGGCGTCGTCGGGACGCGGACCCTGCGAGTTGAAGTCGCCTTCGCGAAAAAGGAATGACTGGCGGAAGGTCGCGCCGACCGCCACGCGCCGGTTGGCGGCGTCGATTCCACCGGAGAAAGCGAGCGCGTCCGAGACCTCGGCGCTGGCTGTGCTGCGCAAGAAGAGATTGTGCCCGTTGAGGAAAAAGTTCGAGGGTCCGATCACGAACTGCAGCAAGAGCTTCTCGAACATCGCAACCGTCTCAATCGAGAACGCTCCGTGCCGATAGATATGCCTGGCGCGGAGCTGCTGAAAGCCCGTCTCGGCGTCGATGCTGCCGGAGAGGTTCGGGTCCTGATCGGTGGGTCGCTTGAGCACCAGGCCCAGCGCGTCGTCCGAGGTGAGCGCCAGAAAGGAAAACTGGTGCGGGCTCGCGGGCGGCCGCCAATCGATGCGAAGCTGCGCGTCGTAATACCGGGGCGCGACGGTCAGCCCGAAGTCAGCATTGGACGGGGCCACCGCGCGCAGGATGACGTCGATATAGCTGCGCCGCCCGGCCACGGCGAGGGTGAGCCCCGGCGCGACTTGCCCTTCGACCAGCGCGCTGGCCTCCAGCAGGTTCAAGTTGGCATAGCCGTGAGGTTCCTCGCGCAGCTTGCGCGTCTTTACCTCCACCAAACCGCCGGTGATATCGCCATAAGCAGCGCTGAAGTTGCCGGGAATGAACTCGATAGCATCCAACAGATCGGGATTGACCGTGCTGGAGATGGCGCCGAAATGATAGAGCAGCGGAATCGGCTCGCCGTCGAGATAGACGAAGGAGTCGCCGGGCTTCGAGCCGCGAATGACCAGCTGGCCGCCGCCGATGGGGCTGGTGCGCGCCACTCCCGGCAAGTCTTCAATGACCTTCAATGCGTCGCCCTGGGAGCCGGGGATCTTGGCGATTTCCTCCGCGGTAATGGTCGTCTTGGAGATCTCCTGCCGCTCGCGCTCGCCTTGCACCGTGGCTTCGAACGGCGACGCGTATTCGGGCTCGATTCGATATGCGACCTCCAGCCGCTCGCCCTGACCGATGCGCTCGCGCGCGGTGAAAGCGCGGTGGCCAGGACTCGAGACCGAGACAGCCACCGGTCCTTCGGGCGCGCCGCGCATGGCGAAGCGGCCTTGCGCGTCGGTGGTAGCGATTAGAGAGCCGATGGCGACCTCGACACCAGCCAGCTTCCGCCGCGTCCCGCGCTCGCGCACCAGGCCAGCGAAGTTGACTGGCAGTTCGGTGGCCAAGGGCTTTTTTGGCGCGGCGAAGTTGAAAGCGTATTGCAGCCGGACCGCCACCGGCGTGCCGCCCAGCCGCGCCGGGTCGAACTTCAATCGCCTGGCGGCGGCCAGTGCCGACTCGTCGAAGCCGGACTGCGGCGCGGAGATCACGCGCGCCACCGCAACGGCGCCCGCTTGATCAAGATCTATTTCAAGGAGCACCCGCGCCGCTCCCTGCGCCCCTGGCGGAAAGTCGGCGATGACCGGCTCTCCCGCGATTCTGGGCGGCGTGAAAGTCTTTGCCGGCGCGGCGACTTTCGGCGCGTCGGCCGGTTCGGCCACCGGATCAGGGACCGCCTGCGCAAGGACCAGAGCCAGAAGAAGGGAGAGCACGGCCGCTGCTGATAGTGACAGGGGACACCATACGCAAGTCGCCGTGCCAACCGGTTCGGCAAAAGTGGGCGGCTTCGGACACCCTGCGCACTCGCCGTGGCTAACTGAATCAAGGCACCTTGCGAATGGAGGTGGTGGGTCCGTTTGAAACTTTGCCTTCTCGGATCTCTCGCGCTACCCCCGCGGGCCCTGCCGAACACTACCGCCAGACTCGGTGGCCTCCCGATCCGAGTAAATGCGATCGCGTGTGTCAGCCGGCAAGGTGACCAACTGCCAGGTCGGTGTGAGCCTGACAATGGCGACGCGCATGGAGCAGCTTCCCATCGATTTTCGAACTGTAGTTGCCGGACAGCTGAGCCAATGTCCCCGAGCGACGCCAGGGAGGCTGCATTCCAGACGAGGTGGTATTCAAGACCAAGCCTGAGCGTGCGTTACAGATGGTGGAGCGCGCGTTGGATGCCGGCGTCCAAAGGGGACGGCTCTGGGGACGCGAGTGCGAGTTCGATGAGCGCAAGCTGTATCTCGCCCAATCCTTTTCTTCGATGTTTGCTTATTGCGTTGAGGAGCTCGGTTTCTCCGAAGACGCGACTTATAATCGCATAGGCGTGGCGCGCGCGGGGCGACGTTTGCCTGCGCTGATCGAAGCGGTACGCTCAGGAAAGATTCACCTCGCGGGCGTGCGCCTTCTGGTCCCGCATTTGACCGGGCAAAATCATCTTGACCTGTTAGCCCAGGCGGCTGGCAAGTCGAAGCGGCAGATCGATGCGATGATCGCGAAGCTCTTCCCCAAGCCAGCAGTTCCCGCGACGATCCGGAAAATTCCCAGCCGCCCCTCGCTGGCGCTCTCGATTCCGCCGAGAGTCGCTCTGTGTGTTCCGCCGGAAAGCGAGCTCTCGCTACTGCCGGAACTCGAGCTCTTAAGGCCGTCCGCGCTCACTGCGCCTCCGCCTCCGCGGCAGGCTCAGCACCTGGCAGCCATCCTCGAGGCTGCGCTCGATTTGCTGATTCAGAAAGTGAAGAAGGAAAGATTCGCCGTGGGCCGCAAAACGCGGACAGCTCCGCCGCCAAGCCCTGTCGCGCCGGAAGTCGAGGGCCATCGAGCCACGCAGCACATTCCCGACCCTATCAAGCGCGCCGTTTACGAACGCGATGCGGCAATTGGCCGGCACCGCCGTTTCAACTTGTCCCGGGACAAGTCCTCAGAGCCGGCTCCTTTAATCAACCATGCGGGGCTGTCCACGCGAAATCGACAGATCCGCTCGGTCTATCCACCGGCCCAGGATGCGGCTTGCACGCGACCGTTGAGGCGCGAGGCAAGGTCAGTCTTGAACGCCGTCGCGGGCCCACTTCGGCGCCCTGCTCTGCGCAGGTGACTCAGGTTTCTAACTGACTACTACCGCTTAGTCGCCGCCGCTCGGCACGTAGTCGCGCGCCAGGTTCTCGAAGCGGGTGAACTCGTGCAGGAAGGCGACGTTGGCCTGGCCGATGGGACCGTTGCGCTGCTTGCCGATGATGATCTCGGCTACGCCCTTCACCTCTTCCTTCTCCTTCTCGTAGACCTCCTCGCGGTAGATGAACATGATGGTGTCGGCGTCCTGCTCGATGGCGCCGGACTCGCGCAGGTCGCTCATCATCGGCCGCTTGTCGGGGCGCTTTTCGAGTGACCGGTTGAGCTGCGACAAGGCAATGATTGGGATCCCAAGCTCTTTGGCCAGCGCCTTGAGCGAGCGGGAGATCTCGCTGATCTGCTGTTCGCGCGAGTCGATGCGCTCGTTGCCGCGCATCAGCTGCAGGTAATCGATGACGATGAGCCGCAGCGGCGCGTCGGTGTGCTCGCACTTGCCGAAGAGACGGCGCGACTTGGCGCGCAGCTCCAGCGCCGAGACACCGGGCGAGTCGTCGATGTGGATGTTCGCGTCGGCGAGCGTTCCGGCCGCGGTGGCGAGCTTGGCCCAGTCGCTTTCGATCAGTTTGCCGGTGCGCATGCGCTGCGAGTCGACCCGCGCTTCCGATGAGAGCATGCGCATCACCAGCTGCTCCTTGGGCATCTCCAGCGAGAACACGCCGACGCCGCAGCGCTTGCTCTGGTACTGCCCGCGGATGCCGACGTGGGTGGCGATGTTTAAACAGAACGCCGTCTTTCCCATGCTGGGCCTCGCCGCGAGGATGACCAGGTCGCCGGGCTGGAACCCGGAGGTCAGCCGGTCGAGGTCGGAGAAGCCGGTCGGGATGCCGGTGATCTCCTCCTGGCGCTCGTAGAGCTGCTCGATGGTCTTGAAGGCCGCGGCGATGATGGGCTTCACGTGAATGAACGCCTGCGTAGTCTTCTGCTCGGTCACCGAGAAGATGCGCCGCTCACACTCGTCGGCGAATTCCGCCATGTCGCCGTGCTGCTCGTAGCCCAGCTGCGCGATGCCATTCGCGGCCTCGATCAGCTTCCGCGCCAGCGCCTTTTCATGGATGATCTTCGCGTAGTAAGCGAGGTTCGCGGCGGTAGGGACGAGCTTGTCGAGAAGGTCGATGAAGTCGTCGCCACCGGCTGCCTGGAACGCACCCAGCGAGGTGAGCTCGTCCTTGACCGTGATGCGGTCGATGGGCTGGCTGCGGGTTGCGAGCGAGGTCATCGCCTCGTAGACCTTGCGGTGAGCGTCGCGGTAGAAGTCCTCGGGCTTGACCAGTTCGGAGACATCCGAATAGGCGTTGCTGTCCAGCAGGATGCCGCCCAGCAGGCTGCGCTCGGCGTCCAGGTTCTGCGGCGGAATTCGGCCGGGGGGGGCCACGGCCAAGGCGGTTGCGGTCACGGGGGCCCATCTTGCCTGCGGGGTCTGACATGCGGGGGATGGAGGAATCCTTGCGCCCCGCTGCCTGTGGATCGCAATGCTGGTATCGTGTGGACAGGTTCGATTCTGGTGTGAAGAAACTGTGGACGGAGAAAGCGTGAGCGACGAGAAGCCGAAGAAGAGCTGGCGTGAAATCGACAAGGGCCGCGACCGCAGCGGGCCGCGCAAGCAGTCGGACCGCGAAGCAGAGCGGTTCCAGACGTCGACCAAGTACACGACCTACAAGACCAACCTGGACCGGCTCTTTTCGGGCGGCGGCGCGCAGTTGCCGGAGCACCTGCGCGAGAAATTGAAGCCGGGCGACACGGGCGAGGCCGAGCGCGACGAGGCGCGAAAGAAGCTCTACGCCATCGAAGAGACCAAAGCTTTCCAGGCGGCTTCGACCGAATATCTCAAGAAGCACGAACTGCCGGACGACGCGCGGCTGCTGGACCGGCTGCTCGGCCACCCCGACGACGATGTGGTCGAAAAGGCCCTCGCGCGGCTCGAGGCGATGCACAAGGCGGGCACGCTCAAGGTGCCGCCGGCACTGACGCAGCGGCTGGCCACCGTCGAGATTGACAGCGGTCTTCCCGCTATCCGCAAGCGCGCCGCCGAACTCCGCAAAGCCATTCGCTAGCGCAACTTGTGCTGGCCTCCTTCGTCCAGGCCTTGGCGCTACGCGCTACACGATCAGCACTCTGGGCTAACGAAACCCTAAGCCGGCGGGGTGGTGGTGATGCCGAGGAACGTGACGATGTCGAAGGGGTCCTCGACCAGGCGCTGCCCGCCGATGCTGCCCTTCCAGGAGCGCGAGCGTCCGCAATTCATGCAGTAGGCGAGGTCGCGGCCGCCCATGCCCTGGGCGCCCTTGAGCGACCAGGCCTCTTCGCCGTACTCCTCGCAGCGCTCGCAGATCTGCACGCGGTCCGATGGCCGGAAGCCGCGCTCCTTCAGCTTCTTTTTCACCGCGGCTGCGTGGACGAGCCACGGCGGCAGCGGATACTTGATTCCCATTGCGCAAAGGGTACACGAACTTTTACTCGCGCGGCGAGCCCATTCTCTCCTCTCGCGAAAGGACGAACGCTCCCTTTCCGCGGTCGTAGGCGTAGGTGCTGACGGTGGGGCTTTGCTCGTCTCCTTCCGGCTCGCGGATGCGCACCTGGCCGGGCGTCATCTCGACCTGGGCGTGGAAGAGTTCGCGCCGCGAGAGCAGGTCGACCAGTTTGCCCGCGCGCACGGTTTTGACGATGAGCTCGTTCGTGGTCGAGCCGCACGAGTCGCACGACAGCTCCACCTCGATGTCCGGTACACCGTCCCCGGTCACGTCGCGGGCCTCAACGAGCAGCACCCGCTGCGCCTCGTCGTCGTCGTCCCCACCGGTCTCGCGCTCCCAGAGCGGACGCCAGCGGCGCGGCTGCTGCTGCCGGGTCGCTGCGAGCTTCCAGACCGCAACATAGTTTCGCTGCGTGGCCCAGGCGGGTCCGTTCTCGCCTACTGCTTCCTGCACCGGCGAGAGGCTGGTACCCCAGAGCAGCGCGTGCGGCACGCCGTCCCACTCGAGGCGCTTGAGCCAGCGGATTCGGAAGCCCGGGAATGGCTTGGGATGCAGACCCGCCAACTCGCCCGAGAGCGGGACCTGGCGGCGCTCGAGCGTGACGGCGATGGCGCGCGAGGGCTGCGAAAGCGAGCCCTGCGCCTCGAGCGTGGCGCGGTGCTCGGCGTCCTCCCACTCGAGCGAGAGCATCTTCTGATCCTTCTCGCGCCGCAGCTGCTCCAGCACCGGCGGGCCCCAGCCGCGCGTCAGCTGCCACTCGAGATCGGTCAGCGCCGGCGCGGCCTGCGGGTCGAACATGAGCCGCAGCGCGATCACCTCGCCGCTCGTCTCCCAAGCGATGAGCGCGCGGCCCAGCTTGTCGGCGTCGTGCGGCAACGCGCAGTCGGCGTGGCCCGCGAGCGCGGACAAGTCGCAGCTCTTCAAATCTGGCATGGCGCGCAGCTGCGCGATGGGCTGGTCGAGGTCGAAGCGCCCGAAGCGCCGCGGCGGGATCGCCGGCGGAGGTGGCGGCCCGGGTGGTTTCGCCATCGTCCCTGGCGCGGCGCCGGGCAGCGGCGGCGATTGCGGCGGCGGCGTCGGCCGGGGACCGGTTGTGCCGGGGAGCAAAGGGCCCGCTGGATGTTGCGAGAGCGTTGGCGTCGCGCCGGTGGAGATCGAGGAAGGAACGGCTGGACGCGGCGGGCTGGCCTCGTCGAGAGTGAAAACATGCGCGCGCGGTGTCTTCCTGAGATGCTGCCAGGCCAGCGCCGGCGTGGCGCAGAGGGCGAGCACTGTCAGCAGTCGACGCATGGAGCGGAGCGTACTGCGCGCCGCGGCGCATTGCACATGCGAAAGTTTGGCCCGCAAAAGCGAACGGCCGGGGCTTTCAGGTTGCCCCCGGCCGCTCGCGCGCAGAGCTGGATGCCAAGGCTGCGGCTACTGCTCGGCCCCGATGGTGACCTTCAGCTTTGCCGAGACGTCCGAGTGCAGCTTGACCTCGACTTCGTGCGTGCCCAGCTCTTTGAGCGGCTCAGGAAGGTGGATCTGCTTGCGGTCGATTTCGAAGCCCTTCGACGAGAGCTGCTCGTACACGTCCTTCGAGGTCACCGAGCCGAAGAGCTTGTTCTGCTCGCCGACCTTGCGGGTGAACTTGAGTTCAATGGCGGAGAGCTTCTTCGCCTGCGCGTCCATGTTGGCCTTGTGCTTGGACGCGCTGGCCAGGATGCCCGCCTTGGTGTGCTCGAGCTGGCGAACGTTCTTTTCCGTCGCCGGAAGCGCGAGAGCGCGCGGCAGCAGGTAGTTGCGGCCATAGCCCGGCTTCACTTCCACCATCGCGCCGGCCTTGCCGAGATGCTCCAGGTCCTTCGTCAGGATGACTTTCATGTCGGCTCCCTTAGCTCTGGTGCTGCTGGACGGTGTAGGGGAGCAGCGCGACCGTGCGCGAGCGCTTGATGGCCGTGGCCACCTGGCGCTGGTGCTTGGCGCAGTTCCCGGAGATGCGGCGGGGGACGATCTTGCCGCGCTCGGTGACGAAGTACTTCAGGTCGCCTGCGTTCTTGTAGTCGACCTTGGCGTTCTTGTCGGCGCAATAGCGGCACACCTTGCGCCGGCCAAAGCCGCGCCCACCGCGCTCCATGTCGTCGCCGCCGCCGCGAGCTCCGCCGCGTCCGCCGCCACGCTCATCGCGATCGCCGCCGCCGCTGCTGCTGCTGCGGCCACCACCACCGCCGCCGCCACCGCCGGGTCCGCGCCCGCCACCGCCGCCGTATCCACCACCGCCGCCGAAATCCTTCTTGGCTCCGTTCATATCTTTGTCCTTTAGTCGCTAAAAGGTTTTACTCGGCCTCGGGGGAGGCGTCGGCATCGTCGGCATTCTCGCGGTCGCGGTCGCGGCCAAAGCCGCCGCCACGGTCGTCGCGATCTCCACGATCGCCGCGATCTCCACGATCGCCGCCGCCGAATCCTTCCGTCTCACGCGCAACGCGATCCGGAACTTCCGGGTCGCCGGGCAGCTTCACGTCCGCCTCGAGCGCGCGAGAGTTCGGGTCGACGTTCTCGGAGATCTTGACCGACTGGTACTTCATCACGTCGTCGGTCATGCGCAGGTTGCGCTCGAACTCGGCCACCATCTTGAAGTCGCCGAGATAGTGAAAGCGGATGAACAGCGCGCGGGGGTTCTTCCTCACCTCGAACGCGGTCTTCTTCTTGCCCCAGTTCTCGACCTTGAGCATCTTGCCCGTGTCGCGATTGACCACGCCCTTGAAGCGCTCGATGATCTTCTCGACCAGGTCTTCGGCCAGGTCGGGCTTGAGCAGGAAAATGGTCTCGTATTCGCGCAAGCGGGTGCCCGCGGGCTTGGGAGCCGGCTGGACGACGGCGACTTGAGCGGGGGCCGGTGTGACCGGGACCGGCTGCGCGGCTTGCGCCGCTCCGCCAGTGGTGGGGGTTTCCGATGTCTGCATCGCGTTACCTCGTGGGTTTGCCGCAGGCAGAAATTGCCGGCGGCGAGGATCACTTCGTTTTTACTGCTGCCTTGCCGTTGAACTGATTCATCGCTGCCAGCGCTCCTTGCGAGAGCGCCGTCACTGCTGCTTCCGCCGCCCGGGGGATCAGCTCCTCGAGCTGGTTCTCCTCGTCACCGTCGAACTTGCCGAGCACATAATCCGAGGGATCCCATCCCTGCGTTGGCCTGCCGATTCCGAACCGGATGCGCACGTAGTCTTTCGACCCCAGGTGCTGGTTCAGGCTCTTCAGCCCATTGTGCCCGCCGTCTCCTCCGCCAATCTTGACCTGCAGCCGCCCGAACTCGAGGTCGAGGTCGTCGTGAACCACCACCACGCCGCCCGGCTCCACCTTCCAGAACCGGGCGGCGTGGCCCACGGGCTCGCCGCTCAAGTTCATGAAGGTCTGGGGCAGCAGGACCGCCACCTGCGCGGTCCCGGCCCGCCCCTGTCCGACCAGCGTATTCCAGCGGGTCGAGTCGAGCGGCGCGCCCAGCCTTTGCGCCGCGAACTCCGCGACGCGAAAGCCGATGTTGTGGCGCGTCCGCCCGTACTTCGAGCCCGGGTTTCCGAGGCCGACGAGGAGCAGCACGGCTGCTTACTTCTTGCCGCCCTTGTCGCCGCCCTTGGCCGCCGGAGCAGCCTTGTCCCCCGGTGCCGCGGCCTTGTCGCCCGCCGCCGGGGTTGCACCTGCAGCACCAGCCACCGCTGCGGCGCCCTCGGCACCAGGCACCACCGCGACCACTGCCGGCTTGACCTCCTCCTCTTTCTCCGGGATGGCGACCACCGCGATGGTCTGATCCTGGCGCGCCTTGAACTTCACGCCGTCCGGAGCCTTGATCTCGGAGACGTGCAGCGAGTCGGTGACCTTCAGCGCCGTCACATCCACTTCAATTTTTTCGGGGATCTGGCCCGGCTTGCAGAGCACGGCGAGCGTGCGCGCGACCTGCTGGAGAATGCCGCCCTCGGCGACGCCGACCGCCCTGCCAATCAGCACGACCGGCACGTTGACGACCACGTCCTGGTCCATGCGGACTTCGAGGAAGTCGGCGTGCAAGATCTTGCCGTCGAGCGGATCCTTTTCGTAGTGCTTGAACAGCACCGTGCGCGTTTCCCCGCCCTCGACCTTCAGGGTGATGACCGTGTTGAACTTGTGCGGGGTCGCGATGGCCTTCTTGATGTCGTTCGGGTCGATGGAGACGTGCAGCGGCTTGTCGTGCGGGCCGTAGCAGACCGCCGGGATGAGCCCCTTGAAGCGGAGCTGGCGGGCGGGACCTTTGCCTGACTTTTCGCGCTTCTGCGCGGCGAGCGTGGACTGAACCTGTGCCATGACTTTGTTCTCCTGAAAGCCTGAGCGCCACCGCCGCGGCGGGCGGCCGCAAGCCTGGGTGTGGTGAGCGCCGGTGGTAGTGCGGGATGCCCGAAAAGGCGGCGTACCTAACACTCTTCCCCGGCGGGTGCAAGGCACGCAAGGCTCGGCGAGGCGGACAACCTGGCCCTTAGACGAAGAGGGTGGAGAGAGAGTCGGAGTCGTGGATGCGGCGGATGGCTTCGCCGAAGATGCGGCCGACCGAGAGCTGGGTGATCTTCTTGCACTCGCGCGCGTTGGGTTGCAGCGCGACGGTGTTGGTGACCACCAGCTCCTCGATGACGGAATCGTTGAGCCGCTGGATGGCCGGCCCAGAGAGGACGGGATGCACCGCGACTGCGAGCACCTTCTTCGCGCCGTTGTCCATGATGGCCCGTGCGCCCTGCGCGAGCGTGCCGGCGGTGTCGACCATGTCGTCGAGCATCACCGCGGTCTTGCCGCGGACATCGCCGATCAGGTTCATGATCTCGGCGACGTTCGCCTTGGCGCGACGTTTGTCGATGATGGCGAGCGCGCAGCCCAGCCGCTTGGCGAAGGCGCGCGCGCGCTCGACGCCGCCCGCGTCGGGGCTGACCACCACCATGTCGGAGGCATCGGGGAACCGCTTGCGCATGTGCTCGAGCAGCACGGGCGAGGCGTAGAGATGGTCCGACGGCATGTCGAAGAAGCCCTGGATCTGCCCGGCGTGCAGATCCATCGAAACGAAGCGGTCGGCGCCTGCGCTCGTGATCAGGTCGGCAACGAGACGCGCGGTGATGGGAACCCGGGGGGCCACCTTGCGGTCTTGCCGGGCGTAGCCGAAGTAGGGGACCACCGCGGTGATGGAGGAGGCGCTGGCGCGGCGGGCAGCGTCGATCATGATGAGCAATTCCATCAGGTGGTCGTTCACCGGCGTGGACGTGCTCTGGATGAGGAAGACGTCGCGGCCGCGGACGTTCTCACCTATTTCGATCTGGATCTCGCCGTCCGAGAACTTGCCCACTTCGCACTTGCCGACCGGCATCGCGAGGTAGTCGCAGATCTCGCGGGCGAGCAGCGGATTGGAGTTGCCGGCGAAGACGACCAGGTCCGACTGCGACTCATTCATGCGCGGCTTCTACCTTAGGACGGCCGCTCGATCCAACCCGGAGCGCGCTATCCGCCTGCCGCCGCTTCAGGGACCGCCGGTGTGACTCGGGCGACCTCGCGCTCGTACTCTTCCAGAATGGTCCGTTCCATGCGCTCGCGCGTGTCGCTGTTGAGCGGGTGCGCGATGTCCTTGAAGGTGCCGTCCTTGCGCCGCTTGGCCGGCATGGCGACGAAGAGGCCGGTGTTGCCGTTGATGACCTTGAGGTCGCGGACCACGAAGCAATTGTCGAGCGTGATGGTCACGTAGGCCTTGAGCCGCTCCTCGGAAACCGGGAAGACCCGGACCTCGGTGATCTCCATGATGCGACCTCTCGATGAAGGGCGACGTCATGGAACGGTACTTGTTCGCGATCTCGGCTGTCAAACGAGGGGGCGCACGCTCTGTCCAGCCGGCTGACGGGGAGCCAACAGCAGCTCAATCACCTTGGCAGAACGACTTGCCGCCGGTGCCAGGAACCGCATGGCAGAAGAGGTTGCCGGGGCAGGAGGATTGGCCACCGCTCGTGCAGTCGAATTGGCAAGCCTTGCTGGTGCCGCCGGGGAAGACGACGCAGGTCGCGGCGGGCGAGGTCACGGGGCAATCGGTGTCGGCGTTGCAGGGCTCGATGGTGCAGATGCCGCTCAATGGATCGCTCGGGACGTACTGCTCGCACTGGTTCGGCGCGGCGCACGGCGTGCTGCTGGTCATGTCGCAAGCGGCGCCGTAGACCCCGGGCAGCCCGGCGAGCGTGATCTGCAGCGTTCCCGCGCCAGGCAGAGCGCCCTCGGACGAGCCGGAAGCGATCTTGACCTGCTGGGGATCGAAAGCGTCGGCGGTGATGGTGAAGGTCCCGGGATTCTTCGGCGCGTCCAGCGCGAGCTGCAGGCTGGTCAGGGTGCCCTGCCCGAACGTAGGCGCGTAGGGCCGCGTGAGGGCAGCCGAGTCGGTCAGCTGCACCTCGAGGCGATTTGCGCCCTGGGGGATTCCGTCGACCTGCACGAAGATCTGCGGATTCTCCGCCTGGTACGAGCAAGCGCAGAGGGCGGCGACGGCGAGCAGCGGGAGGGAGCGCATCGTAGGCCTCTAGAAATGAACCGTGAGATCGCCGCCGCTGCCACCGACCAGGACCGTGTCCGGGTGCTCGGGGAAGACGATCAGGAGCACGATGGAAGTCACCAGCGCTGCGCCGGCGATGATGCCGAGAGTCTTCGCACGAGTGGAATAAGCGTTGGCTTTCGCCAGCAACTCGCGATTATCGCGGCCCTCATAGGTAAACGTATGAGTGTACGAGTCGTTGGCTTTGTAAGCGCCCAGCGCCTCGCCGCCAGCGAAGATGCTGCTGCCGACGAAGCCCGCCATCGCCAGCCAGCCGACCGCGCGGCCCGGATTGGCCTTGAAGGGCGCCTTGACCAGGCGCGGCTGATTGCCGGCGCCACTGCTGGTCCTGCCCACGACCACGCTCGGACGCGTCGGTGCCGGCTCCAGGACTTGGATGCGATAAGGCGCATTGGGCGCGCCCGAGCGGCCGGGGCCGTTGCCGAATTTGTCGAAGGCCTCGATGTAATATTCGAGGTCGGAGGTGGCCTGCTGCGCGGGCACCGTCGCGGTGAAGTTGTCGCTCCCGATGTCCCCCATGGGCAACGCGCGATAGTCGTGCTCGCCGACGTGCCGGAAGAGCACGGTCGCGCCCTGCACGCCGGTGTCGCCGAGCAGCTTGGCGTTCAGCTCCACCGGCTGGCCCTTGGTGGCCTGCGTGACCGCGGTGTGCGAGATGGCAGGCGGCGCGCCCTTGGGCTGCACCTGCACGATCGTGGGCGGCGGCGGCTCGGAGGGCCGGGGCGCGACGATGATTTTTTTCTGCTCCTCCTGCACTTTGAGCTGCAGCGGATTCTCAGGAGAGCCCGTGCGCGCCGGGCCGTTCCCGGCATTGTCATAGGCCTCGAGGTAATATTCGAGGTCGGCGCTCACCAGCCCGACCGGGAGCTCGACGGTGTAGTCGCCCTGCGTGACCCGCGAGGCCACCATCTTGATGGGGATGAAGTCGCCGGTGCCGAGGCCCTTCTTGCGCAGGTAAACCATCGGCTGGAAGACGCCGCTCGGGTCGGTGATGTGCGCGCTGATGGTGACCGGCTTCCCCTTGAGCGCCCGGGTCACCGGCGTATGCGCAATGGACGGTGGCTCCACGTCCTCGGGACCCGTCTGGGCTTCCGGCGCGGCGGGTACCGGCACGGGCGCAGCGGGGGCAGGCACGGGCGCGGCGCTCTCCATCGACTTGCGCGGCGCCTCGTCAATCTCGGGCTGTTTCACCGGCGGCGCGGGCGTCACCGGCGCGACGGTCTCGGTAGAAGACTTCTTGCCCTTCTTTTTCTTGACCTTCTTTTTCTTCTTCGCCGCCGGCGCGGTCGTGGTCGAGGGCGCCGCGACGCCGCTGTCTGTCTGTGCACGCGCGGGCGCGGACGGGGCGAAAAAGAGGGCCGCGATAGCAGCGGCGAGCAGCTGTCGAACGTGCATGGAGCCCCCTCGAAATGCGGTATCGCGGAGCGACCATACTTTCGCGGATCGCAGGCGTCAACGAACCCGAGCAGGGTAGCCACTACAGGTATCAGATCAGGTCAGAAATCAGATCAACCAACCGCCTGCGGTGCCGGAGCGCGGGAAGATCTCGCCGCACCTGCAAAAGGCGCACAGGGTCGAACTGCGCGAGCGCGATGCCTTCGCCCTCGCCGCCTGCGTCGGCCAGCAGCTCGCCCCACGGATCGATGGCGCAGGCGTGCCCCCACGCGAGCCGCCTTTCCTGCGGCGGTCCGATGCGTCCGGCCTGCGCCGGCGCCAGCACGAAGGCCTGGTTTTCGATGGCGCGCGCGCGCAGCAACACCTCCCAGTGCGCGCGGCCGGTGTACGCGGTGAAGGCGGCCGGCACCGCGATCACGTCCGCGTCCTGTTCGGCCAGCCGGCGGTACAGCTCCGGAAAGCGCAGATCGTAGCAGACCGTGAGCCCGAGCCGCAGCCCGAAGCCAGCGAGCTCGACCACCTTCGGCAGCGCGTCTCCGGGCGCGACCGCTTCGGACTCGCGGTAGCGCGCCCCATCGGGGATGTCGACATCGAACAGGTGCAGCTTGCGGTAGGCGGCAGCCAGCGCTCCCGACGGCGCGATCAGCGCGCTGGTGTTGTAGATGAGCGGCCGGCCTCCCCCGGCCTTGGCGCGCTCGGGCTCGACGCGCTCGGGCTCGACGCGCTCGGCGATGGACCCGGCAACGCACCAGATTCCCAGCCGTGCGCACAGCTCTCGGAGCGGCGCCAATTGCCGGCCCTCCAGCTCGCCTGCGAAGGTCTTCTGCGCGGCCGGCCCGATGTGTTCCCACATCTCCGGCAGGCCGACCAGCTGTGCGCCCCGTTGCGCGGCCAGCTCGACCAGCGCCAGCGCCCGCTCCTCATTGACTGCGCGGTCCGGACCCGAACTCATCTGAATGGCCGCGGCAATCATTGGGACACCATACGCAACTCACCGTGCCAATCCAGCCGTTCGTCGGGGTTACGTAGGGCAGTGCCCATACTGCTGCCCCACGGAAATGAGTAAGGTGTCCCCAGTTTTTCGCTTGAGGCGGGAGCGGTTGACGGGAGGGTGGCTGCTCTGGTAGAGGCAGCCGCACATTTTCGAAGGTCGCTCACAAGGCGGCAAGCGAGAGTGGGCGCGGTCCGGCCCGCTCTCTTTCATTTTATCAGCCCGCAGCAGGGTTTTGGCGACGACGCAGAGGCATGAGCCGTGGGACGCAAGGAAGACATCCTCGAAAAGATCCGCGCGGTTGCGGGTCCCGTGGCCGCGGCCGAGGGGCTCGAGCTGGTCGAGGTCGAGCTGGGCGGAGCAGGGGGCCGCACCACGCTGCGACTCTTCATCGACAAGGCCGGCGGCGTCTCGCTCGAAGACTGCAGCAACATCTCCAAGTCGGTCAGCGCAGCGCTTGATGTGGAGGACCCGCTCGCCGGCGCTTATGATTTGGAAGTCTCGAGCCCGGGGCTGGACCGGCCGCTGCGAACGCCCGAGCATTTCCAGAAATATGCCGGCCAGAAGATCCGGTTGAAGACGTACGGACCCATCGCCGAGTGCGAGAATCGCAAGACCTTCGTCGGGACCTTGAAAGGGTTTGAAGGCGGCAAGGTGACAGTGGACGTGGACGGCAAGCTCTTCCAGGTCCCGCACCTGCAGATCAGCAAGGCGAACATCGAGCCCGTGTTCGACTAGCGGGCGGCACCAGCAGGCGGCGCACCAACAGACAGCAACACCACAATAGAAAGAGAGCACCGCAATGGCTGCACCGGCACAACAGGCCCCCATCGTCAACCTGAACATGATCCTGGACCAGGTCGCCAAGGACAAGGGCATCGAGCGCAACGTCCTCATCGACACGCTGCAGAACGCCATCGCGCAGGCCGCCAAGAAGCACTTCGGGCCGGACCGGGCCATCGAGGCGACCTACAACGAGGAGAAGGGCGTCGTCGAAGTCTTCCAGACTTTGACGGTCGTGGAGCGCGTCGAGGTGGAAGATCCGATCAAGAGCGTCAACCAGATCTCCCTCGACGAGGCCGGCAAGAAGGGCATCGAGGCCGAGCTGGGCGACGAGTTGCTCTTCCAGATCTTCTATCGCCCCGAGGACGAGGAAGAGGCGCGCGTGCAGGACGAGCGCTACGGCGACATCCTGCACCTCAAGACCTATCGCAAGGGCTTCGGCCGCATCGCGGCGCAGACCGCCAAGCAGGTCATCATCCAGCGCACGCGCGACGCCGAGCGCGAGAACATCTTCAACGACTACAAGGATCGCAAGAGCGAGATCGTCTCCGGCATCGCCCTGCGCTTCGAGCGCGGCAACATCATCGTGAACCTGGGCCGCGCGGAAGCGGTGCTGCCGGTGCGCGAACAGACCCCGCGCGAGAGCTATCGCGCCGGCGACCGCGTTCAAGCCTTCGTGCTGGACGTGCTGCGCGAGAGCAAGGGCCCCCAGATCATCCTCAGCCGCGCCTCGCCGGACCTGGTCCGCAAGCTGTTCGAGATGGAGGTCCCCGAGATCGCCGAAGGCGTGGTGGTCATCGAGGCCTGTGCCCGCGAGCCAGGCGGCCGCACCAAGATCGCCGTGGCCTCGCGCGACGGCGACGTCGACCCGGTCGGCGCTTGCGTCGGCATGAAGGGCAGCCGCGTGCAGGCGGTGGTGCAGGAGCTGCGCGGCGAGAAGATCGACATCGTCCCGTGGGATGACGACTCGGCCAAGTTCGTCTGCAACGCGCTCCAGCCGGCGGAAGTCTCGCGCGTGCTGCTCGATGATCAGAACAAGGCGATGGAGATCATCGTCCCCGACGACCAGCTGTCGCTCGCTATCGGCCGGCGCGGGCAGAACGTGCGGCTCGCGGCGCAGCTGACCGGGTGGAAGCTCGACATCAACAGCGAGAGCCGGGTGAAGGAGCTGCGCGAATTCGCCAGCCGCTCGCTGGCGGCCATCGGGTTGCCGGAGAGCACGGTCGAGCTGCTGTATGCCCACGGCTTCCGCAGCGCCAAGGACTTCGCCAATGCCAGCACGGAAGTCCTGCTGCAGATGCCGGGCATCACGCCGGAGACTGTCGAGCGGTTCCTCGACAGCGCCCGCGGGCAGATCGGCAAGGACGAGGAAGAGCTGTCGCGGCTGGACAAGGCACGCGAAGAGGCGCGCGCGGTCGAGGCGCGGCGGCACCCCTCCGACCTCACCCAGGCCGAGCGCCTTCTGCGCGTGCGTGGCATCTCCGATCGCAACATCGAGCAGATGGCCAACGCCGGGTACAAGACCGTCGAGGACATCCACAACGAGCCCGACGTGGTGAAGTTTGGCGAGGCCAGCGGGCTGGGCGTCAAGAAGGGCCGGCAGGTGAAGACGGCGGTCGAGCACTATCTGCAGGAAGAGGCGAGGCTCAAGGTCGACCTCGACGCGAAGCGGGCGGCCGCTGTGCCAACGCCGGTTGCCGCGCCGGGGCCAGTGCCAGTGCCGGCCGCGGCGACATAGTGGCTCGGGGACGTCGGGCCGGACGGGCAGCTGCCCGCGGCCCGCGGTTTCCCCGGCGGCGCTGCGTGGGGTGCAGGCAGCAGAAGCCCCAGACGGAGCTGCTGCGGATCACCGCACAGGGTCCAGGCCGCGCGCTGCAAGGGCGCGGCTGCTACCTGTGCCGGACCGAAGCGTGCGCGAAGCTCGCCCTGAAGTCAGGGCAAATCGCGAGGGCGCTCAAGGGTAAGGCGAAAGAGCCAGCCCTCGTCAGGTTGCTTGAATGGATGGCGGCCCCGCTCGCTTGACTGCGACGGAGGCCGAGAGCTAAAAGGCGGTCCCGTTTTCAGGGGCTCTAGAAGGGAAGTAGTACTGAATGGCGAAGAAGCGCGTCTACGAGCTTGCGAAGGACCTCGGCCTCTCCAACAAGGAGATGGTCGATTGGCTCAAGGCCCACGAGTACGACATCAAGAGTCACTCCTCCTCGCTCGAGGATGACCAGGCACAGGCCGTCACCGAGAAGGTGCTCGGCGAGCGCGCGCCCAAGGCGGTTGTTGCCAAGCCGAGCGCCAGCGGCGTCGTTCTGCGCCGCAAGAAGGCCGACACGCTCGGCCCTGATGGCCAGCCCATCGGTGACCACGCCGAGCCGCATGCAGCAGCAGCCGTTGCCGCAGCCGGCGTCGCGGCAGCTGCGCCGGCGGCCGCTGTCGCGCCTGCTCCCGCTGCGACTCTTCATTCAACTCCGGTCACCGCGGCCGTAGCCGAGCCCGTCAAGCAAGTGCAGCCCGTCGCCGCGGTCCACGTCCCAGAGGCGGCGACGCCGGTGGCCCAGGCCGTGGCGGCCCAGCAGACAGCAGCCGAGGCCAAAGCGAAGCTCGCGCCGGAAGCAAAGGCCCAAGAACCCGCGCCGGCCCAAAGGCCCGTCGAGGCGACGAAGCCGGCCGAAGTCGCGCCCGCCGCGATTCCAGCCGCAGCCCAGCCCACGGCGTCCGCCGTTGCCGCCGCGCAGCAGGCCGCCGCACCCGCAAAAGCCGCGCAGCCGCCCGCCACCAGTGCGGCAGCCCCCTCGGCGCAGCCCGGTCGGCCGGATCCTGCGGCTCAGCCGGCGCCGAGGCCGTCAAGTCCCGCTCCGCTTTCGTCTCCCCGCACCGTCGAGCCGTCGAGAATGAACGTCCAGCAACAGCCCCACTCCAACGTCCCCGCAGGCGTCGCCAAGGTGGCCGCGAAAGCAGCGCCGCCGCCGCCGCGGCACCCCACGCGCGTCCCGCCTCCGCTCCCCACCGGTCCCATCGTGGCAGGTCCGGGCGGCACGCAGTCCATCCAGGTCTCCGAGAATGTCGGCGCCCGCCCCACGGCCACGCGCGCCGTGGTGCTCTCGCGCCCGCTCATCCCCATCGCCCGGCCCGCGCCGCGTCCGCCTCCAGGTGGCAGCTTCCGGCCCCGCCCCATCGGCGAGGTTCGCGAGCTCGCGGTGGTCTCGGGCGGCCCCGGCCGCGGCCGCGAGTTCATCGACGTCTCCAAGGACAAGCAGAAGGGCAAGAAGGGTCCGCGCGTCGAGAAGGTCGAGTCCCTCTCGAAGCAGGACCTGGTCGATCTCGCCCGCCAGCGCGCCGCCTACGTTCCGGTGCGCGGCCACAAGAAGCGCTCGGCCAAGAAGGGCAAGGGCACTGAGATCACGGTGATGTCGGAGCACAAGAAGGTGGTCCGCATCGAGGACACCATCACCGTCTCCGAGCTCTCGCAGGCCATGGGCGTGAAGTCGTCCGAGCTGATCCGCAAGCTGATGACCGCCGGCAAGATGGTGACCGTGAACCAGGCCATCGACTTCGACACCGCGTCGCTGCTCGCGGTCGACTACGCCTGGAAGGTCGAGAAGGTCGGCTTCGAGATCGACGAGTACATCGAAGAGACCGAGGACAAGGCCGAAGATATGGTCTCGCGCCCGCCCGTCGTCACCATCATGGGCCACGTCGACCACGGCAAGACTTCGCTCCTCGACGCGCTCCGCAAGGCCAACGTGGCCGAGGGCGAGGCCGGCGGCATCACGCAGCACATCGGCGCCTACTCGGTGGACATCGTCGGCTCGGACGGCGGCGAAGCGTCGATCACCTTCCTCGATACGCCGGGCCACGAAGCCTTCACCGCCATGCGCGCCCGCGGCGCCAACGCCACCGACATCGCGGTGCTGGTGGTCGCCGCCGACGACGGCGTCATGCCGCAGACGGTGGAATCCATCAACCACGCCAAGGCCGCCAAGGTCACGGTGGTGGTCGCCATCAACAAGATGGACAAGCCGGGCGCGCAGCCCGACCGCATCAAGCAGCAGCTCTCGGACCACGGCCTGATCGCCGAGGACTGGGGCGGCGACATCATGATGATCCCGGTCTCGGCCCGCACCGGTGAGGGGCTCGAGAAGCTGCTCGAGGCCATCCTGCTGCAGGCAGAGGTCCTGGAGCTCACCGCGAACCCGAACAAGCCTGCTTCCGGCGTGGTCATCGAGGCCAAGCTGGAGAAGGGCCGCGGCCCGGTCGCGACCGTGCTGGTGCAGGACGGAACGCTGCGGGTCGGCGACGCCATCGTCACCGGCATCCACTCTGGCCGCGTGCGGGCCATGATGAACGAGCACGGCGAGAACGTCGATGACGTGCCGCCGGGCTTCCCGGTGGAAGTGCTCGGTCTCGACGGCGCGCCCTCCGCGGGCGACGACTTCAACATCGTCGAGGACGAGGCATCGGCTGCCACGGTGGCCGAGCATCGCCGCTTCAAGCAGCGTGAGAAGGAGATGTCGAAGAACACCAAGATGTCTCTCGAAGACCTGATGGCCCGGACCAAGAAGGACCAGGCCAAGGTGCTCAAGCTCATCGTCAAGGCCGACGTCGGCGGCTCGGTCGAAGCCCTCAAGGCAGCGCTGATCAAGCTCTCGACGCCCAAGGTCTCGGTGGACGTGATCCACTCGGGCGTGGGCAACATCACCGAGAGCGACGTCATGCTCGGCGCCGCGTCGAAAGCCATGATCGTCGGCTTCAACACCAAGATCGAGTCCAAGGCGGGCGAGGCAGCCCAGTCCGCCGAGGTCACGTTGAAGCAGTACACCATCATCTACAACGCGCTCGATGACGTGAAGCTCGCGATGGAGGACAAGCTCGAGTCCATCATCAAGGAGAAGGTCCTCGGCCGCGCCAAGGTGCAGGCGCTCTTCAACGTCCCCAAGCTCGGCACCATCGCCGGCTCGTCGGTGCTGGACGGCAAGGTCACGCGGACCGCGTTCCTGCGGGTGCTGCGCGATTCGAAGTCCATCTTCACCGGCAAGGTCGCCTCGCTCCGCCGCTTCAAGGACGACGTCAAGGAAGTCGACAAGGGCTTCGAGTGCGGCATCGGGATCGAGAACTTCAACGAGTTCAAGGAAGGCGACATCATCGAGGCTTATGAGCTCGAGACAATCCGGCCTTCGCTGACGTAAGCGGGGAGTTGCCGCATGGTCGTTGGAGTTCTCAGGCTCACCTTCGTGATCGGCGGCGCGCGGTCGCTGAAGGACAAGCGGCAGGCGCTGCGGAAGATGATCGACCGCATCCGCGCGCGCTACAACGTCAGCATCGCCGAAGTGGGCGACAACGACGTCTGGCAGCGTGCGGTCATCGGCATCACCGCGGTCGCCAATGACCACAGCTTCGTCAACGAGGTGCTCGACAAGGTCGTTCGCGACCTCGAGTCTTTGGGCGCCGCGGAGCTGGTGAATCGCGAGATGGAGATCGAGACCTACTCGCAGATGTCGAGCGACTGGCGGGACAAGCCCATGCTCGACTTCGATCCCCAGGCTTTGGATTCTATGGAGGCGATGGAGCCTCCAGAACCTCCGCGGGCTCCGGGGGAGACGGCACGGCACGAACTGGCTTCGGAGTTCTCCGAGGACGGCGAAGGATATTTGACCGAGGAGGATCTTCCGTGAGCACGCACAATCGCCCCGACCGCGTCGGGCAGCTCCTGCAGCAGCTCCTCGGCGAGGTCTTGGCGCACGGCATGGGGGACCCGCGCATCGGCCTCGTCACCGTCACCGGCGTCAAGATGTCGCCCGACCTGCGCGAGGCGCGCATCTACTACGCGGTCCACGGCGACGAGAAGATTCGCAAGGACACGCAGAAGGGCCTCGAGGCCGCCAAGGGATTTCTGCGGCGCGAAATCGGCAAGGGGCTGGGGCTGCGGCTGACGCCGGATCTGCGCTTCACCTACGACGAGGCCATCGACCGCGGCGACCGCATCGACCAGCTGCTGCGGGAGGCGAAAGAGCACGACCAGCGGATCCTGGCCGACAGCCCCGGAAACGCGCAGACCGGCGCTGGCCAGGCCGATGGCGGCGACGCCGCTTCCGAGACGCAGGAGTGAAAGCCATCAATCGCGGCGTCGCCCACGCGCGCGACTGGCGACCGGCGGAAAACCTGCCGCTGGTGGTCGATGCGTTGCGGCCGGCGCGCCGCGTGCTCGTCACCATGCACCGCGGACCGGACGGCGACGGGCTCGGCAGCGCACTCGCGCTCGCCTGCGCCCTGCGCGAGCTGGGCCGCGAGGTGACCGTCTACAACCCCGACGAGCTGCCCTACAACTTTCGCTTTCTTCGCGGTGCCGATCAGGTCGTCACCTCGCTCCCTCCGGGCGCGGCCTTCGACGTCACCATCGCGACCGACTCGGGCAGCGCCGACCGGCTCGGGCCGGACCTGCCGCGGGCGCCCCTCTGCGGCGTGCTGATCAACCTCGACCACCACATCACCACCCAGCCCTTCGGCGACATCAACTACGTCGATCCGGCGGCCGCGGCGGTGGGCGTGCTCGTGTTCAAGATCATCGCGGGGCTCGGTCACCCGCTCTCGGTCGACGCTGCCGAGTGCATCTACGCCTCGATCCTCGCGGACACCGGCTGCTTCCGCTACTCGTCCACCGACCCCGAGTGCCTGCGTATCGCCGCGGCGCTGATCGAGGCCGGCGTCGATCCATGGGAAATGACCGTGCGCGTGTACGAGCAGCAGCCGCTCGCGCGGATGATGCTGCTCGCGGAAGTGCTGGGCACGCTCGCGGTGCAGGGCAAGCTCGCGACCATCACCATCAAGAATGAAATGATCGCCCGCACCGGCACCGGCGCCGACCTCACCGACGGGTTCATCAACTACGCGCGCTCGGTGGACGGCGTCGAGGTGGCGGCGTCCTTCCGCGAGCCAGAGCAGCAGGGCGCGCCGTGGCGCATCTCGTTCCGCTCGCGCGGGCGAGTCGATGTCGCGGCCATCGCGCAGAAGTTCGGCGGCGGCGGGCACCGCAACGCAGCCGGCTGCAGCATCGCAGGCGAGGAAAGCAGCGTGCGCGCGCGCATCGCATCGGAGATCGAGCAGGCAATGAATGTCTGAACTGTCGGGCGTGGTGGTGGTCAACAAGCCGAGCGGACCGACGAGCTTCGACGTCGTGCGCCGCGTGAAGTCGCTCTTCAAGACCAAGCGTTGCGGCCACACTGGCACGCTCGATCCGACGGCCACGGGCGTGCTGCCGATCTGCATCGGTGACGCGACCAAGGTGGCGAGCTACATCGCCGACGGCGAGAAGGAGTACCAGGCGACGATCCGCTTCGGTGAGGCGACCGACACCCAGGACGCCGCCGGCAAGGTGCTGGAAACCAGGCCGCTCGGCGACTTCACGCAGCAGCGCTTTGAAGACGAGCTCAAGGGATTCGTCGGCCTGATCGAGCAGACACCGCCCATGTATTCGGCGCGCAAGGTAGACGGCAAGCGGCTCTATGAGCTGGCGCGGGCCGGCGAAGTGGTCGAGCGCGAGGCGCGCACCATCAACGTCGACGAAGCGCGGATGACGTTCTTCGCGCCGCCCGACGTCGGCATCTTCGTGCGCTGCTCGAAGGGGACGTACTTGCGGACCATCGCGCATGACCTCGGCACGCGGCTGGGGCCCGGCGCGCACTTGCGCGAGCTCAAGCGGGTGCGGGTGGCGTCGTTCACCATCGACGAGGCGGTCGGGCTCGACACGCTGATGGCGGCGGCCAAGGCGGGCGACATCGTCAAATACCTGCTGCCGCTGTCGCGCGCGCTCGATGGTCTGGCCGAGCTGCGGCTCGACCCGGGTCTGGCGAGACGCGTGGCGCACGGACATGCGCCGGGTCCTTCCGACCTGACGCGACTGCGCGCGCCGCCCTACTCGCGCGGGCGCAAGGTGCGGCTCACCGATCCCTCAGGCGGGGTGCTCGCTATTGCCGAAAGCGATGGCGTCGGCACGCTCAAGCTGTTGCGCGTTCTGGTTGCCGGCAGCGGAGACCTGCCGCAGGGCCGCCCCGACGACGACTGAAGTGGCTAGCCGGCGCGGGAGGCGCAGGGTGAAGCGGGTGCCGGTTGCATCGTGGGACTCAACTTCCACCGTGCCGCCGTGAGCGCGAACCACTTCCGCCACGATGTAAAGCCCGAGCCCCAGATTGTACCCCTGCGGGTTCTGCTCCGAACGACGCTTGAACGGCTCGAAGACAGAGGCGAGCAAGCTGGCCGGAATGGGCGCCCCTTCGTTCTGCACTGAGATGGTCACCACTTCGGGCAGGCTCTCGACGCGCACCACCAGCTCCGTGCCCACCAGGCCGTACTGGAGCCCGTTGGCGATCAGGTTCGAGACGGCTTGCTGCAGCCGGAGCGAGTCCCACTCGCCCTCGCCCGGGTCGTCGGCCGTAAGCCTGATGCAACGGTCCGGGTGCACCACGGCGAACTCGTCAATGACCTCGCGGCAGAGCTGGCGCGCAGAGCAGGGCTGCCGGACCACGGGCAATCCGCTCCCAATGCGGGCGCGAGTGAAATTGATGATGTCGCCGATGATCCGCTTCATCCGCGCCACGCTGCGCGAGATGCGAGCCACCAGCGGCTCCAGGGTGGGGTCGGCCTTATTCTGCAGCAGCTGCGCCGTCATCGAGATTGCATTGAGCGGGTTGCGCAGGTCGTGCCCCACCACCGCGAGCAGCTGCTGCTGGAACACGTTGGTGTAAGCGAGCTGCTCGGCCACCGCGTTCTGCTCTTGGATGTCGGTCAGCGTGCCGTACCAGTGCAGCACGTGGCCGGCCTCATCGAGCTCGGGGAGCGCGCGCACGAGGTGCCAGCGAAATGCGCCGTCGTTCTTGCGCAGCAGCTGCAGCTCGTGTTCGAGCGGTTCGCCGGTGGAGAGCGAGTGCTCCCAGGCCGCGCTGAACGCCGCGAAGTCGTCGGGCTGGATCTGCTGCACCCATCCCTCGGCGAGGATCTGGTCGGTGCTCTTCCCCGCGTACTCGGCGAACTTGCTGTTGACGAAGTCGACGGTGCCGTCGGCGCGGGCCGTCCAGACCTGCTGGGGAATGGCCTCTGCCATGCCGTGGAAACGAGCCTCGCTCGCGCGCAAATTCCTGGAGATCTCCTCGAGCTCGAGCCTCACTCGCATCTGGTCGGAAACGTCCACCGCGTAGACAAGAACGCCATCCACGGAGCCCGAATGGTCGCGCGTGGGCAGGTAGGAAAAGTTGAAGTAGGCAGTCTCGAGCGTGCCTCCCGCGCCGCGGGCGAGCTGCGCCGGAACCTCGTCGGCGACGAACGGTTCGCCGCTCCGGTACACGCTGTCCAGGAGTTTCGCGAAGGGCTGGCCCTCGAGCTCCGGGAGGGCGTCGCGTAGACGCTTGCCCACCAGGGTGCGGTTTCCAATCGCCTCCCGGTACCGCGAGTTCGCGTAATCGAAGACCTGCTCGGGCCCGCGCAGCCTGGCGATCAAGGCGGGCGACTGCGCGAGCAGATCGTACATGGAGGCGCGCTCGCTCGCGGTCTCCGCGCGGGCCCTTTGCTCGCTCGCAGCCAGCACATCGCGCTGCTCTTCGATATTGCGCCGCAGCCGGTACAATTTGACGATGGCCGACACTTTCGCGCGCATCACGTCCGGATTGAACGGCTTGAGGATGTAGTCGAACGCGCCGTGCGCGTAGCCGGCCGACGCGCCGTCCTGCAGGGTCCCGGTGACGAAGAGAATGGGGATGTCGCGGGTGCGCGGCCGGCTTCGCAGCGCATCGGCCACTTCGAAGCCGCTCATGCCCGGCAGCCGCACGTCGAGAAGGATAGCGGCGCAGTCGTTCTTGAGCAGGTATTCGAGAGCCGCCTCGCCGGAGCTCGCCTCGACGATATTCTCGTCCAGCGGCTCGAGCGCCGCGCGCAATGCGAGCACGTTCGCGGGTAGGTCGTCGACCACCAGCAGGTTCGCCCGGTCGCCGCGGGCGCCGCTCGATAGTGTTGCTTCCATGACTGGTTGGTCTCCCTGAGCGCGCACACTGGCGACGGAATACTGAGAAAAACAATACGCACCCATACGCAAAATGGATGAGTGTAGAAATGCGCCAAGCCTGCAACGGCGCAGGCATTGAGGCCACTACCGGGAGCGCGTAATCCATTACGCGGTTCCACGCACGCGGGATTGAAATCGACTTGAACATACAACAGGCGTTCCTGCGATTGCCCGGCTGAGGCAACGCAACGCCGGTTAGCATCGGCGGATGTCGATCGACTGGTTGCAACCGCCCGCCGAGGGAGAGCCCGCGGAAGGAGAGGTGTGGCTCTTCCTGGCGCGCCTCGACCCTGCGCCGGCACGACTGCAAGCGCTGCGCGCGTTCCTTTCGCCGCGCGAAGAGCAACGCGCGCTGAGCTTCGCCACCGACGCGCTGCGCGGGCATTGGGTCGCGGCGCGCGGGATGCTGCGCGAAATCGTCGGACGCGCCCAGGACTGTCCGCCAGCGGAGGTCGCGTTTCAATATGGCGCGCACGGCAAGCCTTTTGTGGACGGGCTGCACTTCAATGTCAGCCACTCGGGCGACTATGCGCTGTACGCGATCTCGCCGGACCTCGAGGTGGGCGTGGACGTGGAGCTTCCGCGGATCCGGCGCACCGACGCGCTGGCCCGGCGGTTCTTCGCCCCCGGCGAGCAGGAGCGGCTCTTCGCGCTCGACGAGCCTGCGCGCGCGGTGGCGTTCTTCAAGCTCTGGACCTGCAAGGAGGCGTTCCTCAAGGCGACTGGCGAGGGGCTCTCGCGGTCGCTGCGCTCGTACGAGATCAACCCCACGCAGGGCTGCGTCCTCTGGGCGAAGGGCGCGGACGCAACGCGCTGGTCGGTCCACCCGCTCGACCCGCCCGCACCTTACGAAGCAGCGCTGGTCAGCGAGGGAACGCCGTCGATCCGGCGGTACCTCCACGGCACGCCCAAGACAATCAAATGAAGGATGGGGACCTGCGGCGAGGGCGGGGTGGCGAGGGGGTCCGCGGCGCGGTCGTACAGTTCGTACGTTTCGGGCGATTTGAGCGGGCTCAAATCGGCTTCCCAACTGTCCAAACGTACGAACCGTACGATCGACGCGACGGGCCCCCCTCCGCCGTCGCTGGTCGAGAGGGGCCAAGCACCTGCACCGTCCGCGGGGCCCGGATTGCCGGACATTGCTCGAGGCTCGAAGTAATGGACGGGCTGGATAGAGGCTGCTCTAGATAGCGTCCAGGAACTCCGCGTTTGATTTGAATTCATTCATCGACTTGATCAGCCTCTCCATCGCCTCGGTGGGCTTGAGCGCGTAGAGCGCGCCGCGCAGCTTCTTCACCTTCTCGTATTCGTGCTGGGAGAAGAGCTTCTCTTCCTTGCGCGTGCCGCTGGTCTGGATGTTGATGGCCGGCCAGACGCGCTTCTCGGCCAGCGCGCGGTCGAGGTTGATCTCGGAGTTGCCGGTGCCCTTGAACTCCTCGAAGATCACTTCGTCCATGCGCGACCCGGTGTCGATCAGCGCGGTGGCGATGATGGTCAAGGATCCGCCTTCCTCCGCGTTGCGCGCAGCGCCGAACAGCCGCTTCGGCCGCTCCAGCGCGCGCGAATCGACGCCGCCCGACAGCGTGCGGCCCGACGACTCGACCTCTTTATTATAGGCGCGCGAAAGGCGCGTGATCGAGTCGAGCAGGATGACCACGTCCTTGCCGCATTCGACCAGCCGCTTGGCGCGCTCCATGGCCATTTCGGCAACGTGCAGGTGCTCGTCGGTGGGGCGGTCGGCGGACGAGGCGAAGACCTCGGCCTTCACCGTGCGGCGGAAGTCGGTGACTTCCTCCGGCCGCTCGTCCACCAGCAGCACGAACTGGATCACGTCGGGCTTGTTGGCGGTGATGGCGTGCGAGATCTTCTGCAGCATGATCGTCTTGCCGGTCTTGGGCGGCGCGACGATGAGCATGCGCTGCCCGAGGCCGATGGGCGAGACGATGTCGATGATGCGCGTCAGCGTCTCCTTGGACGTGGTCTCCATCACCAGCCGGTCGTCGGGGTCCACCACGGTCAGGTTCGAGAACGCGGTCAGGGCCGCGGCCTGCTGGGGCGTGAGCCCTTCGACGGTGTCCGTCTTGACCAGCTGCAGCCGGCCGTTGCGGCGCGCGGACTGGCCGGCCAGCATGGAGCCAGGGCGCAGCTTGTCGCGATCGATCAGCTGGCGCGGCACCTCGACATCGTCCTGCTGCGGGAGGAAGTTGAACTTCGCCAGCCGCAGCTTGCCGTTGCCGCGGTGATCGATGTCCAGCACGCCCTCGCAAGCGACCGTGACTTCGGGCTGCCGCTGCTGTTGCGGCTTCTGCTGCTGGTTCTGCTGTCCGTTCTGATTCTGGTGCTGCTGATTCTGGTGCCGCTGGTGCCGCCCGCCGCGCCCCTGCCGCTGCCCCTGTTGCTGCTGCCCCTGTTGCTGCTGCCCCTGCGGCTGCGAATCTTGCGGCTGCGACTGCACCGGCTGCGATGGCGCAGCGCCAGGCGTGGCCCCGCCCTGCGCCGCCTCGCCCTGCGCCGCCTCGCCCAGCGCCGCCTGCGCGTTGCCGTCCGCCGCCGGGGACTCTGCCGGACGCGGCGGGAGCGCCGAATTGCCCTCTGCCGGCTGAGCTGCAGCGCTGGCCACGGGCGGCGGCGCGGCAGCTTTGGCGACGTTGCCGTCAAGCTGCTGCGCGGCAGCTTTGACGACGTTGCCGTCGGGCTGCTGCGCGGTGTCCTCGGGACCGTCATCGTCCTCGTCTGGACCTAAGCCCGCGCTCGATCCGCCTTCGGTGTCATTCTCGACGTCGACGATGCGGCCGTGCGCATCGAGCGGAGCTACGTAGCCGGGCTGGTTCTGCTGCGGAGTCCCTCCCTGCTTGTTGCGCCCGCGCCCGCGGCCGCCCCGGCGCTGCCGCCGGAACTTGCGCTTCCCGCCGGCGCCTTCCTGCGGCTGGCCTTGCGCGCCACCCTGGCCTTGCTGCGCCCCGCTCAGGCCCGGCGGCAGCTTCGCGTTGCCCGGCTCCGGTGCGTCATGCGCCGCATGCGCGTCGGTTTGATTCCCGGGACCCTGTCCTTCTCCATTCATTGCTGGCTCCACTGGCTTGGATTGTTCCTACTTCTTCAACAGGCGGCCAAAAAAGCCGCCCTTCTTCTGCTCAGCCGGCTTCTCGCGAAGCGTGCGGAGCAAACTTCTGCCTTCGTCAAAATCCGGATCCTTGTCGATGGCCCGGCGGAGCAGGACCTTGCCGCGCTCCACCTCACCCAACTCGACCAGGAGCTGCGCGGCGAAGAGCGTGCCGCTGCGCAGGCGCGGATCGAACTCCAGCGCCTTCTCCACTTGCTGCAGCGCCTCATCAGCCTTGCCCTTGCTCCTGAACATGGCCATGCCGAGATACGCGTGGAACTCCGCCTCGGCGTGATTGAGCGCGATGGCCTCGCGAAAGAGCGCCTCGGCGTCTTCCCACTTGCCGGCCTTGAAAAGCAGTTCGCCCTTCTGGAACACTGCCTCGGCCCGGAGGATGGCCCCGACATCGGTGGGCAGTCCCTTGGCTTTGCGGTCGAGAAAGACGTCGTACTCGCTGCGCTTCTCCTTGTCGGAGAGCACCTGGTACGCCTCGTTGACCTTCGAGAACAGCTCCTCGGCCAGACGGCGTGCGCTGCCCAGCTCGACGCCGCTGAAGCTGTCGGAGTGGAAGCGCTTGGCCTGGCCGAAGTAGGCCTGCTTGAGATCTTCGGCGCTGATGTCCCGGCCGACGCAGAGCACCTCGTAGTGGCTGGCCTCGGCGAGGTGGTCCCGCTCGCCGAACAACATGCGGCGCGCGCTGCTCTCCAGGGTGGTGAAGATCTTCCCTCGGTCCTCGTCGCTCGGCCCGGCAGGGGCTACTGGCTTCTGCGCCTGCGCGCCGCCAGTCAGCGTCAAGAGCCCGCTCATGCACAGGTAGTGCAGCAGCGGCAGCTCGGCATCTTTCACCCGGGCAAGCACTTCGCCGACGGACTTTCCACCGGTCACCAGCGGAGTGATGCTCTCGCCGGGCCACGCGCTCTTGACCGAGAACAGCTCGCGCTCCAGCTCCGCGCTGCGCCGGATGCGCTGCTGCGCATGGGCCTCCAACCACTTCTTCGAGTCTTCGGGTGAGACTTTTTTCGCTCCCTCGAGCACGAGCGCGACGGGACTTGTGCGCGCGTCGGGGAGGATCGCCACCGTCTCCGCCGGCTGCGGCTCGAAGCGATGGGCGCCAACGGTCCAGTGCAGCGCGTTGACGCAGACCTCGACGGTCTGCTGCTTGAGCGCGACCTTCAGCTGGTCGGGCGAGAGCACGCGCTCCGTCGCCAGGGCTTCATGCAGCTGCGTCTTCTGCTGCTTGGCCAGCGCCACCGCGCGGTCGAACGAGGCTTGCTTGATCAGCCCCGAGGCAATCTGCGCCGCCCCTACGGTCTCGGTCTTGATATTCGCCTGCGCGAACCGGATCTGGCCCTGCTGAAAAGTGATCACCCGCCGGGTCGGGTCCTGCGAGAGCGAGAGCGTACCGGTGGCCTTGGCGCGGAAGAGATCGATGAAGAGCTGCGCCACCGGCGTGTCATCGATCAACCCGGCCACCGACGGCGGCTCCTGGATCCCGCAGACCCGGGTCAGCGCCGCGCGCAGCGGCTGCACATCAAATGGCTTGGCGAAGAACGCCGTAGGCCTCGCCCTGGCGGCGAAGTCCGGCGGGAGCTGCTTGTAGATCCCGCTGACGATGATGAGCGGCAAAGCCTTGCCCCAGGCGGCGGCGCGCGCTGCCAACGCGAACTGGAAGCCGTCAAGCTCCGCCAGCGCCAGGTCGAGCACCACGCACGCGAAAGGCGCGCCTGCCTCTGCCGCCTGCGCACAGAGCGTCTGGGCGTCCTTGCCGGAGGCCGTGGCCTGCGACGCCAGGTACAGCTCGGCGCAGATGGAGGCGATCAGGCGCGAAGCGCTCTGCTCGTCTTCGACGATGAGTACGGCATTCGCCATTCTTCAGCGCACCTCGATCTCGCGCGGCAAAGACAGCCCGCGCAGCACCCGGCTCTCCGGGCAGATTCCAAACCTTGCTGCTTGCCGCCCGCGGGATCGACCCGTGACCCGCGATCACTCGACGGCTGCGCGCCTCGTCGCGCGACCTTCACTCCCGGCTTGTCGAGACCCCTGACGGCAAAGACTCCGTCGCGGCAGCTGCTGTCAGCTGCAAACCTTTTACGAGACCTGCCCCGGCTTTCGGACCCGGAGCCGGCGGCATTGGACCAAGCCACCGAAGACGATCGCCATACTATGCGAGGTGCTGACAGCTTTCCAGACAGAAATCAGCTTTTTGTTCAGGACCGACCAAGTCGCTTCAATTCTGGACGTTTCTTGGTAGTGGGTCAGTTTGAGGCGCGCCCCGGTCAGTCTTTGTCGCCGGAGCCGCCAAAAGTCTTCTTGCTTGCTGCCTCGGCCTTCGCGCCCCAGCCGCTAGCCGCACCCGCAAGGAAGCTCGCAATGCCGAGGGCAACCTTCGCGGCAAAGTCCTTATCGCCATGGACGTACGCGTATCCAGCCAAATAGGCCAAGCCCAGTGCGAGCAAGCTGCCGACTATCAAGCCGACCATCAGGCGTGTATGCGAGCGGTTGTCGCTGCGATCCACTGCGTTGAGCGTGGCCCTGTGTTTTTCGAGGTCATGCTCGCTCTTCTTAATCTCTGTTTTCCGCGATAGGAGCAAGCATGTGCCGCAACGCCTCTGCCATGGCGTCCGGTCCAGCGACCTGGGGAATTTTCGCTTGCCCCGCGCTACCCGGACACTTGCGCACTGCCGCCGGGCCTGTCAAGCGGGCAGGCTGCCTACCCGTTTCCGGCAGCGCGACGATATCTTCGGTCTCCCAAACGTGCTCGGAGACGCCCGCCGCCATCGCAGGAGTGACCCGGAGCCTCTGGTGGATGCGGGCGAAGTTGTAGTGCATGCAAGCGGGCCCTGGCGAGCGAGTCGGGGACTAGTTGCTGGAGAGGCTTGTCTCTACAAGCGTTTGCAATCGGTCTAAGGTGCCCCTGACCGGGAGGTCACCATGCTCGACCCGAGGAAGATTCGCAACGTTGCCGTCATCGCCCACGACGGCGCCGGCAAGACCGCGCTCACCGAGGCGCTGCTCCGACACGACGCTCCTTCGCGGGCCAGCAAGGACGGATCCACCAGCCACCTCGACCACGAGCCCGAGGAGGCCAAGCGCAACTTCACCGTCGCGACCCACGTCACCTTCGCCGAGCACGACGGCGTGCTGGTCAACCTGCTCGACACCGCCGGGTT
>JANYKT010000086.1 GCA_025358085.1 Deltaproteobacteria bacterium | reverse complement strand
CGTGTCCGGAGTGCGGCAACGAGTTCGAGGACGTCGTCGAGGCGTGTCCGGACGACGGCGTGGCCCTGGGGCCCAAGGGCGCGCCGCAGCTCGACCCGCTCGTGGGCCGCATGATCGGGAGCTACAAGGTCGGCAAGCGCCTCGGCAAGGGCGGCATGGGCGCCGTCTACCTCGGCGAGCACCCGGCGATCGGCTCGAAGGTCGCCATCAAGTTCCTGCACCCGCAGTACTCGACTGACGAGAAGATCGTCGACCGCTTCCTCGCCGAGGCGCGGGCCGTCAACATCATCGGCCACGACAACATCCTCAAGATCCTCGACCTCAATGTCACCGAGGACCACCGCCACTACTTCGTCATGGAGTACCTGCACGGCCGCGCGCTGCAGGATCTGGTCAAGCCCGACGTCCCGGTGCCGCTGGAAGTGACCGGTTCGATCCTCTTGCAGACCTGCGAAGCGCTGCAGGCCGCGCACGATCACAAGATCATCCACCGCGATCTGAAGCCCGACAATATTTACCTCATCGTCCACAAGGGCCGGAAGAACTTCGTCAAGGTCGTGGACTTCGGCATCGCCAAGGTCACCGACGACGAAGGCCAGTCCACCGGCAAAACCCAGACAGGCATGGTGATGGGCACGCCAGCGTATATGTCTCCGGAGCAGGCCGGCGGCATGGGCAATCGCATCGACGCGCGCAGCGACATCTACTCGCTGGGCTGCATGATGTACCAGATGGCAACGGGCCGGCTGCCGTTCCCAGGCAGCTCCTTTGGCGAGGTGCTCATCGGACACCTCCAGCTGATGCCACCCGATCCGCGCTCGCTGCGGCCCGAGGTTCCGGAGGAGTTCCAGGGCATCATCATGAAGTGCCTGGCCAAGAGCCAGGACGAGCGTTTCCAGACCATGCGGGAGCTCCACGATGCCGTAGGCGCGTGCATGGACGCGGAGGGCATTACGCGCGAGCCTCCGGTCGCCGATGCCAGGGAACAAGAGTTGGCGCAGGGCCCGAAGTCGCAGGGGTCCAAAACCCCGGCGCGGCCCAGTAAGCCGACCGTGATGGCGCGCCCTAAATCAGCGCCGGGCCAAGCTCCGCGCGTCGCTTCCGCGGCGACGCAGATGCTCCAGGCCGCGCCGCCCGCGCGCTCGAACGCGGTGGTCTACGCCGCCATCACCGCGGGCGTGGTGGTGGTGCTCGGCACGGTTGGAGGGCTGGTCTGGCACCAGGGACAGCAGCAGCACCGGGCCGAGGTCGCTGAGATGGCCGCAAGGGACGCGGCCGATGAGCGGCGTGCCACCGAGGAGGCGCGGAAGGAAGCCAAGCGCGCCGAGGAGCAGAAGGCTGCCACGCAGCCCGCGGAAATCACGGTCGAGACGCAGCCGTCCGGCGTCACGGTGGATGCGACCTGGCGAGATCGGAAGCAGAGCGGCGTGACGCCGCTCAAGCTTTACGTGCCGAGGAACGCGGCCGTACACCTCCAATTCACCAAGGAGGGCTTTGCTCCTTTGGGTCGCGATCTGGTCGCCGACGGTCCGCAGCAGATCAGCATCGGGCTCATCGTCGAGGCGCCCAGGCCGAAGGTGCCGAGGCTGTCGGCGAAGGTCTCGTCGCCTTTGCCGACGGTGGAAAAGGGCAAGGGCGACGATCCGCTGACCGTGGAGTTCTGAGCCCAAGGCCACTCAGTTAAGGAGGCCTTTCACCTGGGCAACGAACGCCGCAGGAGAAGCGTGGGGGTCGCCGCCCTCAGACATACGCGCCCCCCCTGACCGGTGTTGCGTCATTGACCTGGGTTGCAAGGGGTGTCGCGAACTCGTTCGTCGACCCCCACGCTCCTCCTGCGGCTCTCGCGCGCTGAAGCTCTTGCGCGAACCGTCCGCAAGCGCGCATCCGTTCCTCGCCAGTCGATAGTCATCCGGCTTTCTCTCCTTCAGGCTACGCTGACCTGGTTCGCCCTCGTTCAGGGGTGGTTGGCAACCTGTCCCATCGCCATACACCGTACCTGGCTCGGGGAGGTCGTTTGACATCCTCCGCTTGCCGGTAGGCCAGCCGCGCGATGGAGACGAAGATCTCCTGCGCGCTTGCGGGCTAGAACGTTCTAGCTAAGCCCCTTTCAAGGCGGCTACTTCGCGTCCCGGAGCAGCATCGGCAGGAACTGCTCCGCCTTGATGAAGCCTTGACCCCAGGGCGCCCATGGTGCCAGCACCTCGACGCCGACCGGCTTCTTCGCCTTCGCGACCGCGGCCAGCATCTCCTCCAGCGAGCGGGCGAACTTGCGCGCGTCGGCGACGGTCGAAAGCGGACCGTGTCCCGGAATGATCTTTGCGTCGGCCGGGATGCGCGCGAGCAGCTCATCGAGCGCATCAATCATGCCCTTGACGCTGCCGCCGTTCGCCACGTCCACGAGGGGGAAACCGTAGGTGACGAAGTCGTCGCCGAGGTGCACGACGTTCGCCTTTACAAACCAGACCGCGCTGTCGCCGTCGGTGTGGCCGGGCCGCAGCGCGATGGCGCGGATCTCCTCGCCATCGATGTGCAGAACCGTGGGGGAGTCGAAGGTCACGATCGGCAGAGCGGCGGCAGGGGCGGGCGGGATCGGCTTGCCGGTGAGCGGGTGCACGCTCCCGTTCTCCAGACGCTTGCGGACGTTGGTCGAGGCGATGATGGCCGCGGTGTCGGCGAACTCCGCATTGCCGCCGGTGTGGTCGCCGTGAAAGTGCGTGTTGATCAGGAAGCGCACCGGCTTGGGCGAGAGCTTCGCCAGCGCGGCGTGGATCTTCGGCGCGAGCGGAGCGTACTGCGCGTCGACCATGACGATGCCGTCGTCACCGACGATAGCGGCGATGTTTCCGCCGGCACCCTCGAGCATGAAGACGTTGCCGGAGACTCGCGTGGTTTTGATCTCGACCTTGCTGAAGTCCTGCTGCTGGCCGAACGCGGGGAATGCTGCCGTGGCTGCCACGACGAATGCTGGGAGCAGGTTGCGCATGCCTGCAGGCTAGCGGTTGTCTGCTCGCGGCGCTCGTTTTCCGGATGGCGATCGACACCCTCCAGACCAGGTCTTCTGGCTCGACGGCCGTGAGAGCCTGCCCGCCAGGCCGGTCCGCGGCACTAGGCGAACTGCTGCGGGCGACGAAGCTTCAACGCATGCAGCCCGTACCGATTGCCCAAGCCGCTGCGTTCGTACTTGTCTCATTGATGCTGTTTGCGATCCTGCGCTGGCGCGAGGCGATGCCGATCGTCGAGAGCCCCGCGGCGGCCGCGTGGCCTCCGGGGACGCGCGACGAAGAGGAGCAGCAACCGGAGACGGACCACGCGCCGCGCCGCTCGTGGACGGTCAGGCTGTCCGCGGCAATCGCACTGACCGCGGTCGTGCGCGTCGCGCTGCTCTTTACCCTGCACGCTTGACCGCGACCGCTTGAAGACAGAGGGCGCCTGCGCTATCTCCCGCGCCGTGACTCCGCCAATCGTCGCCATCGACGGCCCTGCTGGCGCCGGCAAGAGCACCGTTGCCCGGCAGCTGGCGCGGCGACTTGGCTTCACCATGATTGACACCGGCGCCATCTACCGGTCGGTTGCGCTGGCAGCCCGGCGCGCGCAAGTCGCTTGGGACGACGACGCTGGCCTGCAAGCTCTCTTGAAGAGCGGGTTGGGCCTCACCTTCCTGCCGGTTCCCGAGGCCGACGACGCGCAGCGGGTGCTGCTGAACGGCCGGGATGTCTCGGCCGCCATCCGTACGCCTGAGATCAGCCGCGGGGCCAGCGTGGTCTCGGCGCGGCCGGTGGTGCGCGAAAATCTGCTCGGCCTGCAGCGCGAGCTGGGCCGGGCGGCCGTGAACGGGGCGGTGCTCGAGGGGCGCGACATCGGCACGGTGGTCTTTCCAGATGCGCGGGTGAAGTTCTTCCTCACCGCCAGCGACGAAGCCCGCGCGCAGCGGCGACATTCCGAGCTCGCCGACAAAGGCCTGCACCTGCCGCTCTCGGAGGTCCTGGGAGACCAGCGGCGCCGCGACCGGGACGATACCGAGCGCGCCATCTCGCCGTTGAAAGCCGCGCCGGACGCCATTGTCGTCGACACCACCGGCCTGGATTTATCCGAAGTCGTCGAGCGTTGTTTCCAGCTTGCGCGACAAGGAATCGAACGGCTGCCCCAGCCTTGACACTCCAGATGCCGATCTGTAGGGTCCGCGCCGCTTTTCGGCGATGTCCAATTTTTGCCGTGCGCCATCTCTCCCCGTGGCATGCGGCCTTCATTCATTCCCGGGGGCAGTGAAAAGAATCGCAGGCAAACTTTTTCATGGCAAATCAAACCACCAGTACGACCGAAGTCCCGATGAACCCGCCGGCGTTTCAAGCCGATGGCGACGAAGACTTCGCAGCAATGTTGGAAGAGTCCTTCAAGGCGCGCGGCTCCAGCAAGGGCGGCGAGCTGAAGGAGAACGAGATCGTCCGCGGTACCATCGTGCAGGTCACGAAGGACTACGCGGTCGTAGACATCGGCTACAAGAGCGAGGGTCAGGTTCCGATCCAGGAATTCGGCCTCCTCGAGGGCAAGCCCAACGTCAAGGTCGGCGACCCGGTCGAGGTGCTCCTCGAGTCGCGCGAAAATGACACAGGCATGGTCGTCCTCTCGAAAGAGAAGGCCGACAAGATGCGCATCTGGGACGAAATCTCCGCCGCGTGCGAGCGCGACGAGCTCGTCGAGGGCACCATCGTCGGACGCGTCAAGGGCGGCCTCTCGGTCGACATCGGCGTCAAGGCATTCCTGCCCGGCTCGCAGGTGGACCTGCGCCCGATCCGCAATCTGGACAAGCTGATCGGCGAGAAGTTCAAGTTCAAGGTCATCAAGTTCAACAAGAAGCGCGGGAACATCGTTCTCTCCCGGCGCGTGCTGCTGGAGAAGGAGCGCGAGACGCTGAAGAAGGACACGCTCATGAAGTTGAAGGAGAGCGCAGTCCTCACCGGCATCGTGAAGAACCTGACCGACTACGGCGCCTTCATCGACCTGGGCGGCATCGACGGCCTGTTG
>JANYKT010000067.1 GCA_025358085.1 Deltaproteobacteria bacterium | reverse complement strand
GAAAGATCGCCTGGACGCTGGTCTATCCTGGCGAGGTGAAGGTGGAGTGGGAGCCGCCCTACTTCCTGCTCGACAAGAAGTGGGTGAAAAACACCGGCGTCGAGTGGGAATCGAAGATCGAGAAGGTCGCTCCGGTGAAGCTCGAATGGCCGCCGCACGGCAAGACGCACAAGCAGTGGGTCAACCTTGACGCCGACGACAAGCACCACGAGCTCGGGCCCACCGTGAAGGTGAAGGTCGTGGCCGGCAAGGCTGGCCCCGTCGAGGCGGGCAAGAAGATCTATCTCAAAGCCGAATACGGAAAGGACAACAGCGAGCGCACGCCGATGGCGGGCGCGAAGAAGAAGGGCGAGAAGCTCGAGATCAACATGGATCCCGATGCCCTGGGCGGCGTCGTCTTCGACCTCCCGGTTGGCCACGCGGGCGGCGATACCATCACCGTGCACGTCGGCTCCACCGACGAGTGCAAGGACGGCACCGTGGTGCTCCAGACCTGGCGCAAGCTCTATTACGAGCTGATGGTGCCGGAGTGCATGAAGCCGCGGCTCCAGCAGAACGAGGCCAAAAAGTGGGACCTGCAGGAGACCACGCGCAAGTGGGCGAAGGACAGGCTGGCGCCCGTTTTCATCGAGTACGAGCTCAAGGAATCGCATGTGTTCGACAACGCCAAAATCACCAACTGGCTGCACGATGGCGCCTACCTCGGCAAGCCGGCCGGCAGCTACTATGTGCTCGGCGATCCGGCGGCCTACAGCAATGACCCCGTTCCATTTGGCGCGGCGGAAAACCGGACCATCTTCGTCCGCGGTTGCGACGTGATCGCGGATGCCAACGCGGCGGCCGCGGTGGAACTCGAGGTCACGAAGGCCGAGACCAAGTCGCGCGGACCGGAGATCTACAAGGTCGATCCGGGCACCGGAAATCCCTCGGTCTCCGCAGTCGGCTGGGAAGCCGTGATCGATCCGGCAGCGAATCCCACGCACCCCGGGGTCGTCGCCGGCAAGGCGAAGAGTGGCGCGTTTGCCATCGACGCCATCGAGCTCGTGACCAAGACCACTTTCAAAGTGAAGCTGAGCGGGGACGCGGCGGCGCTGGCCGGCAGTCTCAGCAAGACCAAGTGCCCCATCAAGGTAAGCTGGAAGTGGCGGACAGCCGACCCTTACAACGGCAGCGCCAGCGGCGGGCGGCAGCTGATGAACCTGGGCCGCCCCGTGCGTCCGATCGCCTGCACCATCGCCCACGAGCTGGGGCACAGCATGGGCATGACCGTGCTGGACAAGGCCACCGACTCCACCCACGTCGCAAAGGGCCAGACCAGCGTGTTCCAGTGCAAGCCGCCCGAGGGCTTGCCCTATCCGGACCCGGTGCCCGACGGCGACGCCTACGACGGCCACGACCATACGGGCGACCATTGCGCCTCGGGCCTCACCAAGGCGCAGAAGTCCGGCGATCACTATGGCGGGCTCAAGGGCACCTGCATCATGTTTGGCGAGGGCGGCGACGCAAAGAATCCCAGCCGGAACGCCTTCTGCGCAACTTGCGCCAAATACCTCAAGGCGCGCAATCTCGCGGACCTGAAGACGGGCTGGGCCGCGCGCGCCAACAGCTCCCTCTACGAGAAGGGCGGCTGATGGCAGCGGATAACTTTGGCTATTCCGACGACGAGTTCTGGAGCAACCCGCTCAAGGAGACGGACGGGAGGCTCCCGGAGCCCGGGATCTATCTGGGGGCTCCCAAGGCGGTAGCCCTGGGCGAGCGCACCACGCTCCCGGCGGAGGTGCGACGCAGCGTCTCGCTTCGGGATTCCATCGCCGTGCCCTTCAAGCGGTACGCGCTGCTGCACGCGGTCGATCTGCTGAGCAACCGCGCCTATGCGCGGTATGCCGTGGATCAGGACAACGCCGTCTATCCCGAGGTCAACGCCGCGGACCTGAACGAAGTGGCTCCGGCGAAGACGCTGACGCCCTTCCTGCTGGATGTGCGCGAGCGGTTGGACCTGCCCTGGCGTCCGGCCGAGCTTCTCCTCACCGTCACCTTGCGCGACAAGATCTCGAACCGCTGCAAGGTGACGCTGGGCGCCGGGGCTTCCGCATACGAGGACCCCGCGGTGGCAGAGTACGTCGAAAAAAAGCGGGCAAAGCTGCCCGCGCCGCGGCCGTTTCCGGAGCCAGGCGATCCGTTGCCCGCCTATGTTCCCGTGGACGGCTCGCCGCCGCCACCAAAGCAGCCGGGCATTGCCATCTCGGCGGAGCGGGTCGTCGAGCTCAAGGACGGGGCGACGTGTATCGTGCGCGGCTCGTTCCTCCTGCCGGTGGGCAAGACCGACCTGGTTCCACCCGAGGACGGCGAGCGCCACACCGCCGTGATCAATATTCACTTCGTATTGACCGGCGCCGATCATCCTTCGCCGGTGGTGCGCACGGTGCGCGCTCCCGTCTACGGCAAGGCCGAGGTCGGCAAGCCATCGGCGGGACATTTCGCTTTTGATCTGCTGTCGCTGTTCACGCCGCCAGAGCGCACTGAGACGTATTTTCTCTATGTCTTCTCGCGCGAGGTGGTGGAGGGTCCGCAGCCCTTCGCGTTCGTCGGGCGCGACGTGCTTCCCGCGGAGACGGCATAGGTGCTACTGGCGCTCTGGGGTGCCCTGCTGCTGACTGCTCCGCCGCCCCATCGAGGTTCCATGATCGAGAGACCTGCCGACGAGCTCTTCTGGCTCTCCGGCCCGGTGGAGGAGGTGGCGAAAGTCGCGCCGCCGCGCGACGGCCTTACGCTGCTCCTGCCGGCCCGCGTCGACCTCGGCGCCCGGAAGAGCCTGCCCGCCGTGCTGCGGCGCAAGGCCAGCATGCGCGACGACATGCTTGCGCCCCTGCAGCGATTTGGCGTTGTGGTCGCGCTCGATCTCGGCACCGACCAAGCCTTCGCGGGCCTCGCCCGGCCGCCTCTCGACGGCGAGCCGACGTTCCGCGAGCCGGCCAAAAAGGCGCTCTCGGAGGTGGCTCCGATGAAGACGACACAGCAACTGCTCGTCGATCTGCGTGCGGCGCTCGTGCTCCCGTGGCGGGCAGGCGAGCTGCTTATTTTTGCGGCGGCGCGGACGCTGCGTTCCGAGCCAATGCATGTCGTCCTGCAGGGCGGCACCTCCGGCGAGCCGCCGCCTGCGCCCGAGCGGGAGGCCGCGGTGATTTCCCGCGAGACGGCGAAGTCATCTCCGCCCCTGCCTGCCGTGGCCGGCATCGCGCTCAAGGTCGACGCGAAGGACCATCTGCTTCACGGCGCCTATCGGCTGCGGAGCGAGAGCTTTATCCACCTCGTCTTCTGCGGGCGGATTTATCCGCATCCGAGCGTGTTCAGGCTGCACGCGCAGGGAGTCGAGGGGCATTTCACCGTCGACCTGTCCACTCTGGGCCTGGGCTCGCCGCAGCCGTACACCGTCTGGGCCGTGTCCCGCGACGCAGTCGGAGGGCCCGCCGAGGTCGCCTCCATCCATTAGAAAGCAGCCTCTGGCTGCGCTGACACGCCCGCCAATACGCGCGACCAACAACCTCGGCAAGCCAGCGCCAGTCAGGGTCCGCGTGTGCCACCGTCGAGTCCCAGTTTTTCGGGGTCACCCGATCTGCGCAACCCGGACATGTGTTGGTATGCTGGGCGCGAGGCCTGCTTCGCTTAGTATTCGAGGGCGACTTATCGAAGCCGCGCTCTCTTCAATTCTCATAAGCGCCGGCGACGATTGGGGCCTCACAGCGGAAGCCCCGAGGAGCTAAACCCATGGCAGTTGTGAATCGACGCACTCTCCTTGCGCTTTCCCTCTGTGGACTGCTCGCCAACTGCAGTCGCGGCAGCCCGCCCGCCGTTTCTCCCCCCGGCGCCGTTCCCGCTCCCGCCATCTCCGCCTTCACCGCGACCCCGACCGGCGTGACCGCGGGCGCGGCGGCAAGCCTCACTTCCGCGTTCACCGGTGGAAATGGATTAATCGGGGGTCGGCGCGGTCACGAGCGGCAGCGCGACCACAGTTCTTCAAGATCACCACCAACTCGCTGAATGAGCCGGTGGTCGGGGTCTTTGCTGGCGCCAACCAGACGCAGAATGCCCCGACCAATCCGCTGATCTTCCGCTTCAACTCGGGCAGCAATCAATGGGTGCCAGCGACCATCGACACCGGAGTCTGGCCCAACCTGGGCATCTTCGACATCAAGACCGCCCCCGACGGCACCATCTGGGCGGGCGTCAAATGGGGCAGCTGGATCCTGAAATCGACCGACCATGGCAGCAGCTTCACCACCTACGATCTGAACACCGCCCTCCCCGCCAGCAGGCACGCGGATTATTTTCCGATCTATGTCGGCAATGGGACCATAGGGGTGAGGGTGTGGATGAGCGACGGGGCGGCGGCAATTTTTGCTGAGAGAAACCGTCCTACGCCGACGATCTGAACCCGGGCCAGTTCGAATTCGAGCTGCGCCCCGCCCGCCAGCCGGCGTGTGCCGCGACAAGGGTCGCCGGTCGAATCTACAAGCGGCCGACTTGATCGCGAATACTAGGGGTTGCCGTGATGCAGTCGAAGCACCAGTGGCTCGTCTGCTCGCCACGGAACATTCGCGCGTACGGATGGGTGTCGTGGCGAAAGTGACGAGACCCCTCGCGAGATCTCCTTGTGGCAGGCAGGACAGCGATAGCTGCGCTTTGCCCGTGTCTCGATCAAGTAAAGGGTGGTTGCCATGGAGTCGGCCGTCGCGCCAGTCTAGAGCGACGATCGGGCTGAATCCTCTTATAAGACCGATCCCTTGCGTGCAGGGGATCGACGGGATGTCGGCGACGTGATCAGGTGCCCGTAGCCGAGGCCACGCGGCAGCGGCGGAAGGGTGCACACCGATGAAGCGTTGGGAGCCAGCAGTCGAGTTGACGAAGAAGGAGCAATTCATCATCAAGCGGCTGAAACGGACGCGGA
>JANYKT010000066.1 GCA_025358085.1 Deltaproteobacteria bacterium | reverse complement strand
AGCGCGCTTCGCCCGCGAAGTGGTGCAGACGTGCCGGCGCCGGGTTCCGGCCGACTTCGTGCTCGGGTTCCGCCTGAGCTTCGAAGGGGGTGGGCTCGAGAACGGTCTGGACCTCGACGAGAACGTCCAGGTGCTCCGCTGGCTGGCGGAGGACGGCATCGACTACGGGCACCTTTCGAGCCTCGACCTCTTCGCGCCCAGCCAGAAGGTCCCCAGGCTGAGCGGGCTCGAGTACGTGCGCGCGCAGGTAGACCGGTCGCTCCCGCTCATGGCCGCGGGTGGAGTCACCAGCGCCGCCCTGGCCGAACGTGCGCTCGAGCTCGGTGCCGATCTCGTGGCGATCGGCCGCGCGGCGATCGGCAACGCCGACGTCCCCGCGAAGTTCAGGCGTGGCGAGGCGCTCTCACAGCCGCCCTTCGAGCCGAGCGAGGTGTCGCGCCTGGCCGTGAGCCAGGACTTCCAGCGCTACCTCGCCACCGCGATGCCCATCTCGACGCTGAACATCCTCCGGCGCTGAGGAAGGCCGTTTGTCGCACTCAGCGCTTCGTCACGCGTGGATGAGGAATCCCTCGACTCCGCTCCGGACGAACGGGTGATGCAACCGCTCAGCGGAAGGCACGCGGGTCGAGCCCGTAGCGATCCATCCACCGCTGGATCTGCATGCGCGCCTTGCCCATGGCGCGCGCGACCGCGACCGCGGCCACGTTGCCGCCGTGCTGGCGCAAGAGTGCGATCAGCTCCTCGCGCTCGATCCGCGCCTGCCCTTCGACGCGCGCCAGCCCGAAATCAACCAGCTTGACCGCGGTCCGAGAGCGTGCGTCCGCGCAAGTACTCTGTGCTGAAGAAGGGACGCCCGGCGTGCTCGTGCAGGTCGAACACGCGCACGATGCCCGCGAAGGCTGGCAGCGGTCACTCCAGGTCGGCGCAGACGGGACTGCGCTGGGTGCGCTGCAGCGCTGCGCCCCAGCGGTCGAGCGCCGCTTTGGCGCTGTCGCTTCCGTGAGCACGCACCACAGCGAGGTACGCCTTGCCTTCGCACATCGGGACCAGATCGATGCGCAGCTGGCCGCCGCTGTCGTCGATCCCCCAGCTGCGCTCGTCCACCGCTTCCCCAAAGAGCAGCGCATGCGACCGGCTCGCAAGCGAGAGCGACTTGCCGCGCAAGGGTCCGTTCGCGAGCTGCCCCGCGGCCGCCTGGAAAAAGGTCTCGGCGGCTTCGGGCGTCAGCGGCTCGGGTACGAAGGCCAGGCTCGCGAAGGAGCCGGGCCGCCGCAGCAGCAGCTCCGAAGCGGGCGCCGTCACGTCGGCCTCGTATCCTTCCGGCAGCGGGCCCGACAGCCCGAGGCGCTCGCTCGAAAATCGGCCCTTCTGGACGCGTCCCCGCGCAGGCTCCACCGGCACCCCCACCGCGCCGAGCGGTTGTTGCACCCTGGCGAACTCCACCCTCGTCGCGACGGTGGCCTTTGCTGATGCTTCGGTCTCCTCGAGCCCGCGCGCCAGCACCACCCGCCCCGCGGCGGTAAAGGTTTTGCTCCAGCCCCGCATCGCCCAGCCGGTCGGACCGCGCTCGCCGCTGCCGGCTTCGTCCCAACAGGCCTGCTCGAGCTTGAGCAGGTTCGCGATGTTCTGGCTTGCGTCGCCGCTCCAGGCCGTCGACCAGACGAGACCCAGCTGCTTGGAGGGACCTTCGACGATGACATAGGCGTCGCCAGCCCAGTGCGCGACGAAGTCTTTTACGACTTGCGGGTCTACGCATTGCTCGAGTGCGAGCCGCGCGCCGAGCTCTCCCATGCGGCCGGTCGCGATCAGCCGCGTGCCCGGCGGCACTGGCGGCGGCGCGATCTTCGCCGGCCGCTCGCCCGCGAAATACGCCTCGGGGTGCAGGAGCTGGTGCGTGCTCGACGGCGGATGCGCAAAGAGCCGGTCGACCAGCGGCCACCCGCCGCGGCGGAAGACTTCGGCCACCAGCGCCAGGCCGGAGAGGTACGGCAGCGTCAGCTCCTCGCGGACCACGGCGGGCGCGTTGATCAGCACCTGTGAATGACCGGATAGCTTGAGCAGCTGCACGGTGTCGACGGTGCGGAGTGCGTCCGCGGTCATTCTCAGCGACGACTTCACCGGCCGGTGCGCGTGGTGCGCCGCCACCGCGGCCATCACCGCCATCGCGTCGCCTTCGTAGACCGCGATGCGCGCGAGCCGCTGGTCGTCGTCGGCCAGCGCGTTCAGGTCCGGGAAGCCGAAGTTCTGGTCCTGGAGCGCGTGCTCGATCTCGTGGGAGAGCACGTCGCGCAGCGCCACGTTGTCCGGGGGATTCTTGCGGACCACAAGAGCTTTGCCGAAGGGGTCGTAGAAGCCGGCCACCTGCTCATCGAGCACGTCCAGGTAGATGCGCTGCGGATCAGCTTCTGCCGGTGCGAGCCCGAACGCCAGCCAGCGCGCCCGCTCGGCGAGGACGAGGCCCGGCGTCAGCTCCTTCTTCGCCTTCTCGAGCAGCGATTTAGCGAAGAGGGTGTCGTCGAGGATCTCAACCTTGAGGGTGAACTTGAGCCGGAGGCCGCGGACGGACTCGACCTCCGCGGTGACCTCGCGGATCAGGTTGACGAGCGTGTCCCTGGAGGGCGTCTCGGGCGCGGCCAGCGTGACCCCGGGCGCCGGCGCCGCGAAGGGAGCCGGGTTGGTCGCAGCCTGCTGGGCCGTCGCGGCCGTCTGCGCTGCGAGCAGGAGCACGGCCAGCATCGTCACCGCTGGGGCGAAACGCGCGCGGTCTTCGCCGCGAGAGTTTTCAGGTAGGCGCCCACGCTCGCGGACTGCTGCTTGCGCAGCGCCGAGCAGAGCCGAAGTGTCTCGAGCGCCTGCGAAAGCCGCCGGGGCCCGCCGACGAATTGCGGCGCGCGCTCCTTGAAGAAACTCTCGGCATCGGCGAGGTGTTCGTCGTCGCAGAACCCGACCGCGAAGCCGGGAAAGCCGGCGGCCGAATCGCGCGGCAGCCGCTTGACCAGCGCGTCGAAGTTTCCCTTGACGAAGTCATAGGCCAGCGCGCGCGTCGCCGGATGACGCGCCTGCGCGTAGAGCACCGCGACGCTCTCGCGCGGGTCGAGGTCGTCCGAGAGCACCAGCGCCTGCGCCTCCTTTGCCAGCACGAGGTCGCGGAACTGGCCCAGAGCGGTGAGCATCCGCTGCCGATCGGTCCGCTCCTGCGTCGCGCGCGCGGCCGAGCGCAGCTGATCAAAGAGCGTGCGGTCGCCGTGCTGCGCCGCCAGCGCCAGCACCGCGGGCACCAGCTCGGCGCTGACCGTGGCGCGATTCGTCAGCCAGGCGCCCGCGAGCTTGCGCGCCTCATTCTCGAGTTGCGGATCCGCGCCCTGGTCGCCCACCGTCTCCAGCAGCTGCGGCCGCAAGAGCCGCGTCTCCTCGTCCTCACCTTTTCTGGGCCGCAGCCCGAGCGCGCGGGCGCGCTTGCCGAACAAATCGCGCACGAATTGCGCGTACTGCAGCTGCTGGTCTTTCGGCACCAGCTCATCGCGCAGCGAGGCCACGGTCCCGAGCGCCTCGCTCACCACGTGCCGGTCCGGGTCCGCTCCAAAAGGGGCAAGGAAGGTGAGCATCTGCGCCGCGGTCAGCTTGCCCGCGCGCGACATTGCGACCACGTCGTCCAGCAGGCCCAGCCGCTCCGGTCCGGACAGCTTCGCCTTCGCGAGCGCGGTCAGCGCCTGCGGCTCCAGCTGCAGCCGGTAGTAGCCCGCCTCGCCTTCATTGGGCAGCACCCAGTCGGGGCACGACGGCAGCGCGAGCTCGCCGGTCTTTTCAGCCAGCAGCGTGCACGCGCGGTCCTCCTTGCCGTGCGCCGAGAACCTCGCGCAGACCGGGATCTGCCAAATCTGCCCCTGCGGCGGATCCTCCTCGCCGAAAGCGAAATAGCGCTCCTGGGTGAGCTGCAGCGCGGCTTTCTCGTTGGTACAGACCAGCTTCGCCGAGACGAGCGGCGCCCCCGCCTGATCGAGAAAAGTCGAGAACGCCGGGGCAACATCCTTGCCGGCCTCCGCCGAGATGGCGGCAAGAAACTTATTCGCGGTCGCATTGCCGTCCGCGTAGGTCGTCAGATACCGGTGCACGCCTCTGCGGAATGGCTCGGCACCGATATAGGTCTCGAACATCGCAATCACCGACGCACCCTTGGAATAAGTAATGCTGTCGAAAGCGGTCTTGATATCGTCATTCGATTGAATCGGCTGCCGGATGCGCCGCGCCGTCACCAGCGTATCGGCGCGCATGGCGCTATTGCGGGTCTCGATGCGATTGGCAGCGGCGTTCCACTTGGGCGCGAACACGTCCAGGTCTTTCGGGGTCATCCAGGTCGCGAAGGCCTCATTCAGCCACAGGTCGTCCCACCACTCTGTCGTCACCAGATCGCCGAACCATTGGTGCGCGAACTCGTGTGCTTCCACGCTGGCGGCGGTACGCTCGAATTGCGGCGTCTGCTCTCCCGGCTTGACCAGGTTGATGCGCGAGAGAAAGGTATTGAGTCCCGGATTCTCCATCGCGCCGGTGCCGACCGGGACTTCGATCAGATCAAGTTTTCCATAGCGGTACGGAACCCCGAAGTATTCCTCTTCGATGCTCAGCAGCTTTGGCGAACTCTGCGCCGAATACTTCGCCCAGGCCTTCTTGCCGTGGGTAACGACGATGCGCACCGCCGCGCCGCCCTTGCTCTTGCCGCCCTCTACCGTCTCGAAAGGACCGACGCCAAAAGCAGTCAGATAGCTGGGCAGCGGCGCCGTCCGCGCGAAGCGCACGGTCTTCCATGCACCCTCCTGCGTGGTGGACTCGGGCAGGGTATTGGAGAATGCCTCCAGGTCTTTCGGGATCTTCAAAGTGAGCTGCCAGGGGGTCTTGAAAGCCGGCTCGTCAAAGCAGGGATAGACGCGCCGGGCGCCGGTCGGCTCGAAGTGCGAGAGCACGTACCACTGGCCATTCTCCTGCTGCTTGAAGGCGCCATCGGTATCCGTGCGCGAGATCTTTCCCTGGTAATCGATGCGCAACGTGCTCTTCCCCGCCGGCAGCGGCTTCTCGAACTCGAGACCAACGAAATCCTTGCCGCCGTCGAGGATGCGCGCGTTGGGCTCCGTCTTTTGGAGCGTCAAGCCGTCGGCATTGAGCCACAGAACGGGGGTGGGCTCCGCTGTCTCGAGGTCCAGCGTGATCCGACCGTCAAAGATCTCTTTTGATGGATCGATGATCAGCTGCGCTGAAACGCTGGTCGGCTTCGCACCGGGCGGGAGCCGGAGTGTGGGCTGGACCGCCTTCTCGGGCTTGATGAACCGCAGGGCAAAGCGGTCGCTGGTCCCGCGCTTGGCGCCCGCGGCATTCGGCGATGAATTCCAGTCGCGGGTATCGTCCGGATTGCGCAGGAAGTCGCCGCTGCGTTCGAGCTTGAAGCCGGCGCGCTCGACCTCGGCCTGCACCAGCTTCTCGTCGATGCGATGGAGCGTCTGCGCGTCCTTCTCGCCGGTGCCGGTCTTGGCGCTTGAATCAATCACGATATAAGCGCCGCCCGGCTGCAAGGCCGCATAGACCGCGCGATTCATCCTCTCGCGATCGACCTTCAGCCAGACGGTGTCGTGATAAATGACATTGATGAGGACCGCGTCCAGGTTCTTCGCCTCGGGCGGCAGCGGGTCGTCGAACTCCCGATCGACGCGGACCACGTTCTTCATCACCGGACGCTGCAACCGCGCGGGCCAGCGATCCTTCAGGAAGCTTTTGACGGACTTCTCTGGATTCTGCGCGTAGACGACGCCGCTCGGTCCCACCGCGCGCGCCAGCAGCTCGGTCGAATATCCGGCGCCCGCGCCCAGCTCGGCCACTTTCATTCCCGGCCTGGCATCGACGAATTCCAGCAACCCAGCCGGCTTGCGCCCCTGGTCGAGCTTGCGATCGTCCTCGGTGCGATCCGGTGCTTCGACCACCGGCACCCAGGTCGAGCGCGGCTTCTGCGCCATCGAGCCGTGCGCATTGGGGCCTTCCGCGCGCGCCTCCGCTTTCACGGGTTCCGCCTTCTTCGGGGCGCCGGAGCAGGACAGTAGCAGGCAGAGCAGGACGAGCTTGCGCATAGGTTCGATTCCTTTTCGCGAGGAACCGCAGATAGCACGACGGCTAAGTCTTGCGCGCGCCCAGATAAGCTCGCTGCACTTCTTCGTTGCCCATCAGCTCGCGGCCGGTGCCCGAGAGCTGCACCGCGCCCTGCGCCAGGACATAGGCGCGGTCGGCGACTTCCAATGCGCGATACGCGAGCTGCTCGACCAGCAGGATCGTCGTCTCGCGCGCCGCCTTCAATCGTTCAATCAGCCCGAAGACTTCGTCGATGATGACCGGCGCCAGGCCCATCGACGGCTCGTCGAGCAGGAGCAGCCGTGGCTTCGCCACCAGCGCGCGGGCGATGGCGAGCATCTGCTGCTCGCCGCCCGAAAGCGTGCCGGCCTGCTGGTTCACGCGCTCTTTCAGGCGCGGAAAGATTTGATACATGCGCTCGATATCATCTTCCACCGCGGCCGAGTCGCCGTGGCGCAGGCGGACATAAGCACCGAGCAATAGATTGTCGCGCACCGACTGGCCGGAGAAGACGCGGCGGCCTTCGGGAACGTGCGCCACGTTGCGCAGGACAATCTGGTCCGGACGCAGGCCGACCAGGGACTTTCCGTCGAAGGTGATGGTCCCTGAAGTCGGCTTGAGCAGTCCTGACAGCGTCCGCAGCGTGGTGGTCTTGCCGGCACCATTGCTGCCGATCACCGCTACCAGCTCGCCCTTGGCCACGCGCAGGGACAACCCCTTGAGCGCACGGATCTTGCCGTAATCAACCACCAGATCGGTGACGGTGAGGAGGTCTTCGCTCATGCGATCTGGGAGGTGACGTGCTTGCCGAGATAGGCCTCGACCACCTTGGAGTTCGACTGGATCTCCTGCGGCGTGCCCTCCGCGATCTTCCGGCCAAAGTCCAGCACGGTGACCTCGTCGGAGATGGCCATCACCATATCCATATGGTGCTCAATCAATAGAACGGAGATGCCCGCTTCCTTGATCTGGCGAACGAGCGCGTTGATGCCCTCGATCTCACCGGAGGTGAGTCCGGCGGCCGGCTCGTCGAGCAGCAGCAGTCGCGGCTGCAGCGCCAGCGCGCGCGCGATCTCCAGGTGCCGCGCCTGCCCATAGCTCAGATTGGATGCGGTCTCGAAGGCGGACTTTTCCAGTCCCACGAAGCGCAACAGTGCATAAGCGCGGACCCGGGCTTCTTCTTCCTCGCGCCGCGCCCGGGGCAGGCCCAGCATCACCTGCCAGAGACTGGACTTGAAGGACAGGTGCAGCCCGACCATGACGTTGTCGAGCGCGGTCAGCGCGCCGAACAATTGCAGGTTCTGGAAGGTGCGCGAGATGCCGCGCTCGGCGCGCTGGTGCGCCTTCTTCCGGGTCAGGTCCTCGCCGAAGCTGAGCACCTGCCCGCTGGTGGGAAAGTAGATTCCGGTGAGCACGTTGACGGTGGTGCTCTTGCCGCTGCCGTTCGGACCAATCAGGCCGAGCACGCGGCCCGGCTGCAGGGACACCGACAGCTCGTTCACGGCGGTGAGGCCGCCGAACATCATCTTGATCTGGCGCAGCTCCAGCGCGGGCGCGAAACTCCTGGGTGGCGGGAAAAGAACCTGCAGCGACGCGCTCCTGCGCGCCAGCTCTTCGCGGTCGTCGGCGCGTCCGGCTCGCCCGCCGCGGCCGGCGCGGAGCCCGAGTTGCAGCAGCTTGCGGACCGCGCCGGCGAGACCGTCGGGCAGGAAGAAGAGGACCAGCAGCAGCAGGGTCCCGAAGACCATCAATCGGTAATCGTTGAAACGGCTGAAGAGATCGGGCAGCACCACCACCACCGCGGCGCCGAGAAGATTGCCAAGGATGGATCGGACCCCGCCGAAGATCAGCGCAATCAGCATCTCGACCGAGAAGTTATAGGCAAAAGTGGTCGGCCCGATATAGCTGTCGAGCTGCGAGAACAAGGCGCCCGCGAGGCCGCCCAGCGCGGCCGAAAGCACGAACGCCCACACCTTGTAATAGGAGCGGGAGATCCCGCAGCACTCGGCCGCGACGGCGCTGTACTTCAGGGCTTGAAAGGCGCGGCCCCAATAGCTCTTGACCAGGTTGCGCAGCAGGAGGAGCACGAAGACCAGCGTCGGATACACGATATAAAAGTAGTTCTTGCCGTGCAGCGAAAACCCGTGCACCGACAGCGGCGTCAGCGTGATTCCCTTGGTGCCGTTGGTGAGAGTCTCCTGCTCATTGATCACCGTGTAGATGATCAGCCCATAGGCAATGGTGATCACCGCCAGATAAGGCCCCGAGGACCGCAGCGCGGGAAAGCCCAGCAGGAAGCCGGCGAAAGCGGCCAGCAGCACGGCCGGGATCAGCGCCACGGCGAAAGAGATCTGCGGAAAGTGTGTCAACGTCGCGTCGGAGTTGAAATCGGGACTGGCGGTCAATGCAGCCACGGCATAGGCGCCGATGGCAAAGAAGCCGGCGTGACCGATCGAAACGTCGCCGACATAGCCGACCATCAGGTCCAGCGAGGCCACCAGCATCGCGTAGATGAGGACACGATTGACGATGCCATTGACGTAGTAAGGGTTTTCCACCAGCGAAGGAAGCAGCAGCGGCAACAGCAGCAATAGAGGCCAGTAGCGCTTCATACCTTCTGAATCGATTGCCGGCCAAAGATGCCGCTCGGCCGTACCAGGAGAATGGCAATCAGCATCACGAAACCGGGGATGTCCTTGTATCCGGTGGAGAGGTAGCGTGCGGTCAGGCTCTCGGCCAGGCCGATGACCACGCCGCCCAGCAGCACGCCCATCCCTGATTCCAGGCCGCCGATAATCGATACGGCATAGGCCTTGACCGCGATGACGGTTCCCATGGTGGCGCTGACCATGGTGATGGGCGCGACCAGGAGGCCCCCCACGCAGGCGATAGCCGCCGAGAGCATGAAGGAGAAGCGGATCACCAGCGCTTGATTGATGCCCATCAGGCTGGCGGTGTCGCGGTCCTCGCTGACCGCGAGAATGGCTTTTCCAAAGATGGTCTTGCGCTTGAAGGTCTCGACGCCGACCACGATGGCCAGCGAAACGCCGATGATGAGAAGCTCTTGCGGAAAGACGCCGACACTGCCCAGGCGCAATGGGTCGTCTCCCAGGGGAGAGGAGAGCTTGAAATCGTCGGTGCTCCAGAACACTTCGGAAATGTTCTTCAGGATGATCCCGACCGCGAGAGTGGCGAGGATCCAGTTGTAAGAGCTGCCAGTCTTGACCGATGGATCAATGGCGACCTTCTTGAGGATCAGCCCGCCAACCGCGCCCGCGGCAATGACGCCCGCGAGCGTGGCGACGAATGGCCAGTGGTGCGTGCTGTAGAAAACGAACCCCAGCACCCCGCCCATCATCAGGAAATTGCCCAGCGCGAAGTTGAGCGTCTTCGAGGTGGCGAAAGTGATGTTGTAGCCGAACGCGAGCAAGGCATAGATCATGCCTTGCGCGAGCCCGCTCAGCAGGAGCTGGAGCGTCTGCATGGAGCAGCCGCGATTACTTCTTCGAAGAAGCTGCGGCGGGCGGGACCACCTTGCCGTCCCTGACGACGCCCATCATCACGTTCGCCTCTTTGACGGCTTCATGGTCTTTCGCCGTGAAGGGAGGAGCGTAGTGCCCGGTAATGCCGTCATAAGGCTTCTTGAGATCCTCGAGAGCGGCCTTGACCTTGGCGCCGTCGGTGCTGCCGGCCTGGGTGATGGCCATGGCGAGCAGGTTCATTGAGTCATACCCCTGGGCCGCGGCCACCGCGACCGAAATGGGCTTTTCGTTATACTTCTTCTCATATTCAGCGACGAACGTTTGCTGCTTGCCGGCCTTCGCGCCCGACTCGATAAAGGTCTGCGGCATGGTCGCGCCGTCGCCGTTCTTGCCGGCGTTGCCGATGAATGCGGCCATCGACAGCGTCCACGAGCCAATCATGTCGACCTTCCAGCCGATGCGGCTCAGCGAGTTCGCCACCGCGGCCAGCTCCGGCCCGATGCCGTAAGCGAGCAGGACGTCCGCGCCGGCGGCCTTCGCCTCCTGCAGCTGGGCGGTCATGTCGGTGTCCTTGATCTTGAACTTGCCGATATAGACCGCCTTGACCCCGCGCTTCTCCAGCGCCTTCTCCATCTTGGCGCGGCCGTTCTGGCCATAGTTGGTGTCGTCGCAGAGCAGGGCGGGCTTCTTGAACTTCCGTATGTCCAGCGCTTCCTTCACCACCATCTCGGTCTGCAGCAGGTCACCGGCGGCGATGCGGAAGACATAGTTGTCGGGATACTGCGCAAACAGCTCATTGACCTTCGCGCCCGCGCTGGCATTGATGATCAGCGGTACATGCTTTTCCTCGGCATAGCGGCTGGATGCGTCGGCGACGCCAGTATTGATGGGACCCAGCACCGCGACCACGTCCTCCTTTTCCAGCAGCTCCTGCATGATCTGCGCGCCCTTCTCGTTGCGGGCTTCGTCATCGCGTGCGACCACCTCGATCTTGCGTCCGAGCACGCCGCCGCTCTTGTTGATCTCGTCGGCCGCGAGCGTGGCGCCGTTGCGCATGGAGACGCCCATGCCCGCAGAGCCGCCGGTGAAGGGGCCGTAAACGCCGACTTTGATCGGACCCTGCTGCGCCTGCGCCGCGCCGCAAAGAAGAGAAGCTGCCACAGCTGCCAAGGCGAGTCGCTTCGTCATTGAAGGATCTCCGGGAGAAAGGGTGCGGAGCTTCTATTAGCGCGCGAACGCTTCAATGACCAGAGACGGCGCAACCGTTGTTCATTCAGAAGCAGACCCGCGGCCCCCAGGAAACTCCGGCATCTATTTGAGTTCGGCCCGATCGTATTGCACCGGCCATTTGACCTTTACGCCCAGCTCGCGTGCGGCGCGCAGCGGCCAGTGCGGATCGCGCAGCAGCTCGCGGGCCATCACCACCACATCGGCCTGCCCGCTGCGCAAAATGTGCTCGGCCTGCTGGGGCGAGGTGATCATTCCCAGCGCGCCGGTGGCCACGCCTGCCCCTCGCCGGACCCGCTCCGCGAAAGCCGTCTGGTAGCCCGGCCCGACGGGGATCTTTGCGGCCGGGACATTGCCGCCCGAAGAGCAGTCGATCAGGTCGGCCCCGTCCTGCTTGAGCAGCCGTGCGAGGGAAACCGAGTCCTCGATCGTCCACCCGCCCACGGTCCAGTCAGTGCAAGAAAGACGGACGAAGAGCGGCAGTCGCTCGGGCCAGCGCGTGCGGATGGCGCGGCAGGCCTCCCGGACGATGCGTACGCGGCCGTCAAACGAGCCTCCATAGGAATCGGTGCGCTGGTTGCTGAGCGGCGAAAGAAATTCGTGCAGTAGGTACCCATGCGCCGCATGCAATTCCACGACGCTGTAGTCCGCGCGGAGGGCGCGCTCGGCGGCAGCGGCAAAAGCCGCCAGTACGTCCTTGATACCTGCCTCGTCGAGCGCCGCGGGTTGTGGATAGTCGGCGGTGAACGCGACCGCGGTGGGCCCCACCACCTGCCAGCCGCCCTGGTCCGGGGCGATCTTGCCGTGGCCGCTCCACGGCCGATAGGTCGACGCCTTGCGGCCGGCGTGCGCGAGCTGCGCTCCCGAGACGGCGCCTTGCGATCGCACGAAGCGCACGATGCGCGCCAGGGTTTCAAGGTGCTCTTCTTTCCAGAGGCCCAGGTCCTCCGGCGAGATGCGCCCCGCGGGAGTGACGGCGATGGCTTCAGTGAACACCAGCGCGGCGCCGCCGCGGGCGAGCGCGCCGTGATGGACGAGGTGCCAGTCGTTGGCGAAGCCGTCTTCGCTGGAGTACTGGCACATCGGCGAGACAACGATACGGTTGCGGAGCGTCACTTCACGCAGGGTCAGCGGATCAAAGAGCATGCCACCAACTCTAAGGCGCGTTAAGAGTGCGCGCATGTACAAAGTCACGCAGGAGTTGCCGTTCTGTTATGGCCACCGGCTGCTGCATTACAACGGCAAGTGCGCGCGCCTGCACGGCCACAACGGCACGGCGCGGATCACGCTGCGCGCCGAGTCGCTGGATGAGCAGGGGATGGTGGCGGACTTTGCCGTCATCGAAAAGACGATGAAGGGCTTCATCGATCAATCGCTCGACCATCTTTTATTGCTGCACCAGGACGACCCGCTGGTTCCGGTGCTGCGCAATATGAAAGAGCCTCTTGTCGTGGTGAGCTTCAACCCCACCGCGGAGAACATCGCCCGCATGATCTACGAGCACGCGGAGGGAGCCGGTTTTCCGGTCTGCGAAGTGCAATTAGTTGAGATCGAAGGGAGTATCGCCGCGTATTCGAAATGACGCGCGATCCGGCGCAATTGACGCCAAGCGCCCGGCAGGAGAGATCACGACTACAATGAATCAATGCTTCGTTCGCGGCGGTATTGAAGGCAGCGATCGCTGCCAGCTTCGACCTTGCGGCAGCCGGCGAGCCGGTCGTCGTAGATCAAACAGGTGACGCGCTTTCCCAGCGCACCCTGCAATGCAGCGCAACGCTCCTCGCCTCGTCCCCTTGGCAACAGCTTCATATGCCGCTCCCCGCGGCCATTCAGCACCGTAAAGCGCCGGAGCGAGTCGCGCTTGCGATAAAGCCGTTCGCCCGCGCGTACCTCGATGTAATCGACGAAGCCCTCGGCGCGATTCTCGTCGGGGTTGCAGCAGCAAGCGCCGCAGGTCTGGCAATCAAGAGTCGTCTTCAAGCAGCGTGCTTGTACCGCGGCTCGGCAAGCGATGCCGCCAAAGTTGCTCAACTTCTGGCCGGAATCGACTTCAACCTCAGGCGTGGGTCGTCCAGTCATCCGTCGCGGTCAGTTTGCTGATCGCCGATGAAATCTCGATCTTCTGGAAGGTAAACGACACCCGTTCAAAGGAGCCTCGCCGCGCGTCGGCTTGTTGGTAGACCCTGGCAACGGAGGCGTTGGTCAGCTTTACCGTTTGGACCAATTCGTTCTCTTGTGTTCCATCGCTGCCGTAGCAATCGATGACGACGCTCTTGAGAAGTTCATTCGTGACGCAGGCCTGAAAGAACTGCGGCGTGGCAGGTCCCCACTCCTTGGTGATCACGATGGGGTCATGCTGCCGTCTTCCCGAGGCCTGGCCGGTTGCGAGGTCGCGAGGCAATTTGACTCCGTACTCGAATTCCAGCGCGGTCAGCTGATGAGAATGCGGGTCCTGAGCCTCACCTTTGAACTTGCCCTGCTTGGTTCCTTCGATAAGAACGAAGATCGCAGAAACGAGGTAGCTCTTCCCAGGTGCAGCCGTCTCCTTCGACGATGCCGGGTGGGGAAGCTGGACGCTTGCGATGTGGCTGATCAACTCCTGGCCGCTCGCCGTCCGCACCCGGAAGCGATAGCGCTGGACCGGACCGGTGGGCTCGTCCGGCGCGTCATTCTTCGGACTCATCTGTGCCACTCGTCCGTGGCCGTAGTCTTGCCGGTCTTGCTCTCGATCTCGATGTTACCGAAGGTGAGCTCGATTGACTCGAGGTACTTCGTCGGCTCGGACTTCGCCCCGCCCGAACTCTCGTTAGGGGAGCTGAACTGCGCGATACGGGCGACGGCAGCATTGGTCAACTTGACGGTGTAAAAGACGGTTTCCTCGCCGTTTGCATCGGTCTTACAGAACTCGAAATGCACCTCCTTCAGGACTTCGTTGGTGGTGCAGGCCTGGAAAAGCTGGGGCGTGGAAGCGCCCCATTCCTTCGTGAACTTGATGGGATGGTGCTGCCGTTTACCTGAGGACTGGCCGGTTGCGAGGTCGCGAGGCGACACCAACTCATACTCGAAGGCCAGGCCGGCGATTTTGTCCTTGTGCTTGTCCTTCGTGGCCTCGCCCTTGAACTTGCCTTGCTTGGTTCCCTCCACCGTCACGTAAAACTCAAATGCCATCGTGTCCTCCATTTCGTCCAAGTGCAGTTTAGTTCAACCCTTGCGGTCACTCACTGGGGAACGAGCGGAATTCCCGCGCGCGCCTCCCCCACCTTGACGGTGGAGACGGCCTTGGCGACCGGCACCCATTCGTTCTCTCCCTGCTCACGCTCGAGAACGATGTCGACCAGTTGCCCCTCTAGCCTTGCGCCCTTCGCGACCAGCCACGCAGTCTGTCCCGCCGTGAGATCAGCGCCATCTTCGAAGCGGCATTCGAGCAGAATGCCTGCCGCCGTTCCGCCAACCGCGCTCATGCTCTCGGCCGCGGCAGGACCCTGCCAATCGACCGCGCAGCGACCCCCTTCGATGGCGCCTTCCACGTGCGCCTGGTAGCGCCAACTTCCATCGGGCATTTCGCGCTCGATGAGAAAAACCAGCGCCGTGCCCTCGAGTTGGTGCGCCTCGACGTGCACCGTCATTGTGTCGCTGGCGGTCAATTCGGTCTTTCCCCAATGCGCACGGATGAGGCGCCCTTTCTTCGCCTCGGCCCGGGCGGCGACGGCGGCGGCGTGGCCTGGCGGGAGAGGAAACTTCCAGTCGGCGACGGCCTTCGCTTCGCCGTCCTCTACCCGCGCCTGTACGGTGGCCACCGTGCTCCAGGCGCTTTGCTCGTCCTCCACCTCGATGGTCAGGTTAAACGGCTTCTTTCCCATGTGGCTGCCTTCGAGCATGAGCTGGCATGGATCGCCCGGACCGTAGTTTGCGCGATCCCACCTGAGCTGGAACACCCGCGGCAGGCCAACTACGAGTGTGAACTCTTTTCCGGTCTTGAGTGGACGGGATCTGCGGGCGCCAGCGAGCCCGGGCTTCAACTCGACGAGCTGCGGTTTGCCCTTGACCGGCATGATGCCCCTCTTGAAGTCAAAGCACCTCGCGCGCCTTGCCGTCAAGGACGCTGCGGCGACAAGGGATGCCGGACCGCTCCGGGATACCTGCCGCGCGTAGAGGTGCCGATGCGCGGAGCGGATAGGAAGCAGGCGACGACGAGCGTGATGACGCAGGAGCGGCCAGGGTCTTCTCAAACGTCTTCCAGCTAAAAACACCGACGCCGAGCGTTTGTACCGGCTGCTTATCGAGAAGGCGAGACTTAGCTTGGGTCTCAGGAGGTGTACACGATGCTCTGGACCATTACGGTGATTCTGCTGGTTCTCTGGGTGCTCGGCCTGGTTTCCGGCGCGGCGGTAGGTTCCTGGGTGCACGTCTTGCTCGTGCTGGCCGTCATCAGCCTTATCTTCGCGTTGATGCGGCGGGGCGGCGCCGCACTTCCATAGGGCGCTGCTTGATTGACCAGACCGAATGAAATGGAGCCACTCCAGATGGGCCTTGCCATGTCTCTCTTATGTAACCACTGACTCGGTAGCGTTGTAGTCATCCAGCAGCCGGGCCGGGAGTCGGTGCCGGCTGGGCAACCTCATTGACGTCGACGCCGAAATACTGGGCCTCGCGTCCGAGCTTCAACCCCAGCTCCCAGGCGCAGGCACCACTGATCGCACCGGCTGGGCGCAATCGCGCGCGTCCGCAATCGCTTCGACAGTCGTTCCGGCGGCTCTCCCCTTCGGACGAGAAGGTCATTAATGCAGCAGTTCAGAAGGCGGCCGCTGCTGCATGCGCTCATCGGAGCGCTCAGCCGAATCGGCGGAATCGACCACGCCGGGAGCGCTTGCGCTCGGCCGTTCGGCGACTGGTGGTGGCGTCTCACCCGCAACCCGCGCGCCCTTTGCCTTCCCTTCGGGGGACTCGTGCTCGAGCAGCGCGTTGATTTCCCCGCCAAGCACGAAGATGAGACCGGATATCCAGAGCCAGGTCATCAAGACGATCACGCCACCAATCGAACCGTAGGTCGCGTTGTAACTGCCGAAGTGCTGTGCGTACTGGGTGAAGCCCCAGGTCGAGACCAGCCAGAGGACCGTCCCCAGGATTGAACCAGGCGTAATGAAGCGGAACTCCTGGGTGACGTCGGGCAGGAAGTAATAGAGCAGCGCCTCGACGGTCATAATGATGATGGCCACGACGGGCCAGCGCAGCCAGGCCCAGATGAATGCCCACTCCCGCTGCATGTGGAGCTTGTCTGCGACCCAGACGCCGAGATCGGTGCCGAGAGCCAAACCCGCGAAAGAGAGCAGCATCAGCACTGAAGTCAGGATGGTAATGCCGAGCGCCAGGCCGTTGGTCTTCCAGAACGGTCGTGATTCCTTGACATCATAAGAAAGGTTCAGTGCACCACGCAGGCAGTCGACCGCGCGGGATGCGCTCCAGAGCGCCACGGCGAAGCCAATGGTCAACAGATTGGGCCGCTGCTTCTGGAGCAAGTCGTCGAGGTGGCCCTTGACCAGGCCCAGCGCGGCAGCAGGAACGAAGGGCGCGACGCGTCCTACCAGGCTGCTGGTGGGCGGGATGAACGGCAGATAGGCCGCCAGCGTGACGACGAAGAACAGGAACGGGAAGATGGCAAAGAGGAAGTAATAGGCAATCAAGGCAGCCCGGTCGCTGATTGCGTTGTCGATGATCCGTCGGAATAGCTTGCGTGCAAAGAGCTTGAACGGAACCCTGGGGACACCGAAGAGTTGCACTCAGGCAAGGTGTGTCCGGCGGGGCAGGAGTGGAAGCGTCCGCGGAAACTCGGCGAAGGCGAAGTCGAGACCGCGCCCTGGCGCCTGTGGCACGGAGCCGCGTGATGTCCCCGATCATGCGGCAGGTCGCTGTGCTCGGGCGGCCAGCGCAGCTTCCTCCATCCACAAGGCGGCAGCCAGCGAGCCGAGCGCTTTGCTGTCTAGCATCGGGGTGCTCATCGGCATTGTTTTCCAGAGCAGGTTTTGCAGGTCCCAGAGGTCGAGATGCATGCCGAGTTGGACGCCGATCTCTGCCACGGCGGAGATCGCCTGCGCGTCCTCCCGGCTACCCCGGAGCGCCCGGTCGAGGTGCGCTTGCATCGCCGCGTGGAATGGAAGCCGCAACGCTGCAAGATCGATGCGCGCGCCCAGGCGCCGAGCATTCTGCGCCACCGTCAGCAATTCGGCTCGCGCGGCGGTCGCGTCGACCTTTCCGCCGGCAAGCCCGCGCGCAATCTGCAGCGCCTCCCGCGTGACCGCCACGTCGGCGGCGACCTGCAACGCCCGCGGTACCGGCGAGTTCAGCTCGCGCAGGAACTCAATCAGACGTCGATTCGATTCATAGATGGTCAGGTAATCTCTTTCACAGCGGCTCATCGTCTCGCGCAGGAGCGTGTCGGCGACCGCGCGGCGTTCGTCGAGGAACAGATCGCGCAAGGTGAAATCGCGACCGGCGAACTCGCGATCGATTTCGCGGACGATCTGCGCCAGCGACAATCGCGCGAAGCTCTCGAAGAGCCTGGGGGCCGAACTGGCTTGCGCGCGCGCGTCGTAAGGCCGTATGCCGCAGCGGAAGTCGGCGCCGGAGAAGTGCAGCACGCAGGTGGTGAAGTCGTGCTGCTCGTGGGTGATGAGGCTTTTCAGCTCGACGCGGGCGAGCGTGAGGGTAGCGGCACCGGCGTCCTCGGTGCGGCGCTGCGAGGCTGCCAGCTGGTAACAAAACACGCGGTCGTGGCGGGGAAACTTGTCCACCATCGAGGCGATGGCGAAGTGCGCTGCCACTCCTTCGAGCGACACCACCGAAGGGGTGACCAGCTTCTCATAGACCCACCTGCCATTGCCGATCTCCGGAACATTGGAGGGCGCATCGGCCAGCGCTTTGCGGAAGGCCGGCTCGAGGTCCACAAAGGTCGCGTCGCGCAAGAGCTGCAGCGCGCGCGCCGCGTACTTGAGGATCTGCACCGTCTCCAGGCCTGAAAGCTCGGAGAAGAACCAGCCGCAGCTGGTGAACATGAGCATCGCCTGCCGCTGCATCTCCAGCAGCTGCAGGGCGCGCACGCGCTCCTCGCGCGACAAGAGACGCAGCGCGTGCCGGGCCACGAACGCTCCGGCCTGCTTGCGCTCGGGGTCGAGGACCAGCTCGATCAGCTCCTCGCGGGCCTGCCACGGGTCCTTGAGCAGCTTGCCGGCCTCGCGCTCATAGAGGGTCCCGAGCGAATCGCGCAGCCCGTCCAGCGCGGCCCGCAGCGGTGCGCGCCAATGCTGCCTCCAGCCGGGCTGGCCATTTCCCTGACAGCCACAGTCGCTGCGCCAGCGCTCGATTCCGTGCGTGCAGCTCCAGGACGCGCCCTCGACGATCTCCGCTTCCCACGAAGGCGGGCAGAGCTCGAGCGCCTGCCCCAGGTTGACCAGCTCGGTCCGCGGATCGGCGGCGAGCTTGCGCAGCGCGGCAGCCAGCACTTCGTCGCCGCCCTTTTTGTGGTGGCCAAAGGTCTCGCCGTCGACCGCGACAACGAGCACCTCGTCGTGCGCGCGGACCGCATTGAAGCCGGTCTCGAGTCTCTGCACCAGGTCGTCGCCGCTCTGCAGTCCTTCGCCGAAGGCGATCGCTCGCGCGATGGGGCCGTCATAAAAGAAGACCGAGAGTGTGCCGCCTTTCGGAAGCTGCACCAGATAAGGGCGCGTCGGATCGAATTGAGCATTGCGCGCGTCGGCCCAGGCTCCACCCGGCGGGCGCACGCGCACCGCTTGATAAGGAGACAACACGGTGAACTTGAGGCCTTCGTCGGCGAGCGCCTGCAGCGTGGCCAGATCGGCAGCGGTCTCCGGCAGCCACATTCCCTCGGGCTCGCGGCGGAAGCGATGACGGAAATCAGCGATTCCCCAGCGCACCTGCGTGCGCAGATCACGCGGTGAACAGAGCGGCAGGATCGAATGATTGTAGCCTTGAGCGATGGCGTTTCCGTGGCCGCGCTCTTTCCCGCTGGCCGCGTCGGCTTCGAGGATGTGGCGATAGACCTCGGGCTCCTGGCGCTCGAGCCAGGCCAATAAAGTCGGACCGAAGTTGAAGCTGAGGTGACGATAGTTATTGACGATGTCGCTGATGCGTCCCTGCGCAGACTTGATGCGCGCGGCGCCGTTCGGCCCATAGCACTCGGCGGTGATGCGCTCATTCCAGTCGTGAAAAGGAGCGGCCGAGTCCTGGACCTCGACCTCCTCTATCCACGGGTTCTCGCGAGGAGGCTGGTAAAAATGTCCGTGAACGCAGATCAGGCGGCGCGGCATGGCGTCGACGTTAGGCACTGAAGCGCACGGCTGCCGCCAGCTTCTCGCCAGCCACGTTCACGATCCGACCTTCGCCAGTCGGAACGTACGCCAGCGCATCGACTTGCGCGGGACTGAGCCTGTCGGCAATGAAGTGCAATGTGTCATTGCCGCGGGCGCGCACGTGCCACAGTTTCAACCGACACACCGGAGGAACCCATGGACGCCATCGATTTGCTCACGTCGCAGCACGACGAAGTAAAAAATTTGTTCGAGCAGATTGAGCAGGCCCAGGGCGACCCGGGGCGGACGCGTCCATTGGATAGTTGTTAGCGGCAATGGCGGACCTGCTCATCGAGACGCCGGAGGGGCTGGGTTGTCCCTCCGGCCGCTTCGTAATCGATCCGCTGTTGCCCGTTGAAAGGGCCGTGATCACGCACGCGCACGGCGACCACGCGCGCGCCGGCAGCAATTTCTATCTATGCCAGACCGATTGCGCCCCATTGCTCCGGCGCAGGCTGGGTGCGGACGCGCGGATTCAGACGCTTGCTTATGGCGAGCGGCTTTCGATTGACGGCGTCACGCTCTCTTTTCATCCCGCGGGTCACATGCTGGGCTCCGCGCAGGTGCGGCTCGAGCACGGGACCTCCGGAGTCTGGGTCTGCTCGGGCGACTACAAGCGTGAGCCCGACCCGACCTGTCTCCCTTTTGAGACGCTGCGCTGCGACGTCTTCATTACCGAGGCGACCTACGCCCTGCCGATCTTTCGCTGGGACGATCCGGCTGCGGTTGCAGGCGCAATTCTCGACTGGTGGACCGGCAATGCCGGCAAGGCGTCGGTGCTCTTTTGTTATGCCCTGGGCAAGGCGCAGCGGCTGCTGGCCGAACTTCTGCGCAAGACCGATCGCGCCTGCTTCATTCACGGTGCCCTCGAGATCCCCTGCGAGGTCTATCGCGCCGCCGGCGTGAAGCTCTTGCCGACGCGCTTGATTGGTGACGAGAAGCGATTTGCCGGAGAGCTTGTATTGGCGCCCATCACCGCGCGCGGCTCGCCCTGGATGAAACGCTTCGGGGACTTCGAGACCGCCTTCGCCTCGGGCCTGCTCCGCGTGCGCGGCACCCGCAGGCGGCGCGGGTTCGACCGCGGGTTTGTCATCTCGGATCATGCAGACTTCCAAGGCGTGCTGCGGACCATTGCAGAGACCGGCTGCTCGCGCGTGCTGGTAGCGCACGGGTATCGAGATGCATTGTCTCGCTATCTGCGGGAGGAGCGCGGACTCGATGCGCGGGCGGTGTCGCTTCTGCGCGAGCCCGATGCGGAGGGCGATTGAGGCGCTTTGCCGCGCTTTACGAAGCGCTCGACAGCACCACTTCCACCAACGCGAAGGTCGCGGCAATGGTGGCGTACTTTCACGCCGCCGCGCCGGCCGACGCCGCGTGGGCGCTGTATTTCCTCTCGGGCCGGCGACTGAAGCGGCTGATCACGCCGCGGCTTCTCGCCGTCTGGGCCATCGAGGAGACCGGCACGCCGCCCTGGCTGTTCGACGAATCCAGTGGCGTGGTCGGCGACCTCGCCGAGACCGTGGCGCTGCTGCTCGACGCTGTTCCTCGACGCGCGGCGGAGCTCTTTTCGCGACCCGGCCGCGCCGACGGCTCGCTCGAACCGGTGATGCTTCCTCTTGAATCGGCAGGCATTCCCAAAACAGGCGCGGCCGACTTGCCTCTCGCCGGGCTGATCGAGGGCCTCCTCCTTCCCTTGCGCGACGCTGACGAAGCGGCGAAACGCGCGGCAGTCACCGGGCTGTGGGCCGCGCTGGGCGTGCGCGAAACCTTCCTGCTCAACAAGCTCGTCACCGGCGAGCTGCGCGTGGGCGTCTCGGACACTCTCGCGGTGCGCGCGCTTTCGATCCGCGCGGGACTTGCGCCGGCGGTGCTCTCGCATCGCCTGATGGGCACCTGGACGCCGGGCGCCGCACTGTTCGAAGACCTGCTCCGGCCGGGCGCAAGCGAGACTGACCACTCGCAGCCCTATCCGTTCTTCCTCGCCTCGCCTTTGCAGGAAGCGCCGGACGTGCTGGGCGACCGCGCGCTCTGGCTCGCCGAGTGGAAGTGGGACGGCATCCGGGCGCAGCTGGTGCGGCGACAAGGGACGGCCTGGCTCTGGTCGCGCGGCGAGGAGCTGATCACCGATCGCTTTCCCGATCTGCACGACTTGGCGCGCGCGTTGCCCGACGGCTGCGTTCTCGACGGCGAGGTGCTGGCGTTCGCCCATGGAGCCCCGTTGCCCTTCGCGGTGCTGCAGCGGCGCATCGGCCGGCAGAAGCTCACGCCGCGCATCCTCGCCGAGGCGCCCGCCGCGTTCATGGCCTACGATCTGCTCGAGGAGAACGGCACCGACCTGCGCACGCTGCCGCTGCACGAGCGGCGCGCGAGGCTCAAGCGGCTGGTCTCACAGGCAGCGCAGGAGCGGCTCACGCTCTCTGCGCCCGTGACGGCTCCCTCGTGGGAAGCGCTGGCGGCCGAACGCGCGCATTCGCGCGAGCGCGCGGTCGAAGGTTTGATGCTGAAGAAACTTGATTCGGCATATCTCGTCGGGCGCAAGCGCGGCGACTGGTGGAAGTGGAAGATTGACCCCTATACGATCGACGCGGTGCTGCTCTACGCGCAGCCTGGCTCGGGACGCCGCGCCACGCTCCTCAGCGACCTGACCTTTGGCTTATGGGACGCGGGGGTGCTGGTGCCGGTAGCGAAGGCATACTCCGGCCTGACCGATGAAGAGGTCGACGCACTCGATCGCTGGATCCGCCAGCACACCGTCGAGCGCTTCGGGCCGGTGCGCCATGTCGAGCCGGTGCACGTCTTCGAACTTCATTTCGAAGGCATCGCCGAGAGTACGCGCCACAAGAGCGGTATCGCCGTCCGGTTCCCGCGCATCGCGCGCTGGCGAATCGACAAGACGCCGCCGGAAGCCGACACGCTCGCCGCGCTGCGTGCAATGATCCGTGCATGAATGGGCTTTTGATTTCCCTTTGCTGCCTGCTTTCCTGCCTGCCTTGCTGCAGCGTCGCGCCGCGGCCGGACCTGCCCGCTCCTTCGGGCGCCGTCGCGACCATCCTGGTGCCCGGATACAAAGGCAGCTTCCTGGTCGACGAGCACGGCGAGCGCGCCTGGCTCAATCCCGAAGAGGTGCTGAAATCCGGAGACCGGTCGCTGGCGCTGCCTTTTGAAGGCGAGCGGGCTGCAAAGACCTTCGGGCCCCTCCACCCCGACGGCCCGATGACCAGGCTCGGCGTGCTCTTCATGCACAAAGACATCTATCTCGGCTTCCTCGAATTCGCGCGCGGAGCGCTGCCCGGCGTGGTCGCTTTTGGCTATGACTGGCGCCAGGACATTCGCGAGTCCGCGCGCGAACTGTGCGACACCATCGCGCGGCTTCCGGTTGAGCGGGTCGATCTGGTCGCGCACAGCATGGGCGGCCTGGTAGCGATGCACTGCCTGCACAGCGGCGCGCCCAAGGTGCGGCGAGTGGTCTTCGCCGGCACGCCATTTCGCGGCGGCGCGCAGATCATGAATGACTTTCTCGTCGGTACCAAGACGGGCCGCAACAAAGCGCTGCTCGCGAAAGAGGCGTTGTTCAGCTTCCCGGCGGCCTTTCAATTGCTGCCACCCGAGGGAACTTTCAACAATCCGGAAACCTGGCTGCGCCAGCGCTGGGGCGTTTTTGCGGACCCGGTTTTGCAGGCAGACCCTGCTTATCGCGCGCAGCTGACTCGTATGCTCGGCGTGCACAGCGAGAGTTGGTCCGCGCTCGCCGATTCGCGCGGGACAAAGGATGTGCTGACCGTGATCGGTACCGGCCGGCCGACGATTGAGGTCGTTCATCCGGAAGATCTCGAGCACCCCGACCGGGCCGACGGGGACGGCAGCGTGCTCGTCACCAGCGCGGCGCTCGAGGGCTCGCAGGTTTTCGAGACGCGCGCGGAGCACGCGGAGCTTCTGCTCGACGAAGGCGTGCAGCACGCCATTGTGCGTTTCCTGCAAACCACGCCTGAGCAGCTGCACCCTGTCCAACTCCCGCGCTCGCCAGACCGCGCGCCTTGACCTCTCGCTTCACGGCGCTCCGCTCGCGCGACTTCCGTTTGCTGCTCGCCGGACAGGCCATCTCCCTCACCGGCTCGCGCATGAACGAGGTCGCGGTGGTGTGGCAGCTCTATCTATTGACCCACTCGCCGCTCGCACTTGGAATGCTCGGCTTCTTCCGCGTGATCCCCGTCCTCGTCTTCGCGCTGGGGGGCGGCGTGGTCGCGGACGCGATTGACCGCCGCCTATTGATGCTCATCAGCCAGGGCGCGCTCGCGATCGCTTCGCTCGGACTGGCCGGGGCAACCTATGCAGGCTCAGTCAGCCAATGGACCATTTACGGGCTCTCCGCCTTTGCCGGAGCTGGATATGCTTTTGACCTCCCCGCGCGTCAGGCCTTGATTCCCCAGCTGGTCACGCGCGAGGAGCTGCCCAATGCGCTCAGCCTCTACGCAACCGTCTTCCAGGTCGCGACCGTCGCCGGGCCCGCGCTCGGCGGCCTGTTGCTGGCGTCGCTCGGCGTGCTGCCCATCTATCTCTTCGACGTCCTCTCGTTCGGCGCCGTCATCGCCGCGCTCTTGGCAATGAAGCACCGCGCTCCCGGTCGCGGCCTCGCGCAGGTGAGCGCGCACGCCGCTCTGGAGGGACTCCGCTTCATCATCAAATCAAAGCTCATCTGGTCCACCATGCTGCTCGACTTCGTCGCTACCTTCCTCGGCGGCTCGATGTTGCTCTTGCCCATCTTCGCGGACCAGCTCTTCCGCGTCGGCCCGCGCGGGTTGGGCCTGCTCTACACCGCGCAACCGGTGGGCGCCGCCATCGCCGGCGCCGTGCTCTCCGTACTGCCGCCCATCAAGAGACAAGGCGCGATCATGCTCGCGTCGGTGGCTGCGTACGGCATCGCGATTGCAGTCTTCGGCGCCGCGCCCTGGTTCTGGCTGGGCTTCGTCGCTCTCGCTGCCTCTGGCGCCGCCGACACGGTCAGCATGGTGATCCGCCAGACCTTGCGGCAATTACTCACGCCGGACGAGCTGCGCGGCCGGATGACGTCGATCAATATGATCTTTTTTACCGGCGGCCCGCAGCTGGGCGAAGTCGAAGCGGGCGCGGTGGCCAAGGCATTCACGCCGCGTATCTCGGTCTGGTCCGGGGGACTCGTCTGTGCCGTCGCTGCCGTGCTGGTGGCCGCGCTGGTGCCGTCGCTGCGTCGCTACCGCGCACCGGACTAAAGCGCTCCAGAGAGAAGCTGGACCCGCGCGGCCTGGTCGAGATCCAGGCGCGCCCCGTCGAGCGTCGCCGCCGCGGAATCGGAGACCTTCCCCTCAGTCCGAGCCGAACCAGAGGTGACCGAAGAGCCGTTATCAGATCCAAAACGCGTCGCCCGGGTGGCCTCGGGCGAAGTCCTCTCCGATGCGCCCGAGCGCATGCTGGCCAACCCTCGCTGGTACCATGCTCAACGAACGCGACGTAGGCGTCGTCTTTCGAAAAGCCGATTGCTTCGAACTCCGCGCGCGCGAGGAATGGCGCGAGCGAGCACAGCAGCGCTGGACAAGTGCGTAGTCGAATCGTCAGGCGCGGCTGGTAACACGCCGCGCTCCCACGCTCAGGGCTTGCTGGAGATGCAGAGCGTCCCACTCTGAAGCATGCGCTCGATCTCGACCACCAGCTTGTCGGGCATGCAGGGCTTGGTCAGAAACGAATCGCACCCAGCCGCCCGCGCCTCCTTGGAGTTCGCCGCCAGAGCGTGACCGGTCAGAGCCACGACCGGGATGTCGCGCGTTCCTTCATCAGCCTTCAAGAGCCGCGTGGCCTCCCAGCCGTCCATCACCGGCAGCGAAAGATCCATGATGATGATGTCGGGGCGCTCAGCCCTGGCGGTCTCCACCGCCTCGCGGCCATTCGTTGCCTGGATCACGCGGAACCCTGAGAACGCCAGGTACTCCGAGTACATCTCACGGTTGTCCGTGAAATCGTCGACGACGAGGACCAGCTTGCCGGCCGGTTGCATGGTGGTCATGAGCACTACGTATTTCTGCGCGCGAGTGGTAGCTAAACGCAAGCAACTCTTGCTTCGCTGTCCCGGCGGGTCTAAACGAGCAGCCCGTTTGTGTCCTCGTCCTGACGTTTCGCTTGCATGGAGCCCCGCTTGCTAGTTGTGTTGGTCGAAGACGACGTAGACCTTGCCGTCGTCACCCAGATGGCGTTGGAGCGCGAGGGGCTGAGCGTGGCCGTTGCCCACCATGGCCGTGAAGGCCTCCAGCTCATCGAGCAGCTGCACCCCGATGTGGTGGTGACGGATCTGGTGATGCCGGTGCTCGACGGACTCGGTCTCATCCAGCAACACCAGGCGCAGCCTGGGTGGCGAGCGCCGGTGATCGCCATCTCCGCCATGGGCGCGCGGCTCCACGCAGCCCGGGAGCTGGGCGCGGTGGAGGCGCTCGTCAAGCCGGTAGAGCCGGCAGAGCTCGCAGCCGTGGTGCGCAAGGCAGCGCGCCGCTTTACGAACACCGTCTAGTCAAGGCAGTCGCGGCAGGTATACAGTCCGTATGCATGCCCGCGTCCCAGCGCTGTTCGTCTCCCACGGGGCCCCGACCACCGCCCTCCAGACGGAAGGCGAGTTCGCCCGGGCGCTGCGGGCCTTTGCCGCGCGCATGCCTCGTCCCCGCGCCATCGCAATAGTCTCCGCCCATTGGGAGAGCCGCGACCCGCGCGTCACTGGCAGCGCCGCGCCGCTGCTCATCTATGACTTTGGTGGTTTCGCTCCCGAACTCTACCAGGTTCGCTATCCCTGTCCGGGTTCTCCGGACCTCGCCCGCCGCATCGCGGAGCTGGTTCCCGGCACGGTGATCGACCCGCGACGTGGCCTCGACCACGGTGCCTGGACGCCGCTGCGGCTGATGTATCCCGACGCCGAGGTGCCGGTGGTGCAGGTCGCACTGGCCGGCGACCCGCGGGCGCTCGGCCGCGCCCTCGCTCCACTGCGCGACGAGGGCGTGCTGCTGATCGGCAGCGGCGGCGCGGTTCACAACTTGCGCCGTATTGATCTGTCTGCAGAGACGGCGCCGGTGCAGGCGTGGGCCAGTGAGTTTGACGATTGGCTGGCGAAGTCGATCGAATCACTCGACGTCGATCTATCGCGAGCGCCCGGGGCCCGGCTGGCCGCGCCGACGCTGGAGCACTTCGAACCGCTGCTCGTCGTGCTGGCCTCCGCGCAGCCCGGCGAGCGGGCAACACCTGTCTTCGAGGGGTTCCAGTACGGCACGCTCTCGATGCGCTCTTTCGCCATTCAATAAACAAGCTATCCTCGAGCGCATGATCTTCGAGCAGCTTTGGTGACGGCCTTCGAGGCCGAGACAGCGGTGCGTGCGGTTTGCGCTGCCGACAAGAAGCTCGCGCGCTTCATCGCTCGCTGCGGGCCTTATGCGATGGAGCCTTCGAAGCTGTCGAGTCCGTTTGCCGCACTCGTACGCTCCATCGTCTACCAGCAG
>JANYKT010000030.1 GCA_025358085.1 Deltaproteobacteria bacterium | reverse complement strand
GCCCGAATTCACCCGCGCCTTCCAACGCGTGCTCGAGCGGGCCGCCATGCAGGTGCAGTCGTCGGGCAAGGATCAGATCGACTCGGGCAGCGTGCTGGTCGCCATGTATCGTGAGCGTGACTCGCAGGCCCTCTTCATCCTTGAGAGGCAGGGCGTTTCGCGGCTCGATCTGCTGCGCTACATCTCGCACGGCGCGCTCAAGATCAGCGACCCGCGCGGCCTCTCGCCAGTCGGCGGCGGTGAAAGCGAGAGCGACGACGAGGGCCGGCTGCACGCCGAGGCCGGGTCCGAGGACGAGGAAGGCGGGGCCGCCGATGATCCGCTGGCCGCCTACTGTGTCGACCTGCTCCTGCGTGCGGCAGAAGGTCGGATCGACCCGCTGGTCGGCCGGCAGGTGGAGCTGGAGCGGACCATTCAGGTGCTCTGCCGGCGTCGCAAGAACAATCCGGTGCTGGTGGGCGAGCCGGGGGTGGGAAAGACCGCCATCGCTGAAGGCCTCGCCATCTGGATCCACGAAGACCGGGTTCCGGAGATCCTCAAGGGCGCACCTCTATATGCGCTTGACCTGGGCGCGCTCCTCGCAGGCACCAAGTTTCGCGGGCAATTCGAAGAGCGGCTGAAGGCGGTGGTGAAGGCGCTCGCGGCCAAGCCAGGAGCCATCCTCTTCATCGATGAGATCCACATGCTGGTGGGCGCGGGCGCGACCTCGGGCGGCTCGATGGACGCGAGCAACCTCTTGAAGCCGGCGCTGGCGAACGGCGAATTGCGCTGCATCGGCTCGACGACCTTCTCGGACTTCAAAGCCTCGTTCGATCGCGACAAGGCGCTCGCACGACGGTTCCAGAAGATCGAAGTCCTCGAGCCGTCGCGCGACGAGGCCGTCACCATTCTGCAGGGGCTCAAGACCCGCTACGAGGAGCACCACGGGGTGAAGTTCTCGCCCGAAGCGCTCGAGGCCGCCGTTGACCTGAGCGCCAAGCACCTGGTCGATCGGCACTTGCCCGACAAGGCCATAGACGTCATCGACGAAGCGGGCGCGCTTCAGCGAATCATCCCCAAAGAGCAGCGCGTCGCCATCATCGGCGTCCACGAGATCGAGCAGGTGGTCGCCAAGATCGCGCGCATCCCGGCGCGGTCGGTCAGCTCGGACGACAAGACCTCGCTCAAGGCGCTGGGGCCGGAGCTGAAGAAAGTCGTCTACGGCCAGGACGCCGCCATCGAAGCGCTGGCGAGCGCCATTCTCTTGTCCCGCTCCGGCCTGGCCTCGCCGACCCGGCCTATCGGCTCGTTCCTCTTCTCGGGTCCGACCGGCGTCGGCAAGACCGAGCTTGCGCGCCAGCTCTCCCGGATCATGGGCGTGCCGCTGATTCGGTTCGATATGTCCGAATATATGGAGAAGCACACCGTCTCCAGGCTCATCGGCGCCCCGCCCGGCTATGTCGGCTTCGATCAAGGCGGGATGCTCACCGACGCCATCCGCAAGTCGCCGCATGCCATCCTGCTGCTGGACGAGATCGAGAAGGCGCACCACGACCTCTTCGATCTGCTGCTACAGGTCATGGACCACGCCACGCTGACCGACAACAACGGCAGGCAAGCGGATTTCCGCCACGTGGTTCTCATCTTCACCACCAACGCGGGCGCCCGCGAGATGTCTTCCGCGCGGATGGGCTTCGGCTCGGGCGGCCGAAACTTCATGCTGCAAGGAACCAAAACCGGCGACGCGAGCGACGCCTTCTCCCTCGACGTCAGCGGCGGCGGCGGTCAGGGCAAGGCGGCCATCGAGCGCACCTTCAGTCCCGAATTCCGCAACCGTCTCGACGGCTGGATCGCCTTCTCCTCGCTGCCCGAGGACATCATCGAAAAGGTGGTGGACAAGCAGGTCGACGAACTGCGCGTGCAGCTGCGGGAGAAAAAAGTTGAGCTGGAGCTGTCGCCCGCTGCCCGCCGTTGGCTCGCGCAGCACGGCTTCTCACCCCAGTTCGGGGCGCGTCCGATGAGCAGGCTCATCCAGCAGGCGATGAAGAAGCCGCTGGCGGAGCGTATCCTCTTCGGCGACCTGGAGCCGGGCGGCAAGGTCACGGTGAATGTCCAGGATGACAAGCTGACGCTCGACAAGGCGGAGTAGCACAGTTCAGGACGAGCGGCCATTGTGCTGTATGCTGCGAGGCCATGTCACTTGTCCTGCTCTTGACTGCCGCGGTTCTCTCGGCACCTGCAGTTGCTCCTTCGGTCAGCGACATGCCAGCCGTGCCTCCGGCGCCCATGCAGGCCGACGAAAGCGTGACGGCCTTCGCTTGTACTCTGGACAAAATCGGCCATGGCGAGCCGTGCTCCTTCGAGGGGCAACAGACACCGCCCGGCCATAACATGGCAGCCGCGAACGCGCGCTCCATGCAAGACGCCATGCTCGGCTGCGACCTCGAAGATCCCGGTGCGCAGAGAGAGTGCGAGCGCGGAATCAAGACGGTGAGCGAGTCGCGCGTCTGCACCTTGCAGGGCCGCGCCCGAGTGGTTGATAACCAGGGAAGGCTCACGGCCGCCGCGAAACCCTGCGTAGAGGCGCTGCTCGCCGTCTACAATCGGGCCGCACACGCCTGCGGCAAGGAGTGCTCGTCATTGCTGCGCTCCGCAGCCCGCCAGAAGAGACGAAGCCGCCCGAACCCGCATTTCATCCCGCTGTCACGCCCAACAAGATCTACGAGCCGTCCTCATGCGCCGCCTGTTGCTGTTGCCGTTTGTTCTTGCCTGCGCGACGGCGGATCCCATCGTTCCTTTAGTGCCCACGGCGCTGGCCCCGGCTAGAGCTGCGCGCCCGCCAGCGTCGGCTTTCAACGCCCGGTCCTGGGCCAGCGACTTCGCGCAGCCCGCCGACTGCGAGCGCGGCGCGCGCCAACTGCAGCACGAGTCCCCTGAGCTCGGCTGGAACGCTCTCAAGGGCTGCGTCGAGCGCGCGCGCTGGCCGCGAGGACAGTTCACCAATCTTCAACTGATTGCGAACGGGGCCTGGGACGACGACCTGCAGCAGCGACCGGACGCAGCCAAGCTGGTCGCCCATGTGATCGCGCTCCGCGGCGGAGACGTCGAGGGCGACTTGCCCACGCTGCAGAAGAGCCGGGTGCCCATCTTCACTTTGGCTGCGGCGATGCGCCAGCCTGGCGTTTACAAGGGGCGCTTTGTGCTGCTCCGTGCGGAGCTGAGCGACCTGAAGTCCGACGGCGGCCAGCACACTGCCCTGCTGCATGAGAGCAGCCTTCACGCGTCGACGCATGAATACGAGGTCGACTTGAAGCGCCGCGACGAGGGCAAGTCTGCGACCACCTATTCCGGCGAGGGGACCAGCAGCCGTCTCGGCAAAATCTCCGGCCGTGTGACCGAGGACCAGCGATACCAGAGCGACTCGGTTTGGCTCAACCGCAAGTTCGTCAACGAAAAGTTCATCACCGGGCGACAGGCGCTCGGGCGCATCCCCCAGCCGGATCCCTTTCTCGAGCCCGGAAAGGATTTCATCTTCCTGGCGCGCTTCGACGGCATGCGCGCCGGCTCGGAAGAGGAGTCGACGATGGCGGTGGTCACGCTCGTGACTTACTTCGCGCCGAGTGCGCTGCTGATGGAGTGATGGGTCTCGGCCGCCAGCAAAGCCGGGCTCGGGCCCGGACAGCGCTGCTGTCAACGGCCTAGCCAGCGCGGCGAACGCTTCTCCGCGAAGGCCCGCAAGCCTTCGAGACGGTCCTCGCTCAGCAGCGGTCTTTCATAGAGCTCGCGTTCGCGTGCCAGCGCTGCGTCGAGCGACAAGTCCCATGCGTCTTCGAGAGCCTCTTTCGCGGCGGCCACGCCCACCGGCGCGTTGGCCGCAATCTGTTCGGCGAGATCCACGGCTGCCGCTACGGATTGCCCGGCGACGCTCACCCGATTCGCCAGCCCGAGCTGCAGCGCCTCAGCCGCGTCCACCCGCCGCGCGGTGAGGATGAGGTCGCGCGCGCGTCCGAGGCCGATGACCCGCGCGAGCCGCACCGTCCCGCCGCCACCAGGAATCACACCGATTTTCACCTCGGTCAGCCCGAGCTGCGCCGCGGGATCGACCACCCGCAAGTCGCACGCCAGCGAAAGCTCACACCCGCCCCCGAGCGCGAGCCCGTTCACGGCCGCGATCCAGGGCTTGGGGCACCGCTCGATGGCGCGCAATCCTTCGTGCAGCTCGACCAGCCAGCGTCGAACGTCGTCTTCAGTCCAGCCCTGCCGCTCCTTCAAGTTCGCACCGGCGCAGAACGCCTTGGTGCCCGCGCCGGTGATCACCACCGCGCGCACGGCAGGGTCTCTTGCGGCTCGCGCGGCCTCCTCGCCCAGTTCGGCCACCATCGCGCGCGAGAGCACATTGAGCTGCTTCTCACCATCGATGGTCAAAAGGCGCACCGCACCGCGATCTTCAACAAGCAGATGCTTCACGTGGAAGCCGCCCGCCGCGCCTCGGTGCCCGCCCTGCGGCCCAGCGCCGCCTGCAGCCGGCGACCGGTCAGCTTGCGGCCGATCAACTCTTGCGCCAGCTCGCCTGCGTCGATGAGCTTTTCCAAGTCGATGCCGGTCGAGACCCCCATGTCGGCCAGCATCGACGCCACGTCCTCGGTGGCAAGATTGCCTGCCGCGCCGGGTGCGTAGGGGCAGCCGCCCATGCCGCCGATGCTGGTGTCGAAGATGCGGACGCCCAGGTCCAGGGCCGCGAGAGTGTTGGCGAGCGCGGTGCCGTTGGTGTCGTGGAGGTGCAGCGCCAACTCGCCCGGGCCGAAGCCAGCCGCGAAGAACATCCGGACGATTTCCTGCGTCTGGCGCGGATTGCCGACGCCGATGGTGTCGCCCAGCGAGATCTCGCCGCAGCCCATTTCCTTGAGCGCAAGCGCGATGGTCAGCGACCGGCGCGGGTCCACCTTGCCTTCGTAAGGGCAACCCCAGACGGTGCTGAGGTAGGCGCGAACCCTCGTGCCCGCCTGCGTAGCCACCGGCACGATCTCGTGGAAGAGTTCAAGCGATTCGGCGATGCTCTTGTTCGTGTTCTTGCGGTTGTGCGCCTCGGTCGAAGACATGAAGACCGCGACCTCGCGCAGGCCGGCGGCGAGGGCGCGGTCGAGGCCGTGCCGATTGGGCACCAGCGCCGAAAAGCGCACGCCCGGCCACGGCCGCAGTTGGCGCGCGACTTCGTCGGTGTCCGCCAGTTGCGGGATCCAGTCGGCGCGGACGAACGAGCCCACCTCGATGCGCGACAGGCCCGCCGCGGCGATGGCGTCGATCAGGCGCAGCTTGGCTTCGACCGGGAGCCGCGCCGCCTCGTTCTGCAGGCCGTCACGCGGTCCGACTTCGTAGAGCTCGACTGGCTTGAGAGCAAAACCGTCCACGGCCTATCCTCGTGGCCGCACGTTGCCGCGGACCCATTGCGCGATCGACTTGGTGGTGGCGCCCGGCGTGAAGATCTCCCGCACCCCGAGCACCTTGAGCGCGCCGATGTCTGCGTCGGGGATGATGCCGCCGCCGAAGACGACGACGTCGTCGGCCTGCTGCGCCTTGAGCAAGTCGATGACCGCGGGGAAGAGCGTCATGTGGGCGCCGGACATGATGGAGAGGCCAATGCCGTCCACGTCCTCCTGCACGGCTGCCGCAACGATCATCTCCGGCGTCTGGTGCAAGCCGGTGTAGATGACCTCGAAGCCTTCGTCCCGCAAGGCCCGCGCGATGATCTTCGCGCCGCGATCGTGGCCATCGAGGCCGGGCTTTGCCACCAGGATGCGAACCTTCCGTGCGTCGGTCATTGCTCTCGTTTCTCCAGCAGGGCGACGAGTTGCGGGGTCGCCTCGGTGAGCGGCGCGTCGGGCCATAACTTCTGCAGCGAGAGTCCAGCGGCCTGCGCCAGGGCCGAAAGCTCGGACGGCGCATAATACCTGATGACGAAAGTCGCCGAAAGCACCTCGCCTCCCGCCGTGGTGACTCGCTTGGTTACCGTGTCAACATTGGCAGCCGCATCGTACGTGCTGTGCTCGACCACTCGGCCCAGTCCCGGCACCTCTTCGGAGAACTCAGCGCGCGGGCGTGCCGCCAGCCGCACCGGGTTGTCGGTCGTCAAGACGAGCGAGCCGCCCGGGCGCAGCACACGCGCCGCCTCGGCCAGCGCCGCGCGCGCATCGTCGTGGGTGCCGAGAAACATGGAACTGTAGAAACAGAAGGCGGCGCTGAGCGTTCCCTCGTGCAGGGGGAGCTGCCGCAAGTCAGCCTGGAGGAGCTGCGTCCCGGTTCGACCGGCCTCCCTGAGCAAGAGCGCGCTCCGGTCGATTCCCAGCGGCGTGTGCCCGGCAAGCACCAACTCGGCGAGGTGGCGGCCGTAGCCGCAGCCCAGGTCCGCCACCGGCTTGCCCGGAGCGACCTGCGCGAGGAGCAGCGCGGTGCGGACGTCGTCGCGCGCGAGCTTTGGCGGCGCGAAGCGGCGCGTGGTCTCGAGGAAGATCCGGTCCGCGATGGGGTTGACGTGGCTCATGGATGCGCTCCGCGATGCGGGATATCGACCCACTGTTCCGCCCAGCGCCCCAGCGCCGCCTTCACCCGGCCAAGCGCACGACCCTTGCGCGTCAGGCGGTACTCCACACCGCGGTCGGGGAGCAGCTTGCGCTCGATCACGCCGTGCTCCTCGAGGTCACGCAGGCGGACGGACAGCATGCGGTCACCGACCCTTTGCAGTTGCATCGACAGCGCCGAGAACTTGGCCGGCCCCGACTGCAGCGCCTGCACGACCAGCCCCGCCCAGCGCCGGCCGAGGAGGTCGGCAGCAGCCTCGAAACGGGGACAAATCGGGTGACTCATAGGGAACATTCTAAACCTCAGGGGAATCGCTTGCACGCCTCCATCATCCAAACTTCCTAAAAGGAAGCTGCTTCCTTTTCGTACCTTCTCACGGAGATGCATCTATGGCCGACAGCTGGAACATCGACACGACCCACTCGCAGATCACCTTCACCGTCCACCATATGGTCTTCGCCAAGGTGCGCGGGAAGTTCGGCAAATGGACCGGCACGCTCGGACTCGACCCGCAAAACCTGGGCGCTTCGCAGGTCGAAGTGACCATTGACGCAGCCAGCATCGATACTTCCGACCAGCAGCGCGACAATCACCTCAAGTCGCCGGACTTCTTCGACGTGGGGCAGTTCCCGGAGCTCAAGTTCAAGAGCCGCAGCGTTGTGACCCACGGCTCGGACAAGGCCCGCATCACCGGGGACCTGACGCTGCACGGGGTGACGAAAGAGGTCGTGCTCGACGCCGAGGTTTCGGGCCGTGGCAAGGATCCGTGGGGGACCGAGCGCATCGGTTTCTCGGCCACGACCGCGATCGACCGCACCGGGTTCGGATTGAAGTGGAACCAGGCTCTCGAGGCCGGCGGCGTCCTGGTGGGCACCACGGTCGACATCGACATTGACCTGCAGGCAGTGAAGCAGAAGCCCGCCTGAGGCAAGCTTCGCCGAGATCGAGTTCCCGCGATTGTCGCGGCGAAGGCCTGAATCGCACGACCGGCGGCGCGTCCAAGGGTGATGACGCTGCGCCGCTGGGCCTCACGCGTGCTGCATCCGCGCCCGGTCGACGAGTGTCCGATTCTTTTGCCGACACACGCCCCACGATCTGCGCACTTTGGCGCGGGAGCGCTTCGCGGCAAAGAAGAGCGGCATAGAGTCCCTGCTGGAGCGCGACGACTTCCGGGCTGCCGCCGCGCTCGACGACCGGCGCGTGCTGGGCGACTTGCTGGCTCACGAACTCTTGCTCTGCGGGAGCCGGGTGGCGCCGATCACGGTCCAGAGCGCGCTGCTGCTGGGCGAGCGCGTGCGGTCGATCCGCATCCTCCACGGCGCGGCAGCCGCGGCGGCGTGGGCGGCCGCGGGCTGAAGACCTGCGCGACCGTTTATAAGCGATTGTCGATCTGCGCCCGCTGCAATCTCCCCGAGTAGTCGATGTAAACCGTCTTCACCTCGGAGAAGAACTCATACGGAGCCCAGCCGCCGTCGCGGTGGCCGTTGCCCGTCTGCTTGACACCGCCGAAGGGGAAGTGCGCCTCGGCGCCGATGGTGGGCGCATTGACATAGGTAATGCCCGCGTCGATTCGCTCGACGGCGCGCATGGCCGCGCTCACGTCACGCGTATAGATCGACGAGCTGAGCCCGAACTCGACCTCATTGGCAATATCGATTGCTTCTTCGAGCGAGTCCGCGCGCAGCACCGTGAGCACGGGGCCAAACACCTCTTCCAGCGCGATGGGCGTCCCGCGCGCGGTCTCCAGAATGGTGGGCGGGTAGAACCAGCCGGCGGCCAGCCGCGGGTCGCGCGAAATCTCGCCGCCGCACAACAGGCGCGCTCCTCCGCGGATCGCGTCCTGCACGCGCGCATGCACGCGCTCGCGGTGCTGCTCGCTGATGAGCGGCCCCAGGTCGGTGGCCGGATGAAGCGGATCGCCCAGCCGCAACTCGAGCGCGCGGGCAATGAGCCGGGGCAGCAACTTCGCAGCGACGTCGCCGACCGCGATGAGCCGCGAGCTGGCGGTGCACCGCTGGCCCGCGGTGCCGAACGCCCCCCAGAGGAGGCCGTCCACCGCGAGGTCGAGGTCTGCGTCGGGCAGTACGATGACCGGATTCTTGCCGCCGAGTTCGAGCGAGACGTGCTTGAGCGTGCGCCCGGCGACCTCGGCAATGCGCCGCCCGACCGGGCTGCTTCCGGTAAAGGAGACAAGCGAGATCCCGGGATGCGCCACCAACGGTGCGCCCGCGCTCTCGCCATCGCCGTAGACGACGTTGAGGACGCCGGGCGGCAATCCTGCCTCGGCGAGCGCGGCGGCAAACAAGTCCGCCACCGCGGGAGCTTCCTCGGCCGGCTTCCAGACCACGGCGTTGCCGCAGACCAGGGCGGGGAAGATCTTCCAGCTGGGCACCGCAACGGGAAAGTTCCATGCGGTGATGATTGCTGCGACGCCGACGGGTCGACGCACAGTGAAGCCCAGCTTGCTCGAGAGCTCGCTCGGCGCGGTGCGGCCGAACAGCCGGCGCCCCTCGGTCGCGGCATACCACGCGGTATCGATGGCCTCTTGCACGTCGCCGCGCGCCTCTTCCAGTCGCTTGCCCATCTCGCGCGCCATCAAAAGTGCAATCTCTTCTTTGCGCTGTTCCAGCACGCGGCCCGCCCGCAGCAGCACCTCGCCGCGCGCGGGGGCGGGCATCCGGCTCCACAGCGCAAAGCCGTCTTTGGCAGCCGCGACCGCGCGGTCGATGTCGGCCGCGGACGATGCGGGCGCCGTCGCCACCAGCGAGTTGTCGGTGGGCGAGCGAACCTCGAATGATCCGCCGGTCACCGAGGCGACGCGAGCCCCCCCGATCCGGTTTAACAATTGAAGAGTCATGGCGTCGTTCTCGGCCGGACCGCGGGTGCCGTCAACCATCATCAGTTGCGAGCCGCATGAAACGCATTGTTTCGCCTGCGACGGGTGGAATCAGCCGCCGGTCCGCGCGGTGCAGCCGGCCCTCGAGTTCGCGCGCGCGAAACGGACCAGGCGACTCCCGCTGCGAGCGCCGCGGGAGGGAGCCGGCCGCGAGCACCACCAAGGCCTCCGCCAGCATCACCGCGCCGCGTGTGACGCAAGCTTCCAGATAAGCTGTGCCGCTTTGATCGAGCGCGATTGGCACTGGCTCCTGCGCAACGATATCGCCGGTATCCTCGCGGGATCAATGAAGTGGACCGTGACCCCGCCCATCGTCTCCTGCCGATCGCGGCTGCCCACGCGCACGGCCTGGCCCCGCTCACCTTCGCGAGGAGCGCTGGCGCAGCTAGAAGATGCCCTTCTCGCGATAGGCGCCCCAGACCTTGCGGAAGACGTCGCAGACTTCGCCGAGGGTGACATAGGCCTTCACGGCATCAAGCACCGGGTGCATCAGGTTCGCGCTGCCGCGGCAGGCGGCCTCGATGGCGCGCAGCTTGTCGGCGACGTCGGTCGCATTGCGGCTGCGCTTGACCGCCTGCAGCCGTTCGATCTGTTCGTGCGCCACGCTTTCTTCGATCTTCAGCGTGGGAATGACCGCGCCACTGTCACTCTTGAATGAATTGACACCGACGATCTTGCGCTCGCCTGAATCGACCTCGCGTTGCCATTGATAAGCGCTGTCGGCGATCTCGCGCTGCGGATATCCTTCTTCGATGGCGCGGATGATACCGCCCATGGAATCGATCTTCCCGAGAATGGCCAGGCAGCGCTTCTCGGTCTCGTCGGTCAGGTATTCGACGAAATAGCTCCCCGCCAGCGGATCGACCACGCGATCGACGCCGCTCTCATTGCCAATCAACTGCTGTGTTCTCAGGGCAATGGTCGCCGCTTCCTCGGTAGGCAACGCATAGGTCTCGTCCAATGAATTGGTATGTAGCGATTGAGTGCCACCCAGCACCGCCGCGAGAGCCTGCAGGGTAGTCCGCACCACGTTGTTGTAAGGCTGCTGCGCGGTCAGCGAAACCCCGGCCGTCTGCGCGTGCGTGCGCAGCATCAGGCTGAGCGGCTTTTTGGCGCCAAACTTCTCCCGCATGATCCGCGCATAGATACGGCGCGCGGCGCGGAACTTGGCGATCTCTTCGAAGAAGTCGTTGTGCACGTCCCAGAAGAAGCTCAGGCGAGCGGCAAAATCATCGACGTTCATTCCACGCTTCACGCACTCTTCGACATAGCCAAAGCCATCGGCGAGCGTGAACGCCAACTCCTGGATGGCGGTCGCTCCTGCCTCGCGGATGTGATAGCCGCTGATCGAGACCGGGTGCCATTTCGGCATATGCTTCGCCGTGTATTCGATCACATCGACGACCACTCGAGTTGCTGGCCGTGGGCCGACCACCCACTCCTTCTGCGCGATATATTCTTTCAATACGTCATTCTGGATGGTACCGCCGAGCTTGTCCTGCGCGATGCCGTTCTGTTCCGCCACCGCGATGTAGCTGCAGAGCGCGAAGATGGCGCTGGCATTGATGGTCATCGACGTGGTGACGCGGTCGAGCGGGATACCGCTGAAGAGGATCTCGAAGTCCTTCAGTGTCGAGACGGCGACGCCCTCCTTGCCGACCTCGCCGCGCGACATGGTGTGGTCGGCGTCGTAGCCCATCAAGGCGGGCATATCGAATGCGGTCGAGAGCCCGGTCATGCCGTGCTCGAGGAGGTACTTGAAGCGCTTGTTGGTGTCCTCCGGCGTGCCGAAGCCGGCGAACTGGCGCATGGTCCAGAGGCGACCGCGATACATCGACGGCTGCGGGCCACGCGTGTAGGGGAACTGTCCCGGGAAGCCGAGGTCGCGCTCGTACTTCTCCACATCGGCGTCGCTCGGCGTGCCTGTGTCGGCGGGCGTGAGCAGGTCGGGAATGGGGATACCGGAATCGGTATGGAATTCGGCGCGGCGCAGTGGGCTCTTGGCGACGCCCTTGCTGAGGTCTTCCTTGCGCCACTGCTCTTGCCCGGCCCGCAGGCGCTCGAGCGCTTCGGAGTTTTGCTTCGACATGGGGCGCTAGTAACACGCGTGGAGCGAGTGGGCCAGCGAAGCGCGCTTAGCTCCGCGCAGGATCGTTCACGCGAGGTTCGGCGCGGATCCGTGAAGAGGCGCACGGCAATGCGCTGGCTCAAACTTCAACGAAGCAGATCGCGCGCGATGACCACGCGCTGGATCTCGGAGGTGCCCTCGTAAACGGTGGTCACCCGCGCATCGCGGTAATGCCGCTCGACCGGGAATTCATCGATATATCCGTACCCGCCGTGCACTTGCACCGCCACGTCACAAGCGCGGTTGGCTTTCTCGCTGGCGAACAGCTTTGCCATCGAGCCTTCGCGGGTGAACGGCTGCCCGGCTTCCTTGAGCGCCGCCGCACGCAGCGTCAAAAGGCGCGCTGCCGCGAGCTCCGTATCGACGTCGGCGAGCATGAAGCGCAAGGCCTGGAAATCCCCGATGGGTTTGCCGAACGCCTTGCGGTCCCGCGCATAGCGGAGCGCGGCCTGCAGCGCTGCTGAGCCGATGCCGACTGCCTGCGAGGCAATGCCGATACGCCCGCCGTCCAGCGCGGCCATGGCGATGGCGAAACCTTGTCCCGGCGCGCCCAGCATCGCGTCTTCCGAGAGCCGGAGGTCTTCGAAGGACAGCGACACCGTGGACGAGGCGCGCAGCCCCATCTTGTCCTCGTGTCGGCCGATCCCCAGGCCCTTCGCGCCCGCTTCGACGAGGAAGCAGGAGATGCCTTTGGCTGCCGCGCCGGCTGTTTCGGTGCGCGCCCAGACAATGATGACACCGGCGTGATCGCCGCTGGTGATCCACTGCTTGCTGCCATTCAGGACCCAGCCGCTGCCGTCGCGCCTGGCCACCGTCCGCAGCGCCGCTGCGTCCGAGCCGCAGTGCGACTCGGAGAGCCCGAAGCTCGCGGCCTCGAACCTCCCGGAGGTGATCTCGGGGACATACTTCTGCGCCTGCGCAGCGGTGCCGAAATTGACCAGCGTCTCGGCCACCATGTTGTTGACGGCCATGGTGACGGAAGTGGAGGCGCAGCCCTGCGCGATCTCCATCGTAGCGAGTGCATAAGCGACCGCGCCGGCCTGCGCGCCGCCCAGCGCTTCGGAGACATTGACGCCCATCAGTCCCAGGTCGGCCAGCTCTTTCAGCTGGGCCGCGGGGAAGCGCGCTTCACGGTCGAGCCGGGTGGCGAGCTTGACGAGCGTCCGCTGCGCGTAACTCCGCGCGGTCTCCTGGACGAGCGCTTGCGATTCGGAAGGCTCGAACAACATCAGTCGCTGATGGCCGGAGCCGAGACTGCCCGCGTCTTGACCTCGTACATCTTCTCGAATTCGAAGGCGAAGGAATCAAGGCTCTTGCGTAGCGAAGAACGGTCGATGAGGACGCCGTCGGTGGTGACCAGCTTGAATTCGCGAGCGACGGCGAAGCCCTTCTCGGTGATGCCCCAGCGCGCGTGGCCCTCTTCCCTGAACACGCCGAGCTTGACGAAGTCGTTCAGAGCGCGAGCAAGCGAAGTGTGCCAACGCGCGAGTCGCCGCTCGAGCGGGTTCGATTCCCAATCGCGCGCATTGAGAGGAACGATGTCCCGGATATGCACATAAATGTCGGCGATGCCGGCGTTCCCGCCGCCAAAGAGCAGCGCAGAGAGCAACGGCGCGCAGAACATCTGGCGGGGCGTCAGCTGGTCCTGCGTTTCAGCGCCCATTGACCAGCCTTCCTTTGGAGCCACACCCTGGACGACCATCTTGATTCTCCCGTACCAACAACTACTTCAGCAATGCGCTCGAGATGACGATGCGCTGGATCTCCGAGGTTCCCTCATAGATCTCGGTGATGCGCGCGTCGCGAAAATGACGCTCGATGTCGAGCTCCTTTGAGTAGCCCATGCCGCCGTGAATTTGCAGCGCCTTGTCGGCCACGCGGTTGGCGGCTTCCGACGCATACAGCTTCGCCATCGCCGACTCGCGCGAGTGTCGAACGCCGCGATCTTTCATCGAGGCTGCGCGCAGCGTGAGCAAGCGCGCGGCGTCGAGCTCGGTGGCCATGTCGGCGAGCATGAACTGGATGGCTTGGTGCTGCGCGATGGGAACGCCGAAGGTCTGGCGGACCTTGGAGTAGTCGCGCGCTTCTTCGAAGGCCGCTCGGCCGATGCCGATGGCCTGTGCCGCAATGCCGATGCGGCCGCCGTCAAGCGTGCCCATGGCGATCTTGAAGCCATCGCCCTCCTGGCCAAGCCGCTGCGACGCGGGGATCTCCAGGTTCTCGAAAAAGATGGTGCACGAAGGGGACGCGCAGATTCCCAGCTTCTCGTCGGCCTTCTGCCGCAGGAAGCCGGGAGCGGCCGTCTCGACCACGAAGGCGGTGATGCCCTTGGTGCCTTTCGAGAGGTCGGTCATGGTGAAGACGACCATGGCGTCGGCCACTGGACCGTTGGTGATCCAGTTCTTGGTGCCGTTGACGACGTAAACGTCGCCCTTGCGCGTGGCGACCGTGCGCTGTTCGGCCGCATCGCTGCCTGCCTGTGGCTCGGTGAGGCCAAAGCAACCCAACTTCTCGCCGCGGGCAAACGGCTTGAGGAATCGTTCCTTCTGCTCGGCGGTGCCGTACTTCACCAGCGGGTCGCAGTAGAGCGAGTTGTTGACGCTGAGCGTGACGCCCACCGAGGCGCAGCCGCGCGAGATTTCTTCGATCGCCAGCGCATAGCTGACATTGTCCATTCCGGCGCCGCCGAACTCTTCCGGAACCGCGACGCCGCCCAGGCCCAGTTCAAAGGCCTTTTTGACGGCTTCCTGGGGAAATTTGTGCTCGCGGTCCCACCGTTTCGCGTTCGGAGTCAGTTCGCGGGCCGCGAAGTCGCGGCAGGTGTCTTGCAGCAACCGTTGTTCATCGGTGAGGTCGATCTGCATGGTGTCCCGCGCCTGTTGGATGGACCTGGAAGTGTACACAGACGCACGGCCGGATCAAAGACCGTAGGTCGACCGATGCGCGAATTGTGGGCGTGCGGGCAGCCAGGAGGCTGCTCAGCGCTTTTTCTTGTCGGTATATTTCGCCGGGCTCTTGAGGAAGTCTGGCCTGCAGTCCGGGCAGCAGAACGCATAGACGCGCCCGCCGTGCGTCGCGAAGTCGGTGTCCTTGTCGACCTGGAAGACGTCGCCGGACACTGAGCATTTCGCCCAGGTCCCGGGCGGCGGCTGCTTGTCGAACGAGCTCGGTGCGTCTTGATGCTGCTTCGCTTCGGCAGGCGCTTTCTCGTGCGCGAAGACGGGTGCCGGGGCGAGCAATGCGGCGACGAGGATGGCTCCGATTTTCATGCGCGAATTCTACCACTCAAGATCGAATCGGGCGACCCGTGCGTCGGTGCAAGGGATGACGCTGACAATGGCGATTTGGTGGCTGGGGTCGGGTGGCTGCAGCTCTGGCTCGGGCGCGCGGGTCGCCCGTCCCTTTGCGCCTTATCGCGCGGCTCAGGCCTGCGCGAGCAGGTTCCGCGCAATGACCATGCGCTGGATCTGCGAGGTGCCCTCATAGATCTGCAGCAGCTTGGCGTCGCGCATGAGCTTCTCGACCGGATATTCTTTTGTATATCCGTAGCCGCCGAAGATTTGCACCGCGTCGGTCGCCACCTCCATGGCCGAATCGGCACCGAACGCCTTTGCATACGACGACTCGATCGCATCGAGCTTGCCCTGGCCGATGCTCCACGACGCCTTCAACATCAACAGCCGCGTCGCCTCATACTTCATTGCCATCTCAGCCAGCATGAACTGCACCGCCTGGAACTGCGCGATGGGCTGCCCGAAGGCCTTGCGCTCCAGCGCATAGCGGCGGCACTCGTCGAGGGCGCGGCGCATGATGCCAGTGGCGCCGGCGGCGATCCATGGGCGCGATCGGTCGAAGGTCTTCATGGCCACTTTGAATCCCTGCCCCTCCTCGCCAATCAAGTGCTCGCGGGTCAGCTTGACGTCCTCGAAGAGCACGTCGCTCGTGTCCGAGGCGCGCTGGCCCATCTTGTCTTCCTTCTTGCCCACCGAGACGCCGGCCGCGTCGCGCGGGACCACGAAGCAGGTGACGCCCTTGTGGCGCCCGGCAGGGTCACCGATGCGGCCAAAGACCGTGTACCAGCTGGCGTAGCGCGCATTGGTGATCCAGCGCTTGGTGCCATTCATTACATATTCATTCCCGACCTTGCGCACGGTCGTCTTCATGCCGGCCACGTCCGATCCGGCGTCGGGCTCGCTGCAGGCATAGGCGGCGAAGATGGGCGCGTCCACCAGCGAGCCCATCCACTTCTTCTTCTGCTCTTCGGTGCCCGCCAGGATGAGCGGCATGGCGGCGAGGTTGTTGCCGAGCAGCGTGGTGCCGATTCCGGCGCAGCCATAATTGACCTCCTCCGCCATCAGCACATGGTCAATGGTGCTGGCGCCGAGTCCGCCATATTCCGACGGCACCTCGGCGTTCATCAGGCCGATCTCCCAGGCCTGCTCGCAGATCTCCTTCGGGAAAGTCCCGTGCTCGTCGAGCTTCTGCGCGACCGGGATGATCTTCTCTTTGGTGAACTTGCGGGCGGTCTCGACGAGGCGCTGCTGATCATCAGTCAGGGAGAAATCAAACATGGTGAATCCTCTTGGGTGTGAAGCTTCAGGAACTACTTGCCCTGGAATTTCGGCGGGCGCTTCTCGAGAAAGGCGGCCATTCCTTCGCGCCGATCCTCGGTATCAAACAGGAGCGCAAAGGTCTCGGCCTCCTGCCGGTTCGCGGCGCGCAGAGCCATGTCATAGCCGCGCTCGACCAGCCGCTTCGCGCGGGAGATGGCGAGCGGCCCGCGCGTGGCGATCTTCTGCGCCACCGTCTTGCAATGAGCGAGCAGGCTTTCGCGCGGATGAATGCCATTGATGAGGCCAATCTCCAGCGCGCGTTTGGCGTCGATCATATCGCCGGTAAAAATCATTTCTTTGGCGCGCAGCTTGCCCACCAGCCGGACCAGCCGCTGCGTGCCGCCGAACCCGGGCGTTACGCCGAGCGTCACTTCGGGCAGGCCAAAGCGCGCATTCTCGGAGGCGAAGATCATGTCGCAGGCAACCGCGAGCTCGAGCCCGCCGCCGAGCGCATACCCATTGACCGCGGCAATGGTGGCGCAAGGGAGGTCTTCCAGTAAAGCAGTCACGACGTGGCCAAGCTCGCTGAACTCGCGCGCGCTCCACGGCGTCATCGGCTTCATTTCGCTGATATCGGCGCCCGCCACGAACGCCTTGTCACCCGCCCCGGTGAGGATGATGGCGCGCGCTTGTTCCGCATGCTCGCGCACCGCCTGCGTCAGCTCGCGCAGCGTGGTGCTGTTCAAGGCATTCAGCGACTTGGGCCGATTGACCGTGATGGTCGCGATCGGCCCGTCGTGCTCGACAAGGATGTTCTCGAAGGAGGCCATTTTGAATCCTCAATACTTGTGAAAGCCGCGCTTGCTCTTGCGACCCAGCCAGCCTGCGTCGACGTATTGTCGCAGCAGCGGCGCGGGCCGATACTTGTCCTCTCCCAGCCCCTTGTGCAGCACCTCGGCGATGGAAAGGCAGGTGTCGAGTCCAATGAAGTCCGCGAGCGTGAGCGGGCCCATCGGCACATTGGTCCCGAGCTTCATCGCGGTATCGATGTCTTCGGCGGTGCCGAGCCCTTCCTGCAGCGCGAAGCAAGCCTCATTGATCATCGGAATCAGGATGCGATTGACGATGAAGCCGGGCATGTCCTTGGAGACCACGGTGGTCTTGCCCATCTTTTCGGCGAGCGCGCGTGTGGTGGCATAAGTCTCATCGCTCGTCTGCGCGCCGCGGATGATCTCGACCAGTTGCATCACCGGCACCGGATTCATGAAGTGCATACCGATGACGCGCTCCGGATTGCTGACGCTCGCGGCGATGCGCGTAATCGGAATGGAGGAAGTATTGGTAGCGAGGATCGCGTCGGGCCGCAGCGCCTTGGCCAGATCGGCGAAGACCTTCTTCTTCACGCCTTCGTTTTCGGTCACCGCTTCAACGGCAAAGTCGGCTTGCGCGGCGTCGGCAAAAGACCCGGTCCCGTGCAGCCGGGCCATCGCGGCCTCCAGGTTTTCAGCCGTCAGCTTGCCCTTGCTGGCTGCTTTCTGCAGCTGCGCGGAGATGCCTTGCAGCGCCTTCTGCACCAGCGCCGCGTCGAGATCGATGAGGAAGACCTGCACGCCGCTCTGTGCTGCCACCTGCGCGATGCCTGCGCCCATCTGTCCAGCGCCCACCACGGCCAGCGATTTCACATCCACGGAAAAGCTCCAGGCTCGAAGAGGCGCGCGAGTCTAGCCAGCGGCTGTCGAGTGTCAAATGCGGTAGCGTGGCGGGCGTCGCAAGAGAGGGCACGCCATGGAACAGCGCGTCTGCCAGAGCATCGTCGATGACGCGGCGGCGATCTGCGGCGCGCTCCTGGCTGAGCTCAGGCTGCGGCAGGATCTGCTCGGCCTCGGGCCTTTTAAAGAGGAAACGGCAGGGACGCAACGCGGTCGATCGGACCCGGCCAGCATCCGCGTGGTGGCGGCGGTGGGCGGCTCGCTCGCCAAGACCAAGCCCAGGAAAGAGCAGCGCGCGCGGGAGCTGCGCGAGCTTGTCATGCGCGGTGTGCTGCCGGACGGACCGGGGCTGGAGCGTTCGGTGCGGCTCGCTCGCTGCCCCGCCGAAGCGGTGCTTACGCTCGACCTTGGCAGCGAGCTTGCGCCCATCGACCTCTGGTGCGCCGACGTGCCTCTCACCGTCGAGTCCGAGTCGGCCGGGGTGCTGCGGCTCTTCGTCGATCGCGAGCCGCACCGCTCGTTGCTGCGCGCGCTGCGCGGCATCGGCCATGAGGCGTCGCTGCAGCTTGGTCAGGAGCGGGCGCGGCTGCGCGCGCTCGGCGACCTGTCGCGGTCGCGGCAGAACCAGGCGGCGCTCGCTGCCGCGGCTGGCCGTCTGCGCCGCGAGACCGCCCGCGGGCCGGTGCTGCACGTCATCGCCGATGAGCTGCGCAAGCTTGGCTTCGAGAGCGGAATTCTCATGTCCGAGCCGGAGGGGCTGGTCCTCACGCACCTCTCGCACAAGCACGCCGTGATCCAGGAGGCGATGCGGCTCGTAGGGGTCGAGCGCATCGCCGAGCTGCGAGAGCTGGCGGTGGACCCGCAGCGCTCGCCGCTGATCGGCAGCCTGCTCGCGTCGCCGGAGCCGGTGGTGGAAGTCCGGCCGCACGCCTTCCTGCGCGCGCTCTGGGGCCGGCGCGCGACGCCTCCGGTGCGCGAGAAGCTGATCGAGCTGCTCAAGCTCGGCAACCTGTTGGCCGCTCCGCTCAAGGGCGCGGGCGATACCGCGCTCGGCATCCTCATCGCCGCGCCGCAGGCGACCGATGCGAGCCTGCCAGACCTCGGGGTGCTGAGCGCGTTCGCGCTGCAGGCCTCGCTGGCGTTGGAACGCGCGCTGATGCGCGAACAGATGGAGAAACAGAAGGCGCTGATCGAGGGCGCCGTCGAGGAGCGCACGCGGGCCCTGCGCGAGGCCAACGACCGCCTGCAGGAGGCCGACCGGCGCAAGGACAACTTCCTCGCCAACGTCTCGCACGAGCTGCGCTCGCCGCTCGTGACCATGCTCGGCTACACCGATCTATTGCTCGCCGACCGGCTGGGGCCCATCTCTGAGAAGCAGCGCCAGTGCCTGCAGATCACGCGGGGCTCCGGCAAGCGGCTGAAGTCTTTCATCGAGGAGCTGTTGGACTTCTCGCGCTTCGAGCTCACCCGCGAGGCGATGACCTTCCACCCCTTCGACCTCGCGGAAGCGGTGGCGCAGGCGGTGGCGGCGCTGGGGCCGCGCTTCCTCGAGCGCCGACTCAACGTGCAGAAGCGCGTCACGCGCGGCACCGCGGTGCTCGGCGACCGCGACCGTGTCATCCAGGTGCTGACGAACCTGTTGTCGAACGCCGAGCGTCACTGCCGCGACGGCGGGAAGATCGTCGTCTCGGCGCAAGCGCGGCCGGCCTTCGTGCTGGTGAGTGTGCAGGACAACGGCAGCGGCATCCCCGAGGCGCACCTGGCAAAGATCTTCGACCGCCTCTACCAGGTGGGCGACGTGAAGGACGCGCGCCACCGCGAGCAGGGGCTGGGCCTGGGCCTCAACATCGTCAAGAGCATTGTCGAAGCGCACGGCGGCGAGGTGTCGGTCGAAAGCGTGTTCGGCAAAGGCTCGACCTTCTCCTTCACCTTGCCGCTGGCAGCCGTTGAAACGGACAGGCCCGACCTGGCTGGTGCTCGCTAAGCCCAGCCTCGGAGCTTTGTCCTAGAGCGACGAACGGGTTGAAACAAGAGTCAGGCAGCCACGTTGAAGCCTCGCTCTTTAGTCCGTCGAGTGGTGTCCAGATTCTCGACGGCTGAGAGGCGGCGCAGGTCGAAGAGGTTCTTGCGAGTGCCAAAGTAGC